>JAZOLS010000084.1:0-29928 GCA_045653245.1 Faecousia sp.
ATAGTTCGTCTCACATTATTCAATTTACAAGGTACACGCGCTCGCCAGACGGTTAGCTTGCTTATTCTAGCACATCTTACAAACCCTGTCAAGAACTTTTTTCAGCTTTTTTCAAAGATTTTTTCAGATGCCCTTCTTCGCCCGCACCCCTTAAGGCGCTCGGATATAATAACATCGGTTCCAAAAAATGTCAAGGGAATTTTCATTGTTATTTTGCCCAAAAAACCGCCGGGCTTTTGACCCGGCGGTTGGTGTTTATTTCAATTACAGCGCATCCTCAATGAGGCCGTAGCCCCCATCGTTTCTGCGGTAGACCACAGCGAACGCACCGTGGTTGTCTTCATCCCGGAAGGCGAAGAAATTATGCTCCAGCAGGTTCATCTGCAGAATGGCTTCCTCGCGGCTCATAGGACGGAAATTAAATTGCTTGACCCGGACGATGCGGAAGTCCTCTTCCTTTTCGTCAACTGCGAAAGAAGTTTCCTCAGCAGTCCGTACGAAAGCATCCTGACGCAGACGGCGAGCCAGGCGGGTCTTGTTCTTGCGGATCTGACCCTCAATGGTGCCCACAGCGGCATCGATGGAAGCGAACATATCGGATGTGCTCTCACGAGCCCGGAACCAGGTGCCTGCACCGTGAACGGTGAGTTCCACATTGTTCCGGTTCTTCTCCACAGAGAATACGATGAGCGCTTGCGCATCCTCCTCGAAGTACCGAGCCAGCTTCATGACCTTTTTTTCGGCGTAGGCGTGGACATTGCCAGGCAGTTTGACTTTTTTCTCACTAAATTGGAATTTCATATGCGGCGCTCCTTTCTTTCACCGGTCTTCCGGTGTACTATAACTATACCCTGTTTTTTAGAAATCGACAAGGGCGACGCAGAGAAATTCATATATTATTTATAATGTATCTTTTTTTGCCGCAGGATCGGTGTCCCTACAATGTCGGATTTCCATTGTAGGGGCGGCCATTGGCCGTCCGTTACCACAGTACCGCGTCACACAAGCGGACGAGCGATGCTCGCCCCTACAATAAATTATCTCTCAATAATCCGATAGCCCAAAATTGGCTTAGGATCGTAGGTCTCTCCCCGCAGACAACGGAGCAGCTCCCGGCAGGCCATCTGTCCCAACTCTCCTGCATCGAACCGCACCACCGAAACCGGGTAGCGGTAATTGTTCAGCGCTTCATTATCCGCCAGAGAATAGATCCGCAGATCTGACGGTGTCAGCCACATGCATTGCTCCAGTGCACGCAGGACGTGGACGCAAACTTCCTCATCCATGGCCAAAAAGCGGCGCAAACCCTTTTGCAGGCACTCTTCCACCGCCGCTGCACAGGCGCGATAATCGTTGATGCCCGTATACAGGAAAACGTCTTCCTGGGCGAAGTCCACTTCCTCCGCTGCCTTGTTGAAGCCCGTCAATCGGCTCTGATTGACGATGTAGCGCATATCGTTGCCAAGCAGGGCGATCTTCTCCCGGCTTTCCTGCAGGATGGTCTTGGAAAACGCCCGGCATCCGCCCACCTGGTCGTGGTCGGCTTCCACGGTAGCCTTGCCACTCATAGAGGGAGGCAGAGAACCGATGGTAGCAAAGGGCATATCCCGTTCCACCAAAATATCCACCAGCGCATCGTTTTCCACCGTACGGGAAAGGATCACGCCGTCCACCTTTCGGTTATCCAGCGTCCGAAGCAGAGATTCCGGGTACAGGTCTGTGGAAAGACACATTAATATATTATAGTCCCAGTTGAAGGCTTCCTCGCAGATGGCATTGATCACCTGGCGGATATAAGGAGGATTCTGCTGAATGAACGATTTCGGCAACACCAGTGCCAAATTGTAGGTACGGCTCTCCGCAAGACCCTTGGCAGATGCACTAGGGTGGTAGTCGCACTCTTTGATGTACTGGCGCACCTTCTCCCGGGTAGCTTCACTGATGCGCCCCTTACCGGAAATGGCACGGGAAATGGTGGTTTTGGATACGCCCAAATCCCGGGCAATATCGTCTATCGTAATATTATATTTCGCCATGTTTCGATTTTCCTTTACAGATGCTGATACCATGTGCTATAATAAATAGCGCGCAACATATCGCGCAACTATTTTATCAAATTTGCGCAAAATTGTCAATATTTGGCGCAAAACACAAAAGGGGTGTCTTTATGAGCAGAGCAGACGATCTTTACCGCGCAACCTGCCTGGATATTTTGGAAAACGGTTTTTCTGACGAAAATCTGGAGGTCCGTCCCCATTGGCCCGACGGCACCCCTGCACACACCATCAAGAAGTTTGGCGTAGTCAATCGCTATAATCTGGCAGAGGAATTCCCCATCATGACCCTGCGGCGTACTTACTGGAAGAGCGCAGTGGATGAACTTTTGTGGATCTGGCAGAAGAAATCCAACCGCATTGAAGATCTGGGCAGTCATGTTTGGGACGAATGGGCTAGCGAGGACGGCACTATCGGCAAGGCCTACGGCTACCAGTTGGGCGTGAAGCACCAGTACGCCGAGGGCGAGTTTGACCAGGTGGATCGGGTGCTGTACGATCTGAAAAACAACCCCAACTCCCGTCGGATTTTGACAAATATCTATAATTTCGACGACCTGCACGACATGAACCTCTACCCCTGCGCTTATTCCATGACCTTCAACGTCAGCGGCGATACCCTCAACGGCATTTTGAACCAGCGTTCCCAGGATATGCTCACCGCCAACAACTGGAACGTGGTGCAGTATGCAGTCCTGATGCACATGATGGCCCAGGTTTCGGGCCTGAAAGTGGGCGAACTGATCCATGTGATCGCCGACTGTCATATTTACGACCGGCACATCTACATGGTCAAGGAAATGCTGAAAAACGAGGGCTTCCCTGCTCCCAAGTTCTCTATGGACGAGAGCATCACCGATTTCTACGCCTTTACCAAGAATAGCTTCAAGGTGGAGGACTACCAGTTCCACCCCTTTGATTTTGAAATTCCCATGGCAATTTGATTTTTCTCCCATAACGCGTCATTGCGAGCCAGTGGGCACACTGGCGTGGCAATCCCGTGGTAATCCCGGAAATCTATGGGGATTGCCACGGTCGCTTTGCTCCCTCGCAATGACAGTATTCTTGTGAGGTAACTTTATGGAACTGATTGTAGCAGTTTATGACGACTGGGGCATCGGCAAAGATGGCACACAGCCCGTCGCTCTGTCCGCCGACCGGAAATTCTTCCGAGAAACCACCCGGGGTGCGGCGGTGATCGTTGGCCGGCGCACTGTGGAGGATTTCCCCGGACAAAAGCCCCTCCCCGGTCGGGAAAATATTATGTTAACCAGAACAAAGCGGGTCTACCCCGGTTTTACCATGGCCGCATCCCCGGAAGATGCCGCCCGGTTGGCGCAATCCGCCCCCCGAGCCATGGTCATCGGAGGCGGAAGCGTCTACCGCCAGATGCTGCCCCTGTGCGACACCGCCTATGTGACCAAAGTGCATACCAAAGTAGAATCCGACACATTTTTCCCCAATCTGGACGAAGATGAAAATTGGGTGCTGACCGAAGTTCTGCAATCCGGCGAAGAAAATGGCATCGCTTACGAAATGTGCTTATATAAACGGAAATGACCGAGGATGTCCTCGGTCATTTTTGCACCTTCCTTACACTGTCATTGCAAACCAGTGCGCACACTGGTGTGGCAATCCCCATGGGTTTCCGAAATTTTGTGGGAGATTGCCACGGTCGCTACGCTCCCTCGCAATGACATATCATTATTAATTTTCTATTCTAAATGCCGTTCCTCTTCGCATATCCTGTACCAAAACTTTATTGGGAGGGGTGCGCATGGGCATTCGGGTAACGGATCTGCACTGCAAAGAGGTGATCTGCGTATCTGACGGGCGGCGGCTGGGTTTCGTGTCGGATGTGGAGATCGAATTGCCGGAGGGCCGGGTGCTGGCGGTTTTGGTGCCGGGGCCTTGTCATTTTTTAGGGATTTTGGGCCGGCAGGAAGATTATATCATCCCCTGGAAGTGCATCAAACGCATCGGACCGGACATTATTCTGGTGGATATCCGTCCGGAAGACTGCTGTCGTCCCCGCCCGAAGCCACTTTGGCTGCCTTTCTGAGAAAATTTAGGAATATTTCCAAATTTTTTTGGAAAAAATACTTGCAAATCGTCTTTGGATGCCGTATAATGTTTCGGCATGGGCTTTTCCCATGACTATATTACACCACACACCCGGGGACCTGTCGCTCCCGTGTCCATCATGGACGGGCGGCCGGGATGATCGGGGTGGAGGACAAAACAAAAGGAGAAAACAAAAATGGCTGTCGTATCTATGAAACAACTGCTGGAGGCCGGCGTACACTTCGGTCACCAGACCCGCCGCTGGAACCCCAAAATGGCTCCCTACATCTACACCGAGCGTAATGGTATCTACATCATCGATCTGCAGAAGACTGCAAAGAAGCTGGAAGAGGCTTACACCTTCATCCGCGAGACTTCTGCAAACGGTGGCAACATCCTGTTCGTCGGCACCAAGAAGCAGGCTCAGGACGCCATCAAGGAAGAGGCTATCCGTTGCGGCGGTTACTATGTCAACGCCCGTTGGCTGGGCGGCATGATGACTAACTTCCGCACCATGCGTACCCGTATCGACCGTCTGGCTCAGCTGCGCAAGATGGAAGCTGACGGCACCTTCGCTATGCTTCCCAAGAAGGAAGTCATTCAGCTGCAGGGTGAGATCGAGAAGCTGGAGAAGTACCTGGGCGGCGTGAAGGAAATGAAGAAGCTGCCTGCTGCTCTGTTCATCGTTGACCCCCGCAAGGAGCGCAACGCAATTGCTGAGGCTCACAAACTGGGCATTCCGATCGTGGCTATCGTTGACACCAACTGCGATCCCGATGAGATCGACTACGTGATCCCCGGCAACGATGACGCTATCCGCGCCATCCGTCTGATCGCTGCTGCTATGGCAAACGGTGTGATCGAAGGCCGTCAGGGCGAGGACGCTGTTGCTGCTGAGGCTACCGAGGCCGAAACTGCCGAAGTCGCTGAATAAGATACAGATTTTAGGAGGATACCAAAATGGCTTTTACCGCATTGGATGTTAAGAAACTCCGCGAAATGACCAACGTTGGCATGATGGACTGCAAGGCTGCTCTGACTGCTACCGATGGCGATATGGATAAGGCTGTGGACTGGCTGCGTGAAAAGGGCCTGGCCAAGGCTGCCAAGAAGGCTGACCGCATCGCTGCTGAAGGCGTTGCTTATGCTACCGTCGTGAACGGCACCGGTGTTGTCATCGAAGTCAACTCCGAGACCGACTTTGCCGCTAAGACCGATTCTTTCATGGATCTGGTCAAGAACCTGGCTGAGGTAGTTGCTACTCAGAACCCCGCTGATGTGGAAACTCTGAAGGCTTGCACCTACCCGAACTCCAACCTGACTGTTACCGAGATCATGCAGGAGAAGGTCATGTCCATCGGCGAGAACATGCAGATCCGCCGCTTCTCCCGTTTTGCTGAGAACACCAGCGTTGCCTATGTCCACGCAGGTGGCACCCACGGCGTTCTGGTGAACCTGGCTGTGGAAGGCGACATCGACGCTACCGAGATCGGTAAGAACGTTGCTATGCAGATCGCTGCTATGGGCGCAAAGTACTGGGATAAGTCCCTGGTTCCCCAGGCTGAGGTCGACAAGGAAATGTCCGTGCAGCTGGCTCTGATGGACAACGATCCCAAGATGGCCGGCAAGCCCGCTCAGGTCAAGGAGAAGATCGCTGCCGGTAAGATCGCTGCTTTCTTCAAGGACATCTGCCTGCTGCAGCAGGAGTTCGTCCGCGCTGACCTCTTTAAGGGCGACGTGGCCGGCTACATTGCCGACGCTTCCAAGAAGCTGGGCGGCAAGGTCACCTTCGTGGATGCCATCCACTACATCAAGGGCGAAGGCATCGAAAAGAAGGAAGAGAACTTCGCTGACGAAGTGGCCGCTCAGATTGCTGGCGCTAAGAAGTAATTTCCAAAACATTAACTCCCCAACCATTCGGTTGGGGAGTTTTTCAACGAAATTGTAAACATTTTTCTCAATATCTTGCACGCGAAAAAAGATTGTGTTAAGATAACATGTAATGTTTATTCCCCAGGAGGTATGTGAATGATAAGACGCTTAGCCCGGTGCATCCGGGAATACAAATGGGCCGCCATGCTCAGTCCCCTTTGCATGGTCGGAGAGGTGGCCATGGAAGTCACCATTCCGCTGGTAATGGCAGATCTGTACGACTACGGCGTATGTATGCAGGATATGAACATCGTCATCACCCGCGCCATCCAGCTGGTGCTGTGTGCCATCGCATCACTGTTGTTCGGCGTGGCATCGGCAACCTTTGCCGCCAAAGCCGCCACCGGCTTTGCAAAAAATCTGCGCCACGATATGTTCTACCGTGTGCAGAAATTCAGTTTCTCCAACATCGACAAGTTCTCCTCTTCCTCCATTGTCACCCGTCTGACTTCCGATGTTGCACAGCTGCAGATGGCATTCCAAATGATGATCCGCATGACCATCCGCTGCACCATGATGCTGGTTCTGGCACTGACCATGGCGTTCCAGCTGTCCGTCAAGCTCAGCACCGTCTATCTGCAGGTCATGCCCGTTCTGATTTTGGCTTTGGGCTGTCTGACCCCCATGGTTTTCAAAATTTTCGACCGCAGCTTCAAGAAATTGGACCGGCTGAACAATGTGGTGCAGGAAAATGTCCACGGCATTCGTGTTGTCAAATCCTTTGTCCGGGAAAAGAAAGAAAACGAGAAATTTACCGACATTTCCGCAGACTTGGCAAAAAATTTCTCCAAGGCTGAAAAGATTCTTTCTCTGAACTCCCCCATTATGATGGGCTGTGTGTACGCCTGTATGCTCTCCATCTCCTGGGTGGGCGCGCAAATGGTGGTCGCCTCCGGCAACGATCCCCTGAAAGGATTGACTACCGGTCAACTTTCCTCCATGTTTACTTACACCACCCAGATCCTCATGGGTCTGATGAACCTTTCCATGGTATTCGTGATGATGACCATGTCCCGGACACCCCTGCGTCGGTGCTACGAAATCCTCACAGAAGAGCCGGATTTGACTTCCCCCGAAAATGCCGTTATGGAAATGGCTGACGGCTCTATCGATTTTGAAAACGTTTCCTTCCGCTACAGTGCCACCGCAAAGCACCGGGCATTGAAAGAGGTTTCCCTGCACATCCCCTCCGGCGCAACCGTGGGTATTTTGGGCAGTACCGGCTCCAGCAAATCCACTTTGGTGCAGCTGATTCCCCGGCTGTACGATGTGTCCGAGGGCACACTGAAAGTGGGCGGTGTGGATGTAAAGGACTACAATTTGGAAGTCCTTCGGGATAATGTTGCCATGGTGTTGCAGAAAAATGTGCTGTTCTCCGGCACCATCAAGGAAAACCTGCGCTGGGGCAATCCCGAAGCCACCGACGAAGAACTGGTGGAAGCCTGCCGCTTGGCCTGCGCTGATGATTTCATCCAGTCCTTCCCCGACAAATACGATACTTACATCGAACAGGGCGGCACCAATGTGTCCGGCGGTCAGAAGCAACGGCTCTGCATCGCCCGGGCATTGCTGAAAAAGCCCAAAATTCTCATCCTAGACGATTCCACCTCCGCGGTGGATACCCGTACCGATGCCCTGATCCGCCAGGCATTTGCCGAGCAGATTCCGGGCACCACCAAACTGATCATTGCCCAGCGTGTGGCTTCCGTACAGGATGCGGATATGATCATCGTGCTGGATAACGGCCAGGTGGTGGCCCAGGGCAACCATGACGAACTTTTGAAATCCTGCTCCATTTACCAGGAAGTCTACAACTCTCAGAAGAAAGGGGGCGAAGAGTAATGCCTCCTGTCAGAATGCGCGGCGATGGCCGCAAGGCAAAAGACCCCAAAAAGACTCTCGGACGGCTTTTAAAATACTTGATGAACTATAAGTTCACCCTTTTATGCGTAATCGCTTGTATTTTCATCACTGCTTTTGTCCAATCCCGGAGTGCAACCGCCCTGGGTAAGTTGGTGGACGATTTTCTCCTGCCCATGGTGGCATCCGGTTCCACTGACTTTGCCCCCATTTGGAATTTCCTTGTAAGACTGGCCTGTATTTTCCTCATCGGCATGCTCGCCAGCTTCCTGCAAAGCTACCTTATGGTCGGGGTTACTCAGGGCATCCAAAAAACCGTCCGGGACGATATGTTCCGGAAAATGCAGACCCTTCCCATCCGCTATTTCGACACCAACACCGCAGGCAACATCATGTCCCGTTACACCAGCGACATTGACACCCTGCGCCAGATGATCTCCCAGTCCATTCCCCAGGCATTTTCCGCCGTAGTAACCCTGGTGGTCATCTTCATCACCATGCTCACCGAATCCTGGATTCTGACCATCGTGACCATGATCACCGTTATGGCCGTGGTGTTCTCCACCAAGTTCCTGGCCGGAAAATCCGCAAAATTCTTCATCGGCCAGCAAAAATCCCTGGGCGCGGTCAACGGCTACATCGAGGAAATGATCTCCGGGCAGAAGGTGGTCAAAGTCTTTAATCACGAGGAAGTAGCCAAGGAAGAATTCGACAAATTGAATGCGGAACTTCAGCAAAACGCCTACTCCGCTGGCAAATTCACCAACATGATGGGCCCCATCAACAACAACCTGGGCTATGTGCAGTACGCCATTCTCGCCATCGTGGGCGGTATTTTGTGCGTGCTGTCCACTGAGGAGATGCCCCTGCTGACTCTGGGCAGTCTAATGGCCTTTATGACCCTTTCCCGGAACTGCAACATGCCCATCAACCAAATCTCTCAGCAGATGAACGCCATTGTCATGGCTTTGGCAGGTGCAGAGCGGATCTTCGATCTGATGGATCAAGAGCCCGAGGTGGACGACGGCTATGTGACCCTGGTCAATGCAAAGATTGACGAAAACGGCAATGTCACCGAGTGCACCGAGCATACCGGCCACTGGGCGTGGAAACATTTCCACAAAGCCGACGGCACCACCACTTTTGTGGAACTCAAGGGCGATATCGTCATGGAAAGTGTGGATTTCGGTTATGTACCGGAGAAAACTGTTCTTCATGACGTGACTCTTTATGCCCATCCTGGTCAGAAAATTGCATTTGTGGGTGCAACCGGCGCAGGCAAGACCACCATCACCAACCTGATCAACCGGTTCTATGACATTGCCGACGGCAAGATCCGCTATGACGGCATCAACATCAACAAGATCAAAAAGCCGGACCTGCGCCGAAGCCTGGGCGTGGTACTCCAGGAAACCAACCTGTTCACCGGCACTGTCATGGACAACATCCGCTATGGCAATTTGGATGCATCCGACGAAGATTGCATCAAAGCAGCAAAACTGGCCAATGCCCACGATTTCATCACCCGTCTTCCCAACGGCTATGAAACAGAGCTCACCGGCAACGGTGCGAATCTTTCCCAGGGTCAGCGGCAACTCATTGCCATCGCCCGGGCGGCGGTTGCCGACCCCCCGGTAATGATCCTGGACGAAGCCACATCTTCCATCGACACCCGTACAGAAGCCCTGGTGCAAAAGGGTATGGATGCGCTGATGCAGGGCAGAACCACCTTTGTCATTGCCCACCGGCTGTCTACAGTCCAAAACTCCGATTGCATCATGGTCCTGGATCACGGCCGGATCATCGAGCGGGGCACTCACGATGACCTCATCGCCCAAAAGGGCACCTACTATCAGCTGTATACCGGCGCATTTGAGCTGGAATAAGATTTTGCCGCACCCACCCGGGTGCGGCAATTCTTATGTGCTTTCCAACGTTCCGTGTCATCGCGAACCAGTGCGCACACTGGTGTGGCGATCCGTTTTCTTGCGGGCCTTGGGCCCGCGCGGCTCACTGAGCCGCAGGGATACGGATTGCCACGTGGCTTACGCTCCTCGCAATGACATCAGAAGAGGTTTTCCGGTCATAACTCCCAGACAAGGTGCATAGGCTGTACCACTGATAAGAGGAGGGGTTTGAAATGAAACGGTTGGGGATCTTTCTGGCGCTTTGCATGGCGCTTTTGTGTATCACACCGGCAAAAGCGGCAAATCTGGAAGTGGCAGGCAAAAGTGCGTTGCTCATGGATATGGCCACGGGAACGGTACTTTATGAGCAAAATGCCCATGAAAAACTGGCCCCTGCCAGCGTGACCAAGGTCATGACCATGCTGCTGATCATGGAAGCCATTGACTCTGGGAAAATCGGCTGGGATGATACCGTAACCGTATCTGAATCCGCAGCGGCTAAGGGCGGCAGTCAGATCTATCTGAAGGTAGGCGAGACCATGTCCGTGTCAGATATGCTTAAATCCGTAGCTGTTTCCTCCGCCAACGACTGCGCCTGCGCTTTGGCAGAACACATCGCCGGGTCAGAAAGCGCCTTTGTAGAGAAAATGAACATCCGAGCCGGGCAGTTGGGGATGAACGACACCCACTTTGTCAACTGTACCGGCCTGGACGATGACGAAAACGCCAAAGAACACCTTACCAGCGCCTACGACATTGCCGTTATGAGCCGGGAACTGATGCGGAACCACCCGGACATTCAAAAATTTACCACCATCTGGATGGATACGGTGCGAAATGGCGCATTCGGCCTGTCCAACACCAACAAACTGATCCGCTTTTATCCCGGTGCGACAGGGCTGAAGACCGGCTTTACTTCTTCCGCCGGGTACTGCCTGTCCGCCACCGCCCAGCGTGACGGATTGGGGCTGATCGCCGTGGTGATGGGTGCAAAAACCTCTCAGGAACGCTTTGCCGGATGCAAGGCCATGCTGGATTACGGTTTTGCCAATTATGCGCTGATCAAACCGGAACTCCCGGCAGAAAACAGCATTCCTGTGAAACTGGGAACACAAAAGAGCGTGAATGCCATCCCTGCTGAGGATGTGCAACTACTCATCGACAAGGGGCAGGAAAATCAGGTAAACATCCAAACCGCACTGGAGGAAAGTTTGACGGCTCCCGTAAGTAAGGGACAAAAGGTAGGTACGCTGACGGTAAGGGTGGGTGACCAAATACTGTCCCAGGTGCCCATGGTGGCACAGGATGCCGTCCCCCGGCTGACTTGGTGGGATCTCTTTGTGCAGATTCTGCAAAAAATCGCCATGGCAAAGACATAAAAAAGCCCCCTTAACGGGGCTGTCATTAAGTTAAGAAAAAATGTCATTCCGAGCCAGTGCGCACACTGGCGTGGGAATCCGTTTCCCCTGCGGCTCTTAGGAGCCGCGTGGCACTGAAAGTGCCACAAAAGATGCGGATTGCCACACCAGTGACATCGGTCACTGGTTCGCAATGACACTATCTTAATGACATTGTCCGACCGGAGGGGGTTGTTATTTTTCATCATGAAACTCCATATTATCCAGGGCGATCCCGGCCATGCGTTGCATCATCAGCCGTCCGAAATCCGCATAGCCCTGGAGGGTGTTGCGCAACTTCCGCGGACACCAACGGATGATTTTATCGAACTTCACAGCAGATTCACAGTAAGCGCGCCGATAAAATTTATAAAGATCGTCCTGCAGGGCCAGTTCGTCCAGACGATTCCATTTCTCTACTTTGTCCATAAAATGACTCCTCTCACAAGCATAATGCTACTATAACACCGCAAATGACGGCTGTCAATAGCGTCTCGCTACTTTCACAAGGTTTATTACTTGTATCACACAGCATAAAATATATGCAAGAGGTGATATCGGTGAAAAAGGAGTACAAAGAACTTTACGAGAAATTCGGGTTGAATGTGTTCTATTTTCGCAAACGGGAACGGCTCACCCAGTTGGAACTTGCGGAATTGGTAGATATCGACCGCAGTCACATCAGCGCCATCGAACTGGGCAACGTGGGTGTATCCATGGATGTGATCTTCAAAATGTGCGAAGTTTTGCACATCACGCCCAAGGAACTGTTCGATTTCCGGGAAGAATAAACGCAATGCATTAGTTAACCCCCTCCGATTGGAGGGGGTTTGCTATTTGGTTAACTATTATGCAGGGACGATCCATGAATCGCCCGCGGGCGGATACTATCCGCACCTACACCTGAATAACCATGGTCACTCCCACTCGATGGTTCCTACAGGCTTAGGCGTCAGATCCAACAGGACGCGGTTGATGCCCTCTACCTCGGAAGTGATGCGGTTCGTGATCTTATGCAGAACGGCGTAGGGGATCTCCTCGATGGTGGCGGTCATGGCATCGGTGGTGTTCACCGCACGGATGATGGCCGGCCAGCCCTCGTAACGCTTGCTGTCGCGCACACCTACGCTCTTGAAATCCGGCACAGCGATGAAATACTGCCACACCTTTTCTGCAAGACCGCAGTTGTCGAACTCCTCTCGCAAAATGGCGTCAGCCTCCCGCAGGGCATTCAGCCGATCCCGGGTGATGGCACCCAGGCAACGGACGCCCAGGCCGGGGCCGGGGAAGGGCTGACGGTAGACCATGGCATGGGGCAGACCCAAAGCTTCGCCCACCACCCGGACTTCGTCCTTGTACAGCAGTTTCACCGGTTCAACCAGTTCCATCTGCATATCTTCCGGCAGACCGCCCACATTGTGGTGTGCTTTCACGCCGTCAGATTCCAAAATGTCGGGATAAATGGTACCCTGTGCCAGGAAAGAGATGCCCTCCAGCTTGGCGGATTCCTCGTCAAAGACCTTGATGAATTCGCCTCCGATGATCTTACGCTTCTTTTCCGGCTCGGAAACGCCGGCCAGCAGATCCAGGAAGCGGTCAGTAGCATCTACGTAAATCAGATTGGCATCCAGTTCTTTGCCGAACACGTCGACGACCTGCTCGCTTTCGCCTTTGCGCATGAGGCCGTGGTTCACATGCACGCAGACCAATTGTTTGCCGATGGCCTTGATCAGCAGGGCCGCCACAACGGACGAATCCACGCCGCCGCTGAGGGCCAGCAGAACTTTCTTGTCACCAACCTGTGCGCGGACTTCTGCCACTTGCTCGTCGATAAATGCTTTGGCCAGTTCTGGGGTGGTGATTCTTTCCATGGATGCGGGGCGAACGATGTTTGCCATAAAGATTCCTCCATTGGTTTCCAAAATATAGGATTATTATATATCCCCATTGTCCGGGATGCAAGAAAAAAATACAAAAAAATCAGTCAAAAGCCAGGCCAAAATATCCCGGCGCCGGTGCATCCAGCAATGGGCAGTACATAGCAAAGGGTTTTCCGCCTCCCGGACCGCGAAAACGGCCCTGATTTTTCCGCAGAGCGGCCAAAATTCCCGGCGCGGCCTGGGAATTTCCCAACAGTTCCGGGGCAAAAAATTCCTCCCCATGGGCGACGGCAACCAAAAAATCCTCCCCGGCATAGAAGTCCGCCATAGTCTGCAGAAAGTCCAGGTTGTCCCCCTCCTGCACGACCCCCTCTTCCGGCAAAAACTGCCGACGGAGCAGGCGGTATTCTTCTTTGTCCACCAGGCGCATATTCGCAGGGGCAGATCCGGCATCGCAGGTAAATTCCGTCACCGAAGAACAGGTGCTGTAGCCCATTTTTTCGTACATCTGAAACAGTTTTTCACCGGCAGGCACCAAAATTTCCCCGGAATAGCCGAGATATTTCAGATGGCTGTGGGTATTTTCTGCCAAGGCCTTGCAAAGGCCCTGACCCCGGTATGCTTTGCCGGTGGCAACGCCGTAAAGATATGCCAGGGGCTTTCCTTGGAAACTACAGTCAAACCAGTACAGGGCCGCGGCAACGTTTCCGTCCACGGTCAGGCAGCGGCAGCGGTCCGGTGCGAAGCCATAGGTGAAGAAATGCTCCAAAAAAGCATCGTCATCTCCAAAGGCCTCCTGCCAAAGGGCGCGCAACTGCTCAGCTTGGGCTTGATTGGGATAATCAATGTTCATCGTCTTCCTCCAGTAGGTTTGCCCAGAATTTCACCACAAGATGGTCCGGGCAGTAGGAAAGTTTGGCCTTGCGCAGGCCGGGCAGACCCAAATCGTCCTCCCGGTTCAGCCAGCGCAGGTTGGGATATTTCTCGTGCAGATGGGCGGAAAACGCCTGATTGATGGCGGCGTAAGCCCCATCCACATCCTCCA
This sequence comes from Faecousia sp., assembly GCA_045653245.1. Lineage (GTDB taxonomy): Bacteria > Bacillota > Clostridia > Oscillospirales > Oscillospiraceae > Faecousia. Next base: position 14,140 of record JAZOLS010000084.1, read on the forward strand.
GCGCTTTCTCAAAATGCACATCGAAGGTATTCTCGTTCAAAAAAGAGCCGGCGGACATAGCCAAAATCTTGCCGTCTTCCACCAAAACCGCACCCTTAAGACCCAGTTCGGTCCATTTTTCAAAGGCCCGGCTCAGCGCCCGTTGTTCCAACTGAAAATCATTGTTCGGGTCGGATGCCATGCGTTGTGCGTACCAAATCTCTGTCATGGCCTTGACAGCAGGCAGAAGTTCCGCCGTGATTTCCACCATCCGGCAGTCCGGGTGATTTTGACGGAAGCGGTTCAAGTGATTACGCTTGCGCTGAAATTTCCGGCCGGGCAGGGTGGCCAGGTCTGTGATGTTATAGATATAGTCGCAACTGTTCCGATCCGGGTGAAATTGGAACTGACCGGGATAGCGTTCTTCCAAAAATGCGCAGTCAGCGGCGGTCATAGAGGCCAGACGGCATTGCAGACCTCTGACCCGGGCATCATGGATGATGGCATCCAGCACCGCGCCCACATCCCCGTTTCCGACCGGGAAAGGGTACACGCTTTTGCGCTGAAACTGGGAAAAAAGGGCAAGACAGCCATGCAAAAGGGCAACTTTCTGCCGTCCCCACATATACAAATTCACCAGAGAATATTCACAGCCCCGTTCCCTACAGGCGCTGAGGATTTCTTGATACCGACCAGCCTGGGAAAGGTCTATTTTCTGAAAATCGATCATTTTTACACATCCTTTAAAGGATAGTATACCACATTTTCGTCATTTTTCAATAAAAAAAACGGACGACCAATGGTCGCCCCTACGAATTGAAAAGCCAAGTAGGGGCGTGCATTGCACGTCCGCGAGTGATTCAATAATATAGGCTATCCAAACAACTTTTTATCCAGGCCACGGATGCGCAGAGCATAGTACAGTGCTGTACCAAGGCTCAGCAGAACGGCCGCCTCGCCAATGGCTACCGTTGCCGCGTTGAAAAGGAATCCGCCGCCGATGTAAATGCTCAGTTCCCAGCCCACGATCAAGGCGTTGAACAGGGCCGGCATCAAAAGGCCGAAAAGGGGACAGCCCTTGATGGTCAGCGTCTTGGTTCTGCGCATGAAAATCGTCGCCAGCAAGGTGGCGAGACTGCCCAAAAGAAAATCCAGTGGCAACGCCTGGGCAAATGTGAGATTGAAAAGCAACGTGCCCAATGTCAGTCCGGGGATGGCCGCCGGGGTAAAGAAAGCCAGCACGCACAGGGCTTCCGAAATGCGAAATTGAATGGCCCAGGTGGCAGAGCCGGGAATCAAAAGATTCTGCAAATGTGTCAGAACCGCATAGAGGGCGGCGATCATGGCACAGTGGACTAAGTAACGGGTGTTTTTTCTCATAAAAATGCTCCTAAAAAGGAAAAATGGGCGCAATGCGCCCATCTGTAGATCCCTAGTTTTGTTTTCAGACAGGATGGTTGCGAACTGTCCTATGGAATTGGGCTTATTATAACTGCAAAGCGGGAAAAAGTCAATCTCCCAATGCCTGGTGTAATTTTTCCAGCGCCCGTTTTTCGATTCGGGAAATGTAACTGCGGCTGATGCCCAATTGTTTCGCCACTTCCCGTTGGCGCTGGGGCGTGCAGCCGCCTAAGCCGTAACGTAGGACGATCACCTGCCGTTCCCGTTCATCCAGTTTTTCCGCCACGGCAACACGCACCTGTGCGATCCGCTGACGGGTGCTGACGGTCTCCAAAAGATCCTCTTCCTCGGCCACCACATCCATCAGGGAAAGCGCTGCCCCGTCACTGCCGGTTTCGATATAATCCGACAGCGATACATCCTGACTGGACTTTTTTTGCGCGCGAAAATGCATCAAAATTTCATTTTCCACGCACCGGGCGGCGTAAGTAGCAAGACGCGCCCCCTTGGAGGCATCAAACGTGGAGATCCCCTTGATGAGCCCAATGGTGCCGATGGAGATCAGATCTTCCTGGTCGGAAGTTTGGGTGTAGTATTTTTTCATAATATGGGCAACCAGGCGCAGGTTGCGTTCCACAAGAATATTCCGGGCATCCAGGTCGCCCTTGGATGCCAAATCCAGATAGTAAGCCTCCTCCTTAGCCGTCAGGGGCCGGGGGAAACTGCCGGAGGACAGTTGCAAAGAATACAGCAGTGAACCCAGCATCAGCCATACCGCAGGAATCAAATTTCCCACCTCCTGCAATACTCTATTGCCCATTGCCCGTCCATTTTCCTACAATTTTTACGTACGCACTACGCCTTGGCCCTCCCTATGGGAGAGCTGGCGCGCTGTAAAGCGCGACTGAGAGGGAAAATATCGACACCCTCTCCGGCAAAAATCAAAAATTTTTGCCACCTCTCCCAAAGGGAGAGGCAAGATGGATAAAAACAAGAACGCTCCCCATTAGCTGACGGGGAGCGTTTACTGTGCAATTACAGATGCAGCACCCGATCCTTGATCTCCTGAGTGCGGCCTTGGTTCCAATACTGAGTACCGATGTAGCCGCAGGTGCGCCGGGCAACATTCATTTTGCTCTGATCTGTGTTGCCACACTGGGGACAGACCCAAATCAGCTTGCCGTCGTCCTCGCGGATCTGAATTTCTCCGTTGTAGCCGCATTCCTGGCAGAAATCGGACTTGGTGTTCAGTTCCGCGTACATGATGTTTTCGTAAATGAACTGCATCAGTTCCAGCACAGCGTCTATGTTCTGTTGCATATTGGGAACTTCCACATAGGAAATCGCACCGCCGGGGGACAGTTGCTGGAAATCCGCTTCAAAACGCAGTTTGGTGAACGCATCGATCTCCTCGGTAACGTGGACGTGATAGGAATTTGTGATATAACTGCGGTCGGTGATGCCGGGGATGATGCCGAAACGCTGCTGCAGGCACTTGGCGAACTTGTAGGTGGTGGACTCCAAGGGCGTGCCGTAGAGGGAGAAGTCGATGTTGTGCTTCTCTTTCCAATCCTTGCAGGCATCATTCATGTGCTGCATAACTTTCAGGGCAAAGGGCTTTGCTTCAGGATCGGTGTGGGAACGGCCTGTCATGTACTTGACGCACTCATAAAGACCTGCATAGCCCAAAGAAATGGTGGAATAACCGCCGTAGAGCAGTTTGTCGATGGGCTCGCCCTTGGCAAGACGGGCCAAAGCGCCGTACTGCCACAAAATGGGCGCGGCATCGGAAAGCGTGCCTTTCAGCCGTTCGTGCCGGCACAGCAGACCCTTGTAACACAGTTCCAGCCGCTCGTCAAAGATCTGCCAGAACTTGTCCATATCCCGACCGGAAGACAGGGCCACATCCACCAAATTGATGGTGACCACACCTTGATTGAACCGGCCGTAATATTTATGCTTGCCCGGTTCGTAGTTGCCGGCATTGGCGATGTTGCCTGCCCCGGCTTCGGTGAAGCGGTCAGGGGTGAGGAAGGAACGGCAACCCATGCACACATACACGTCGCCTTTCAGTTCCAGCATCTTCTTTTCGCTGATGTAGTCGGGCACCATCCGCTTGGCGGTGCACTCGGCGGCCAGACGGGTCAGATACCAGTAGGGCGTGCCCTCCCGGACATTGTCCTCTTCCAAAACATAGATGAGTTTCGGGAATGCAGGGGTGATCCATGCGCCCTTTTCGTTTTTCACGCCTTCATAGCGCTGGCGGAGCATTTCTTCAATGATCAGCGCCAGGTCTTTCTTTTCCTGCTCGTTCCGGGCCTCGTTCAGATACATATAAACGGTAATGAACGGAGCTTGTCCGTTGGTGGTCATCAGGGTGACCACCTGGTACTGAATGGTCTGCACGCCACGCTGGATCTCTTCGCGAAGACGCTCTTCCACCACTTTGGCAATGGCTTCTTCAGAAACGGCGACACCATAGATGGCCATTTCTTTTTCCACAGTCTTGCGGATCTTTTCCCGGCTGACCTGGACGAAGGGTGCCAGGTGGGTCAGAGAAATGGACTGACCGCCGTATTGGTTGGATGCCACCTGGGCAATGATCTGGGTGGCGATGTTACAGGCGGTAGAGAAAGAATGGGGCTTTTCGATCATGGTGCCGGAAATGACCGTGCCGTTCTGGAGCATATCTTCCAGGTTCACCAGGTCGCAGTTGTGCATATGCTGGGCGTAGTAGTCCGCATCGTGGAAGTGGATAATGCCGGCATCGTGGGCGGCCACCACATCCTGGGGGAGCAAAATCCGACGGGCAATGTCCTTGGATACTTCGCCTGCCATGTAGTCGCGCTGCACCGCATTGACGGTGGGGTTTTTATTGGCATTTTCCTGCTTGACCTCTTCGTTGTTGCACTCGATGAGGGACAGGATCCGGTCGTCGGTGGTATTGGACTGACGTAGGAGACTACGGGTGTAGCGGTATGTAATGTAGGTTTTGGCCACTTCATAAGCGCCGTGGGCCATGATTGCCTTTTCCACCAGATCCTGAATTTCTTCCACGGCGGGGCTTCTGCCCATTTCCTCGCAGGCGATCTCCACGTGCTGGGCAATGCGTTCGATCTGCAAGGCAGTCATGCGCACCTTTTCATCCACAGCTTCGTTGGCTTTGGTGATGGCCATGCGGATCTTGTCGATATCAAAGGCGACTTCCGCACCATTTCTTTTGATGATTTTCATTCTATTTATCCTCCAATTTCACCCTTGCCTCTTCCTTTGGGAGAGGTGTCAGCCGAACAGGCTGACGGAGAGGGCAATATCGTACACCCTCTCAGTTAAAAATCAAAGATTTTTGCCAGCTCTCCCAGGGGGAGAGCCAAGAGATTTTTTGTCGTGCATGACCCATTATACTATATCTTGTACTTTTTGCAAGGATAAAAACACAAAATCCTGTGGTTTTTTCCACGGGCTTTCGTCAAAATGTAAAGGAGAATAATGGAAATCTTAAGGAAAAAATCCGTTGAAAAACGGGCACAATTATTATATAATGAACCCACTGCTCAAGCAAGGAGGCAGAAAAATGCGTGAAAAATTTGGCGTTTTGCCCAATGGCGAAACCGCATCTTTATATACCATCCGAAGTGGCAACATGCGTGCAGTCTTTTCAGACCTGGGTGCCACGTTGGTAAAACTCTTCGTCCCGGACCGCAACGGCAATTTGGCCGACGTAGTTTTGGGCTTTGATGACCCACAAGCCTACTGCGAAAGCACCACCTTTTTTGGTGCTGTGGTGGGCAGAAATGCCAACCGCACCGGTGGGGCATCCTTTGTGCTGAACGGCAAGCGCTATCAGATGGACAAAAACGACAACGGGGAAAATAATCTGCACAGCGGTTTTGATTTTTATAAAAACCGCATTTGGGATGTCCTGGAGGTGACGGAAAACGGCATCACCTTTGGGCTGAAGAGTCCCCATGGCGACCAGGGTTTTCCCGGCAATGCCAAGATCCGTGTGTCCTACACCCTGGAGCAGGGCAATACCCTGCGCATTGTCTACCGGGCGGTTTGTGACCGGGATACGGTGTTCAATTTTACCAACCACAGTTATTTCAATCTGGCAGGCCATGATAAGCCGGAAAAGGCCATGGATCAGATCCTTACCATGCCAGCCCGGTTCTTCACCCCTGCGGATGCGAATTATATCACCACCGGCGAAAAGCGGGATGTGGCCGGCACAGCCATGGATTTTCGTGTCCCCAAGCCTATCGGCCGGGATGTGGATAAGGACGAAGCGCCCATGCGTTTACAAAAGGGCTACGATCACAATTTTGAGGTATTCACCTCTCCCTGTGCCATCTTGCGTGATCCGGAATCCGGGCGAACCATGTCGGTATCCACCGATTGCCCGGGTCTGCAACTGTATTCCGGCAACTTCCTTAAGGGGGAGATGGGCAAGGATGGCGTTTCCTATTGCCGTCGTGGCGGCGTATGCCTGGAGACCCAGTACTATCCCAATGCCCTGAATAATCCCCAATGGCCCCAGCCCATCACCCGGGCCGGGGAGGCGTACAGAAGTGAAACATCCTTCGTTTTTGATGTGGAGTTCCCGTGAATTAGACAATTCCAACAAAACAAAGACCCGAAAATCTCCATTTCCGTCCATTGTCAAGAGGATACACGTTTGATATAATATATGCTCCCCTAAGGGGATATAAAATGTGAAGGAGTGTGGAATATGGAATTTCGGGAAATTACATACCTTTCCATTGTGCTTCGGATTGCAATTGCCGTGATTTGCGGCGGTGCGCTGGGTCTGGAGCGCGGCATGAAACATCGTCCGGCAGGTATGCGTACCTATATGTTGGTGTGCGTGGGCTCCTGTCTTATTATGTTAACCAATCAGTACCTTTTCCAAGTAACCCAGTCCGGTGACCCCATGCGTTTGGGCGCACAGGTGGTCAGCGGTATCGGCTTTTTGGGCGCAGGTACCATCGTGGTCACCCGGTATAACCGGATCAAGGGCTTGACCACCGCTGCCGGACTGTGGTCCGCTGCCGGCGTGGGCCTTGCACTGGGGGTAGGTTTCTATGAGGCTGCGTTGGTTGCGGGCTTGGCCATTTTCGTGGTTATGACCCTATTGCAGCGCTGGGATGATAATTTGCACAGCAAGACCCGTGCGGTGGAGATCTATGTGGAACTGGAAGAGGGAACTACCGTTGGTTGCTTTATCCGCGGGGTTCGGGATCTGGAACTGGAGATCAGCAACATTCAGATGGAACAAAGCTCTACGGAAAGCAATACCCGGGGCATGATCGCCACCCTGAAGGCTAAAAAACGTGGCAATCATGAAGAATTGATGGATAAAGTTCGTCAAATCAAGGGTGTGCGCTACTTGGAAGAACTGTAAAGGAGCGCGTAATGAACGAAACAAAGATGGGTTGCGGTACGGTTTTCCTGGGCATTTTGCTGGTTGTGCTGACCATCATCGCGGTGATCCTGTAATTTCATAAGAACGATCCCCGGAAAGGTAAGCCTTTCCGGGGATTTCTCATTCGTTATCCAATTCGGCTTCGCCGTCCAGCAGGGCGGTCATGGTCAGATTGTACACATCTTCCGCTTTTTTTTCAAACAGCCGGCTCAGTCGAACTGCCTGCCGCTGATCGGGCGCCATCAGTTCCAGGGTCATCAGATTGCTGGTTTCGTCATCCAGAGACAAAATCACAGAATAATCGCCGCCTTCCCGGCTGATCACTTGGGTCTTGACAAAACTGCTTCGGCGGATCTGCCGGTTGAAACGGGTCACGGCATTTTCAGCCCGCTGTCTGACCGTATAGGCGATGGAATCCTCCGTCAAAGCGCCGGTCTCCCGGCCTTTTTCTGTAATTTCATACCGCTCGCCATCCAGTTCTTTCAAATGGCCGGTGTCAACCATTTCCGGAACGGCGGTGCACACATCGAAATAACTCAGGCACTCGTCCTGATAGCATAATTCGTAGATTTCTTGAGTAGTCAAAGGATAATTGGCACGCTGTGCCACAAACAGCACCAGCACCTTTACATCCATCATATCATGTATAAAGCCAAGTCTTTGCATGAGTCCTCACCTCTTTCCCATATTATACCGCAAAAAAGGCCACAAATCAAGCACCATTGCCTTTCAGCCTACATATTGTGGAGAGGAAGGGTGATTTTTATGCGGCAAACAACCGTTTTTCCCATGGGGGATGGCCGGGCGGTATCCTTTGCTGCCCGAATACTGGAACAGCAGGGGGTGCGCGTGGCGACAGCGCTTGACCGGAACGTGACCCACGTGTTGTTGGATGTACCTACAAAAGATGCGGATTTTTCCCGAATTCCGGCAGGTGTGACGGTGATCGGTGGCAATTTGGATGCTATAGGGGAGGACCATCCTAAGGTAGATCTGCTCCGGGAAGAGCAATATTTGTCGGAGAATGCCGCCATCACCGCGGATTGCGCCTTGCGCCTGCTGGGAGACCGACTGCCGGTGGCGTTCCGGGGGTGTTCCATTTTGGTGATCGGCTGGGGTAGAATCGGCAAGTGCCTGGTGGCCATGCTGAAAGCTTTGGATGCGGATGTGTCCGTTGCGGCGCGGAAGCCGTCAGACCTGGGAATGCTCGCTGCATTGGGATATGGTGCGGTGGCCTTGGAAAAAATCGATCCTCGGGTGTACCGGGCGATCATCAACACCGCCCCGGCGGAAGTGTTGGCCCATGGTGGCGAGGAAGCTTGTGTGAAGATCGACCTGGCATCCCGGCTGGGAATGGCAGGAGAAAATGTGCTTTGGGCCCGGGGACTGCCGGGGAAAATGCTGCCGGAGGAGTCCGGTGGGTGCATTGCCCGGGGCGTTCTGCGGCATTTGGGGGAGGGAACGGTATGACCATCGGATTTGCCATGTGCGGCTCTTTTTGCACATTCAGCCAGGTGTTTCCGGTAATGGAGCGACTGGCACAGGATTATAAAATTGTTCCCATTTTTTCTCCCTCTGCCTGCACCATCAATTCCCGGTTCGGCACGGCGGCAAGCCATATGCAGAGGGCGACGGATATTTGCGGCGTTTCGCCCCTGCACAGCATCCAGGAAGTGGAGCCAATCGGGCCCAAAAAACTACTGGATGCACTGATCATTGCCCCATGCACCGGCAATACCCTATCAAAACTGGCCCATAGTGTAGCAGACACGGCGGTGACCATGGCGGCGAAAAGCCATTTGCGCAACGGCAGGCCAGTGATCATAGCCATATCCACCAACGATGCGCTGGCCGGGGCGGCTGAGAATATCGGACGGCTTTTGGTGCGGAAAAACTATTATTTTGTACCCTTTGGGCAGGACGATGCCCTGAATAAGCCCACAAGTTTGGTGGCGGATTTTGAGCAGATTCCGCAAACCCTGTCCTGCGCCCTGGAGGGAAAACAAATCCAGCCCCTGCTGTTGGGCAAATAAGAAGACGGGCGGCCATCGGCTGCCCGTCTTGGCTCCCCCATTGGGGGAGCTGGCAAAAATCTTTGATTTTTGACTGAGAGGGTGTACAATATTGCCCTCTCCGTCAGCCTGTTCGGCTGACACCTCTCCCATAGGGAGAGGCGAGGGAATCATCTTATTGTTTTACCGTTCAGTACGGCTTCCACCAGTTTTTCTCCGTCGTAGCGGAGTTTCAGCAGAAAGAATGGAGCATCCTGCCATAAAAGATCCAGAAAAATTTGGTCACCTTCCCATTTGGGCAGATCGTTCAGAAATTCCCGGCTGACCCATTTCAGTTCGCCCTCGTTGCAGTCGATAAGTTCGCCCTCAAAGCCGTCGGCTGTGAACAGGTACATGTGCTCCCCCTCCCACGTTCCGTCGGTGAGGAAGGTGATCACGCCCCGGCATTTCCAGGAGGTCAGCGTCAGACCGGTTTCTTCTTTGGCCTCCCGGAGCAGGCATTCGTCGGGGCTTTCTTCCCCCTCGAATTTGCCGCCGATGCCGATCCACTTGTCCTGGTTCATGTCGTTCTTCTTCTTTACCCGATGGAGCATGAGCACCTCATTACCCCGGGTGACGTAGCATAGTGTTGTGTTGTACATAGGTACCTCCTTAACGGTATAACGCCCTTGGCTCTCCCTCTGGGAGAGCTGGCAAAAATCTTTGATTTTTGACTGAGAGGGCATATCTGCAAAAGCTATCGCAATTGCCCTCTCCGTCAGCCTGTTCGGCTGACACCTCCCCCAAAGGGGGAGGCAAGGGGCTTTCCAATAATAAAATGCCCCAACCGGGTGGTTGGGGCATTGGTGATCATTTTGCGTATTCCACAGCCTTGGTTTCCCGGATGACATTGATCTTGATCTGACCGGGGTATTCCAACTCGGCTTCGATCTTCTTTGCCACATCCCGGGCAAGCAGAACCATATTGTCCTCGGAAACCACCTCGGGCTTGACCATGATGCGCACCTCGCGGCCTGCCTGGATGGCGAATGCCTTATCCACACCGGGATAAGAACCGGTGAGTTCTTCCAGCTTCTGCAGACGGCGGATGTAGTTCTCCACATTCTCACGGCGAGCGCCGGGACGGGCGGCAGAGACAGCGTCAGCAGCTTGGACCAGCACAGCGATAACGGTCTTGGGCTCTACATCGCCATGGTGTGCCTCGATGGCGTTGACCACAACGGGATTTTCCTTGTACTTCCGGGCAATGTCTGCACCCAGTTGTACATGGCTGCCCTCCACTTCATGGTCAATGGACTTACCCAGGTCATGCAGAAGACCTGCACGCTTGGCAAGCGCCACATCCACGCCCAGTTCTGCAGCCATGAGGCCTGCAATGTGGGCAACTTCCATGGAGTGATTCAGCACATTCTGACCATAACAAGTACGGTACTTCTGACGGCCCAAAATTTTGATCAGTTCGGGGTTGAGGTTGTGGACACCGGCTTCGTAGCAGGCGCGCCCGCCCTCCTCGCGGATGGTGCGATCCACTTCCTTGCGGCTCTTTTCCACCATGTCCTGGATGCGGGTGGGGTGGATACGGCCGTCGGCAATCAGTTTTTCCAGCGCCAGACGGGCGATTTCCCGACGGACGGGATCGAAGGAACTGACGGTGATGGCCTCGGGGGTGTCGTCGATGATCAGATCCACACCGGTGATGGTTTCCAGGGTGCGGATGTTCCGACCTTCCCGGCCGATGATGCGGCCCTTCATTTCGTCGTTGGGCAGCGCCACAACGGAAACGGTAGCCTCAGCGGCATGGTCGGCAGCGCAACGCTGAATGGCGATGGAGAGGATCTCCCGTGCCTTTTCGTCGCACTCGTCTTTCATTTGCTGTTCGATCTCCTTGATCTTCACAGCGGTTTCGTGGCGGACATCTTCCTCCACGCTCTGCAGGAGAGTCTGCTTTGCCTGCTCCTGGGTCAGGCCGGAAATGACCTCCAGGGCCTTGATCTGGGCCGCCTTGGCGGCATCCACCTCAGCCTGGGTCTCAGCCACTTTCTGTAGCTTGAGGGCCAGTTCTTCTTCCTTCTTTTCGAAGTTTTCGCTCTTCTTATCCAGGGTCGCTTCTTTTTGCTCCAAACGGCGCTCAGTCTTGCTCAGCTCCGCACGGCGCTCTTTGACTTCTTTTTCGTACTCTGTGCGAGATTTATGGATCTCGTCTTTGGCTTCCAGCAGCATTTCCTTCTTACGGTTTTCACCGCTGCGGATGGCTTCGTTGATCAGACGGGTAGCTTCTGCCTCTGCAGAGCCAATCTCCCGCTCGGCGACCTTTTTACGGTATACGATGCCAAGGCCGAAACCGGCGGCAATACCAACGGCGGTACCAACGACGATGAGAATGATTGCAAGATACAATTCCATAGTTCTCCGCGCACCTCCTTCACTAAAATAGCATAAGCCAGTGGGGGTGGGCGCAATGGTCCCATGTGCAATTTGTAATTGAAGATCCAGCCCCAAAGGGCTTGTAAACACTAACAAACAGCGCCATGAAGCGCAAAACGCGTTACCCGGCTCATGCCGGTTATCCATGAAACGCCAGTATTACCCAGCGTACACTATACCAAGTATTATTGTACCTGTGGGCAGGACGATTGTCAAGCATTTTTCAACCCGACAAAGAACATTGACAAAAATTTTTCTACATGATAAAATAAGCCCGTTCGAGAATATGCGGATATGATGGAATTGGTAGACGTGTAGGATTTAGGTTCCTATGCCCCCGGCGTGTGGGTTCGAGTCCCACTATCCGCACCACAAAACGGGCTATCCCTTTGGGGTAGCTCGTTTTACATTGTAGTGGACACAGAGACTCGAACCGATCTAAATGCAACAGTCCGGTGGACTGTTGCTTGCCGGCAGCTGGATGGCGGCAACACCATAGTTTTCGCCAAAGGCGAAAATGCAAATCGAGTCCGGCTATCCGCACCAAAAAACACAGCACCCAATTGGGTGCTGTGTTTTTACGTAAGTTCGAATTTGACCTTAGGCGTTTCCGCCGGCGGATAAGTATTTTCTGTCCCAGTCCATATCGAACAGGCTTCTGCCCACCATTTCCGAGAATCCGGCGGCCATATCGTCCGCCAGTTCCGTTAGCGGCTGGGCGGCTTCCAGGCTTTCCAAATAGAATTCCGGCAAGGCTTCATAACCCAAAATTGCGCCCAACAATGCGCCGGTGATGGCACCCACGGCACTGCTTCGGCCGGAATGGTTCACCGCAATGATCATGGCGGCATCAAAATCCCGGTTGCAGATGGCCACTGCATACACAGCGCCTGCCAGCACTTCTGCCGCAGTGCGGCAATTGAGATTCTGCATGGCATCCATGGGCGGCACGTTGGGGGAGACCGCCAAAGTCAGTGCCAGTTGCAAAAGTTCCCAAATCTTTCCGCAATGGCCGTACGCATTTCCAAATTGCAACTGCACAGCATGGATGGTTTGCTGCACCGCTTCAGCGAGGGGAAGATTGGGTTCTTTCAAAAGCAGACACAGCAGGTGATTCAGCGTTGTGCCGGACAAAAATGCCTCCGGCTCGCCATGGGTCAGCGCCACGGTTTCTGCGGCCAGGCGGTCCAGTTCGTTTTGGCACATATCCAGGTCTTGATGCATGAGCGCAATGGGAATGACGGTTGTTAAAGCGCCGGGCTGGTTGGATTTGTACTGCGGATAGTCCAGGCAACCCAGTTCTTCCCGACTCAGAGCGTCCAGCATTCGGGTGTCCATGCAGAATTTCCGCTTCATTTCGGGAACGCGGGTCAGCCAGCAGTAGTTTTTCTCCGGCAGGCTGAACATTTGTGTCCGAGACCATTCTTTGAGGGCCATGCTGATGTACTTATTCAAAGTGAGGACACGGCCCTTGGACTGACCCCGGGTCAGTCCCAACAGCAGGCCGTTGGCGGTGAAAGCCGCGATCTGCGTGTAGGAGGTGATGTCGGCATAGCCGTTGACCAGGTCGTAGCCCAAAAGTCCGTTGGGGCCGTAATCGGCACAGATTTCCTCCAGGCTGCGGCTGTCTACGGTGTGGCCCATGGCGTCACCCACGGCCAAACCCAGCAATACGCCCCGGTTTTGATTCTTTTTTGTTGCCATAATGCCCCTCCTTTGTCTGTTTTTAGAATATTATAGCGTTTTTTGCCCCAAAAGGCAAGAAAAATGTGGCAATTTATGCGGCGTAGTCCCAAAGCCTTCCCCTCAAGGGGAAGCCTTTATCTTTGTCCCGATCCATTCCAAACTCATGCGCAGGCCCTTAAATACCACCGGGGAAAGGGCCAGCAATCCCAGCATCACCAAAGTGGTTTGCGGTCCGCCGTGTTGCAGATCAAAAAAGCCGGAAAGCACCACAAAACAGAATACCAGCGCACCCAGCATCGCCCACCATAAAATCCGGCGGAACAGAGCAAAGGGCTTGCAGGTGCGGTACAGTACCGTCATGCCCACGCCACCCAGGATTGCAGCGCAGGTGGTGGAAATTTGCGCTGCAGGAATGTCCATCAACCGCAGGATCAGTTGGGCCAGCAGTACCATCAAAAGGTTGGTCAGTCCGCCTGGCAGGGCCTTGCCTAACACCGTGGGCAGGAATTTTCCGGAAACCCGTTCGTAATTGGGCTCCATGGCCAGAAAAAACGAGGGAATGCCGATGGTTAGCGCGGAGATCAGGGTCATGTGCAGGGGGATAAAGGGATAGGAGAACCCGGCAATGACGCAGGATAGAGCCAGCCCCACGGACAGGATATTTTTTACCAAAAATAACGATGCGGAGCGCTGGATGTTGTTAATTACCCGGCGGCCCTCATTAACAATGGCAGGCATGGCCGCAAAGTCCGATTCTGTCAGCACCAGTTGGGCCACCTGGCTGGCGGCCTGCGCCCCGGATGCCATGGCGATGGAGCAGTCTGCTTCTTTTAGGGCCAATACGTCATTGACCCCGTCGCCGGTCATGGCAACGGTATGGCCGGCGGCTTTCAAAGCCCGAAGCAGTGCCTTTTTCTTGTCCGGGGTCACCCGGCCGAAGACGGTGCAATTGACTGCCGCTTGGGCAATTTCTTCCTCGGTTTCCAAAGCGGAAGCGTCCACATAATTTGCTGCGCCCTGGATGCCTGCCCGGATAGCTATCTGGGAAACGGTCAAGGGATTATCCCCGGAAATGACCTTGATGTTCACGCCCTGTTCCTTGAAATAAGCAAAAGTATTCGGGGCGGCGGCACGGATGCGGTTAGAAAGCACAATCAATGCCAAAGGGCGCAGTTTGCCCGGCTCTAAATGATCCGTCAGAGCTCCGGCATGGGCGGCAATGAGCAGCACCCGACTGCCCTTATTCGACCATGCTTCCACGTCTTTTTGGATTTCTCCGTAGCGTTCGGTCATCACAAATTCCGGAGCACCCACTACAAAAGCACCTTGCCCTCGAAAAATCGCAGCGCTCCACTTGGTTTCGGATGTAAAGGGAATCCGCTTTTCGCAGAGCCAGTTTGTTTCTCCGGCAAACATCTCCGCCATAGCCCGGGCGGTGTCGTTTTCTGGTTCTATGCCGGTGTAAAGGGCGGCCAGGATGTCTTCCAGCCGGTCGTGGGAATCGTCGGTCAAGGGGATGACTTGCTCCACTTCCATGCCCGGTTCGGTGATGGTGCCGGTCTTGTCCACACACAGCACATCCACCCGAGCCAAGGCCTCGATGCAGTTGAGGTCTTTTACAAGAACCTTATCCCGGGTCAGTTTCAGACTGGATACGGCCATGGCAATACTGGTCAGTAAGTACAGTCCCTCGGGAATCATGCCCACCAGGGCGGCAACAGTGGATTCGGCGCTGTCGGTGATGCCCCGGTGAAGTACAAAAAATTCTTGAAAAAACAGCACTGCGCCAACGGGAATCAGGGCGATGCCCACCCAGCGAATGAGTTTGTCCAAAGAGCGCATCATTTCCGATTTTGCCGCCTGGGGATCTTGCCGGGCTTCCTGGGCGAGTTTCGATGCAAAAGCATCCTCACCCACACCCGTCAGCCGCACCCGAGCCTTACCGGAGACCGCAAAACTGCCGGAAAACAGGGCATCTCCCGGCATCTTGGTGACAGCATCTTCCTCACCGGGGATCAGCGCTTCGTTGACCTGGATTTCTCCGGAGAGCACCACGCCGTCGGCGCAGATCTGATCGCCCACCACAAATTCTACGATATCATCCCGCACCAGTTCCTCGGAGGGGAGGATTTCCGCGCGTCCATCCCGGAGGGTGCGGATTTTTTGGGCCGCCACCAAGGTCAGTTTGTCCACTGCCCGTTTGGCCCGAATCTCTTGATAACAGCCGATGGCCAGGTTGCACACCACCACGATCAGGAATGTCATATTTTTTACGGAAGAACCAGCCAGCGCCAGAGCAACCGCCAGCACCACAAACACCAAGTTGAAGAAGGTGAACAGGTTTTTGGCGATGATCTCGCCCTCGGTTTTGCCGGCAGTGACGGTCTGAAGGTTTGCCCAGCCCTTTTCTTTGCGTTCAAGCACCTGGGCTTGGGTCAAACCCGTTTCCGGGTTGGTTTCCAGCATAGGGATGTCCTGCCTAAGCAGTTTTTTCTTTCTTTTCATACGCACCTCTTACCAAATGGCCGGCAGGCCGTTTTTGCGATCCCAAATCAGCAAAAGTTTTCCTGTTTCAACGGAAATTTCGGCTTCTTGTCCAACAAAATGATTGCTCACGCCTAAGGGGAAATCCGCAGTCAGCGTGCTGTTTTCCAGGGAGTACTGCAAGCCCTGGATGGTAACACCTGTGGCATCCGCGCCCATGCAGAATACGGACAGAATGCCCTCGGCAACTGCCTGGAAAACCGCCGTTTCTGCTTCGATTACGGTCATGATCTGATCCTTGCCGACGAGATATCCCCGGGCGCCATGCTTGCGCAGATAGGAAAGTGCCTGAAAATTGGCCATAGTATGATCCAGCCGGGG
>JAZOLS010000085.1:0-7933 GCA_045653245.1 Faecousia sp.
TTCATTATACAGATAAACAAAAATAAAATCACTTGCCCTCAATGCAGCACGCATAATATTTCTCTATACGGAACATATCGTACGGGCAAAGAAATGAGGCAGAAGTATAAGTGTAAATCTTGTGGGAAGGTGTTTTCAGCCTTTCAAAACACCATTGTTCAAGGATGTACGTTTTCTCTGTTTCAATGGCTTCGCTTCATTGATTGTCTATACAATGGCTATTCAATTGCCAAGACAGCCCAATTATGTGAATTAAGTGAAGCTGCTGCTTTTGATAATAGGTTACGATTGTTCTATGCGCTGAGTTTGTTAGACGAAAGAGTGAACCTTTCCGGAAATATTGTAGTTGACGAAACCTATGTGCCAGTTAGTTATAAAGGCAACAGAACGCAGCAAAAAGATTTTGAAATGCCGCGAAAAAGCCGTGAACGAGGTGGTGAGAATCATACGCCAGGATTATCAAAGAACCATGTCTGTGTGGTTTGTGCAATTGATGATTTTGGAAACTCAATTGCAAAGGTCGCAGGGTTGAGTTCTCCATCAGCAGAAAAAATAACCAAGGCCATAAAAAACAACATCAATGATAAAGAAATATATTCCTTATACACTGATAAATCATCTACCCTGAAACGCTTTGCTGAGATGAACGGTTTTCCTATTCAGCAAGTGTTGTCCCTGTCGAACAAGTCGAAAAGAACCCAAAACTATGAAGCAGTAAAATATATTCAACGAGTCAATGCATATCATTCCAGACTTAAGAAGTTTCTGGCTGGATTCAGTGGTATTTCCTCGGAATTACTCCAAGGATATTTGTCGCTTTTTTCGTGGCGTGACAGAAATCGCGAAAATACCACTAAAACAGCATACTATGAATTACTGGCAGTGCTACTTGAACCCAATCGGTATATTCCGGTTTCTGCCATCGTAGACAGCAATGTTATTCGCAACCCTTTTGAAATAGCCAATATTCAAAAAGTGCAGCGCCCTGCGTTTGCTAATCCGCAGAGCGAGGAGAGAGCGAAGAAGATATATGCGCTTTACGCAGAAGGAATGACCCTTGCTGAAATAGGCAAAAGATTCAATTGTTCCAAGCAAGCTATCAGCCAAACAATTCAAAAATGCCGCAAATTAGGCATGGCATACAAAACACAAAAAGAAATAAACAAAGAAAAGCAAGCAGAAGAAAGCATATCGTGGAAACGGGATGCCTTAACACTGGATAAATATTGGGACTGGCGAGACCGATACCTATCATTACATTTCTTTAAGCAAATATGGGAAGGACCATTGGATGATTTTTACGCCGTGGCAACAGAACGCTATGGTTTGAGCAAGAACACCATAAAAAACCGTATTGCTACCGCGCAGCGCATTATAAACTTAAGTGAGTTTTTCAGTTTGAATGAAGATTATCATTATTTGACGCTGCCTGAAGTTTATGAATTGATTTACGATAGATATTTAGAACTCTTTTATGACCAACCATATTTAACCAAGGAAGAGTGTTATCACATTATTGCAGATGAGATTGGGTATAGCAAGAGGATGGTGTACGCAATTGTTACAGAGATGAGAAACGGACCAATTGACTGGGCGTCAAAAAAGAAAACAGGTAGTTCACGCTTGCAGACGCTGAATCGCGACCGTGCTGTATTTATCGACTGTATAAAATGGGAGGGAGGAAAAGAAGAGTTTCTCTCTTTTGCTACAGACAAATATAAGTTGTCCAGAAGGGAAATCTTGTGGATTATCAAGTTAAACTGTATGGCAGACCCCGACCGATATGATATGACCAAGTTGGATTAAGCGACAATAGGAATAGCAGGCAAGGCAGCAATTGCGCGGAAAGGTACATACGAATTGCGCAAGGTTAACGCAGATGTAAGTTCTTGATTCAAATCAACATTTTGCAGTTTTTTGTGGTTCTCAATCCAAACAAAAAGGTTCACATAGTGATTCAGATATTTTGTAGACACACCATTATATCGTTCAAGAAATTTCTTAAGACGATAATGGCAGTTATTAATATTCTGGATATGGAAGGCTCCTCGGACTTCCGGAGGGCTGTTCATACTTTTGGGACGCACATGCGCCATTAATTGAATGAGTTGAACAGACGGCATATGGGTGTCGAAATAAACCTTCATACAACTGGATTTATCAGAAATAACAACCGACTCCGGCAAAATGCGTTCATTAAAAGCATGAGCCAACATAGCAATAGTGGGCTGGCCCTTTCCGAGCACTTCGCCATACACCTGACCATTTCGCTCCACGGCACAAATAACACAAGCACGAGAGCCGGTTTGTGCGCGGCTATCCGTTCCTCTTTTATAGGCAGGCCTAGACATCGTAAAATTATTGCTCTTTTTGTGATTGCCTTTATAACTGATACCAATGTAAGTTTCATCCGTCTCAACAATGCCACCAAGCATGCGTTCATTTTGGTCGTGCTGAAGCGCACTCAGAATCTTATGGCGCCAAGAAAACGCTGTTTGAACACTGATTTTACAGACATGAGCAGATTTGGACAGAGAGACCCCTTGCAACAACAGTTCAATATACTTTTTCCATACAGAAATATTTTGATGTGTTTTAGAAACAACGGTATATGATGTTGCAGAGAAAATGGTACTACAGGATTTGCATTTATAGCGCTGCTTTCCATTCTTGTCTTTGCCGAACTTCACAATGTGCTCACTGTCACAACGGCGGCAACCGGTAATAGGCGCACCACGTTCTTCGCCTTCCCCATTGGAAAGGTTAAGCATTTCAAGAATTCTGGCAGATAGTGCTTCAAGTTCAGCTTGCTTTAATCCCTCTGCCGCTTTGATTAACTTTGTGATTCGTTCCATACGCAGATGCCTTTCAAATATAATATTCCCCTATCCATATTATAGCCGATTGGCTACTATATGTCAAGGGGAAGTTGTATAAAAAACCAGGCATATCAACGTTTTTTGGCATTTTGGAGTATATCAACTATAAACTTTAATAGAGCCCCCAAAGGGGGAGGCAAGATACAGTCCGAATGTCCTCTTGCACTTGCGGAAAAAGAATGATATAATAATGCTGATATATTTTGTAGAAAATGGGCTTTTGCCTTGAAAGAGAGGGAATCTTCATGAAATGCTTCCAATGTGACCACCCCCTGTCCCCCGATGCCAAATTTTGCCCCCGTTGCGGTGCAAAAAACCAGGGAACTGCCAATTTTTGTTCCAACTGCGGACAGCCGGTGGAGGCTGACGCAAAATTTTGTACAACCTGCGGAACGCCCGTGGCCCAATTGCAAAAAGAAGAAGAAAAGACCGATCTTTCCACCTCCATGGGGGAAATCGCAATTGAAATAACCGAAAAAGTCCTGGAAAAAGTGGAAGGTGACAACCACTCTACCCATTTTGAGGAGATTCGAAACGCAAAACCCGCCCAAATGGAAACCCCCGCCCGGTCTGAAGCCCCTGCGAAACCGCAGGCATCCACCCACTCTGGCGGTTCTGCCGGTGGTGCAGGCCAAAAAATAAGACGGGATTCCGCTTCCGTCCGGGAGGCCGCCGCAAAGGCACAAACTACTTCTGCTGAAGCAATTCCCACGCAGGAACAGCCCGCCGCGCCTATGCAGGCACAGTCCACCACTGCACAGCCCCAGGCCGCGTCTGCACAAGCTCAAACGCCCGCATATACACCTGCCGAAGACGCGCAGGTATCTCAAAGTGCTTCACCCGCTCAGGCGCAGACCGCTGCTCCTCAGCAAAATACGGCAGCCCCTTCCCCTGTGCAGTCCGCACCTGTGCAGACCACTGTTCATCCCCAAGCACCGGTGCAGACACCTGTTTCCCAGGCCGCACCCGTTGTGCCCCACATCCCGGTAGCACCGGTCTCTCCCGTGGCTTCCGCCGCTGCTTCTGTGGCATCGGGAGTGGCTCACGTGGCAGGCTCTGCCGCTTCTTCCGTGGCAACAGAGGTTGCCCATACGGCGGGTGCTGTCGCCGTTGCCGGTGTCAAGAAGGCCGGAAGCACCGCCAAGACCATTGCCATTTGGGCAGCGGTGGTGGCATTCGTCATCGGCGCTGCCACAGCATGTCTCAACTTCTTTGTGCCTGCCCCCGAGGATACTGTGGATAAGCTCATCGAATCCGTGGAAGAACTGAAGTATGACGATATGCTCAGCTGCTTCGACAGCACCACCGAAAAGCAGATCCGGGCCGTTATGGGTATCACCGGAGACCTGATGGGTTCTCTGACCGGCATCAGCATGGATCTGGAAGATCTGATGGCCATAGCCCCCTCTTTGGCTCCTTACATGGAAATCCCGGATCTGGGCATTGCAGATGCCGAGACCGTGCTGTACGCCGACTGCTCCAAAGCAAAGCTTTTGCAGTACTGCGAAACCGCCAACTCCGGCGGCAGCATCCCCACTGGCTATCTTTCCGACAATGAGATCGTCAGCTTTTTAATGGAATACAATATTTCCCTGCCCGGCCTCGAGAACCTAATTGCCGAGGTTGCGGTGGTGAAGATCACCTTGAAGACCGGCGAAGTTGGGTATCTGCCTCTGATCAATGAGGGCTGGGGCGACTGGCGGATCCCCATGATGGATCTGATGCGTTCGGAAGGCTTGGGCTGATGCTATGACCACGCTTCTGCATATTTGTTGCGCCCCCTGCGCCAACCAGTGCATTGAGGTGCTTCGCGGTGACCATTTTGAAGTCACCGGCTATTGGTACAACCCCAACATCCACCCCTTTACGGAATACCGTGCCCGGCGGAATTGTCTGCGTGACTATGCCGCCGCCATTGATCTGCCTATGATCGAGCAGGACGATTACGCCCTGCGGCCTTTTATCCGGGAAGTTGCCGAGGATATCGGGGGACGGTGCATCAAGTGCTATGAAATGCGGCTTTTCGAAGCCGCCCGTACTGCAAAAGAGAACGGATTCGACAGTTTCACTTCCAGTCTGTTCATCAGTCCCTATCAGAACCACGAACTGATGAAAGAAGTTGCTGAACGTGCCGCATCCGAGTACGGCGTAGAATTTCTGTACCGGGATTTCCGCCCCTATTTCCGCGCCGGACAGGATAAAGCCCGGGAGCTTGGCTTTTATATGCAAAAATACTGCGGCTGTGTCTTTTCCGAGCAAGAAAGATATTTGAAGCCCACAAAAATCATCCCTTAAAATAACGCTGTCATTGCGAACCAGCGCGCACGCTGGTGTGGCAATCCCGTAAACATTTCGAAAACCTACGGGGATTGCCACGGTCGCTTCGCTCCCTCGCAATGACATAAACGGAGGAATTATGTCCAATTTTGAATTTGCTGTGCCCACTTTGTTCGGTCTGGAGGGCATTGCAGGCGATGAGCTGCGCCGATTGAACATGGAAAATGTCCGGGTAGAAAACGGCCGGGTGCTGTTTTCCGGGGACAAAAGTGCCCTGGCCCGGGCAAATCTGAACTTGCGCACCGGTGAACGGGTGCTTTTGGTGCTGGCGGATTTCCAGGCCACCACTTTTGAGCAGTTGTTCCAGGGTGTGTATCAGACCAATTTGGAGGATTTTATCCCCCAAAACGGAGAATTTCCCGTCAAGGGTCACTGCTTGAGCAGCCAACTCATGTCCGTGCCGGACTGCCAGGCCATCGTGAAGAAAGCCGCCGCCAAGCGGTTGGGCGAAAAATACGGGGTAGGCTGGCTTCCAGAAGACGGGCAGAAATACCAACTTCAATTTTCCATTATGAATGACCGGGTACAACTGTACTTGGATACTTCCGGTGTGGGCCTGCATAAGCGTGGCTACCGGGCCATTGGCAACGATGCGCCCCTGCGGGAGACCTTGGCCGCCGCCATGGTGATGCTTACCCGGTATCGGGGTCGGGAATTTCTGTGGGATCCTTTCTGCGGAAGCGGCACGATCCCCATTGAAGCGGCGTTTATCGCCAAAAACCGCGCCCCCGGCATCAATCGGCGATTTGCCGCGGAGAAATTCGCCTGGATGGACGAGCAAATTTGGCGTGATGCCCGGGGCGAAGCCATTGACAAGGAATTTCGTGGCGATTACCGCATTTTAGGTTCTGACAATGATTCCAAGTGCATCAGTTTGGCCATGGCCAATTCCCGGAAAGCCGGCGTGGAGAAACTCATTCAATTCAAAGATGGGGACGCCACCAAAATGACTCTGCCTGCCGAAAGCGGCATTCTCATCTGCAATCCCCCTTACGGCCAGCGAATGATGGAGCAAAGAAGCGCCCAGCGGCTGTATGCAGATTTGGGCAGGCATTTGAAATTTGCCGACGGCTGGAAAAAATATGTGATCACTTCTGAGCCGGAATTTGAGCATTATTTTGGTCACCGCGCCGACAAAAAACGCAAACTTTACAACGGCATGATCAAGTGCGATTATTATATGTACACGGATAACAGTCGAAAGAAAGAGAAATAATATGACCCATTTGTTTATCATCAACCCAGCTGCTGGAAGCCGGGACAGAACCAAAGATTATTCCGAAATAATTCAAAAAATCTGCGGCTTGCGTGGCCTGGACTACCGCATTGAGGTATCCTCTGCCCCCGGCGAGTGCGCCCGCTTGGCTAGAGAGGCCGCCGAGACCGGCGAAGAATACCGCATTTACGCCTGCGGCGGCGACGGCACGCTGAACGAAGTGGTCTCCGGCGCTGCAGGATTCGACAACGTTTCCGTCACCGTGTTTTCCGGCGGCAGCGGCAACGATTTCGTCAAACTCTTCTCTGATCCCAAGGCATTTTTTGACCTGGAGCGTCTGCTGGATGCTGAAGAAACCTCCTTTGACCTCATCGACTGCAACGGCGACATCAGTCTGAATATCTGCTCCGTGGGTCTGGATGCCCGAATCGGCACAGACGTTGCCAACTATAAGCGCATCCCTCTGCTCAGCGGATTCCGTGCCTATGCGGTGTCTACGCTGATCAATGTGTTCCGGGGCATCGCCCAGCATTATGTGGTGGAAGTGAACGGAGAGGTGATCGATGGGGAGCAGACCCTGATCTGTGCCTGCAACGGACGCTTCTACGGCGGCGGCTTCAATCCTGTGCCGGAAGCCGATCCTGCCGACGGGATGCTGGATGTTCTGCTGATCAAAAAGGTATCTGTTTTGAAAGTTGCACAGGTCATCGGCAAATACAAAGACGGCCGGTATGCAGAACTGCCCCATTTGGTGCGGCATTTCCGTACGGATCGGCTGAAAGTGCGCTGTGACAAGCCCAACGCCATCAACCTGGATGGAGAATTGCGGGTTTCCGACACGGTGGATATCCGCATTTCCGACAAAAAACTGCGTTTCTTCTATCCCAAGGGACTTACATATTAAGGGTTCTCCTTGAGGAGAAGCTGGCATTTGCGAGGAACGAGCAAATGACTGATGAGGTGTAGGCTGCAAAGCAACCGTGAAAACACAAATTGTCGCTTCGCGACACCACCACATCCGTCAAAAATCAAAGATTTTTACACCTTCTCCTCAAGGAGAAGGCTTCGGGAGGAAACTATGGCAAGGTGCATCATATTCGGGGCAGCGGCGTTTGATGCTCTGCTTTCCCCCATACAAAGTGAAGATCTCGTGATCGCCGCCGATGGCGGCGTGGCTCATTGCGCCCAAATCGGCCGGACTCCGGATGTGATATTGGGCGATTTTGATTCTTTGGGCTACGTTCCTCAGGGTGCGCAGGTCTTTCCTGTGGAAAAAGACGATACGGACATCATGCTGGCCATCCGCCACGGACTTGACCGGGGATTCCGGGAATTTTTCCTATACGGCGGCCTGGAGGGTCCCCGGCTGGATCATACTATGGCCAATTTTCAGGCACTTTCCTATCTGCGCAAGCATGGCGCCCGGGGATATCTCGTCGGCAAGGATCAGATCATGACCGTAATCGAAGCAGAAACGGCGGTTTTCCAGGCAGTTGCCGAG
>JAZOLS010000086.1:0-3998 GCA_045653245.1 Faecousia sp.
CCCAGAATAGACAGCAGCACGCTGTTTTCAAAGGCTTCCAGTGGCTCGGCTCCCTCGATCACAACGGTGCCATAAACCCTGGTCTGAACCTTGATGGGATATTGCAGCTTGTCCGCTTTCGTGTTGGCAATAACACCGGGCATGACTGTGGCACCCCGGTTCAGCAGCTTGGATACCTGGGTTCTGGCTGCCTGGAAGATGTCCTCTTCCGTCACCGCTTTCTGCAAAAGCTGGTTAGTTTCCAGCAGCAGGTTTGTGCGGTATGCTGCCTGAGTGGACTGCCGGGTATGGTTTTTCATCCGGTCAGTTATAGTACCCACTATTAAGGCGGCAATCAGCAAAATAAAAACTGTTACAGGAAAACCCTGTGCGTAAAAGTCAAAGGAAAAGTAGGGTGTTATAAAGATATAATTAAAGACCAGTACACTTCCAACAGCAGACAGCACATAACTGCTTCGTGAGCTTGTGATGATTGAGGTCAGCAGCACACTCAAAAGGTACACGGTAATAATATTGACCTCCGTGAAGCCCAACTGTGCAAATCCGTAGCATACAAGAGTGGCCAGAATCAGAATGCCCAACGTGATGACCAGATCCCGAATTAGAGCTCTTATATCCAGCTTATGCTGTGCTTTTCGGGGATGATAAGAACCATCCACACTGGCATCCGGGATGATATGGATATCCAAATTAGGAGCAATGGCGGTGAGCTTTTCAGTCAACGAGGGTTTGCTCCAGGGGTGTTTCCGAGTGGCAGCACTTCTGCCCACCACGATTTTCGTCACCCCGGAAAGCCGGGCATACTCCGCAATTTGATAGGAAATATCGTCGCCGAACACTGTCTCAACGGTGGCACCCAGTTCTTCTGCCAGTTTGGTGTTGGAACGCAGCCGCTCCTTGTCTGCATCGGACATAGCCTCGTGATTTGGTGTTCTGACAAACAAAGCAGTGAAATTGCATCCGAATGCCGATGCCATGGTGGCGGCGGTTCGGATAATCCTGGCATTGGAGGGCGCAGAGGATAAGCCCACCAAAATATGTTCTTTCATTTGCGCACCTCCTTTTTCCGATACTATATCACAAATCGTCCATCATTTCAAATCCAGGACAAACTTCATCAGTACAGCTCTTGAATCAGACCTTTGTCCATGTTCTTCTGTTGAACAGGATGAGCACCGGAAGGATCTCCAATCTGCCTAGCATCATGGTAAAAGTCAGGATAATTGTGGAAAACCCATTATATCCCGCAAAGCTTGAATATGGCCCCACTGCTTCGAATGCGGGTCCCACATTGGAGATACAGGTCAGAACGGCAGAGAAATTACTGAAGAACCCATGCTCCACCGTGTAGGTTCCGGCATCCGATGCAATGGTGATAATTTGTCCGTTGACAGGGTCAAAGGCCAAAAGAAACAGCGCTGCCAGGAAGATAAAGAAGTACAGGGTAATGAAAGCAAACACATCGTTAATGGTTTTGCCATCCAGCGTCTTTCCTTCAAATTTCGCCTTGGGAACATAGCGGGGGCTGATCAGCTTTCTGACATTGATATAGGCACCCTTCAGCGCGATGACGATTCTCGATACCTTGATGCCGCCTGCTGTAGAGCCTGCCATTGCACCAATAAACATCACAAGCACCAGAGATGTAGTGGCAAGCATGGGCCATACATGGTAGTCGGTTGTGGTGTAGCCCGCTGTTGTCATAAGGGATGCTACCTGGAACAGCGAATGTCGGAAGGCTTCCTCGGTGGTGTATACCTGCGGGAAAGACTCAAACCGCCAGATCAGACTGATGAATACCATAGCCACAGCACCGGCAATGATGGCAAAATAACTCTTGAATTCCTCACTCCGCAGCACATCTCTCCACTTGCCGATGAGCAGTAGATAATACAGGCTGAAATTACAGCCAAAAAGGATCAAGAAGATGGACATCATATACTGGGAAAACGGATGGAACATCTCCATACTTCCCGGAATAAAGCCAAAACCACCGGTACCGGCGCAGCCGAAGGTAGCAAGCAAACTGAAGAAGAACTGCTCACTCTCATAGCCCGGAATCGGCTCGTCGAGCATCAGGATAATGACTTCCAGCACGGTCATGCCCAGATAGATCAGATACAGAATTCCGGATGAGACTTTCATTTTGGATACCAGCTTACCCACCTGAGGGCCAGGACTTTCCGCCCGGAGCAGGTGCATGGAGGAACCGTCATCACTTTCCGGAATGAAAATCAGCACAAACACCAGAATGCCCATGCCGCCGATCCAGTGGGAGAAGCTGCGCCAGAAGAGCGTGGAATGGGATACTGCGGTAATGTCTGTGATCACGCTGGAGCCGGTGGTTGTAAAACCGGACATGATCTCAAAACAGGCATCAATATAGTTGGGGATATCTCCATTGATCACAAAAGGGATGGCCCCGAACAGGGTCATCACGATCCACACCAGTGCGGTCAGTGCAAAGCCCTCTTTCTGATAGAGATTACCCCGTTCCGGCTTCGGGATCTGCAGCAAGAACCCGATAACCGACACTGCAATAATCGGAATTAAAAACGCAAAGATATGTATGAAAGATTCTTTGTAGATAAAGGAGACCGCAAGAGGGGCTAGCATTAAAATGCCCTCCAGGATCATGATCTTACCCAGGATCTTACCCAGTTTTTTGTAATTCATAAGGTTACCTCTGGTTACGCAAACACATCAGTCAGATCATCAAAATTCTTGTGGGTCGTGACTACCACAACATGGTCACCCAACTTAATCTGGGAATTGCCGTTGGGGATCATTACTTCGTTATTGCGGATGATGCAGGCGATCAGACTGTTCTTTTTGATGGTCAAATCTTTCAGCGGTTTGTCATAGATGGGTGCCTGCTGCTTTGCGGCAAACTCCAGCGCTTCCACCTGATTGTTAACAAGTTGATACAGTGTCAGAACATTACTGCCACGGGTGTTCGCAAGAGCACGGGCATAGCTGATGATGCGGCTCGCCACGACCTGCTTGGGAGAAACTGTATTATCAATGCCCAGTTCATCCAGCATACCAAAGAGGTCTTCGCTCTCGATTTGCGTGATGGACTTCTTGACACCCTTTTTATTTGCAAACATGGATACAATCATGTTTTCCTCATCCACATCCGTCAAAGAAACAAAGGCATCCATCGCCTCAATACCTTCCTCAATCAGAAGGTCATGCTGTGTTCCATTTCCACAGGCCACGGTCACATTGGGCAGATCTTCAGCCAGCTCCTCTGCCTTTGCGGAATTCTCTTCGATCAGCTTGACTGCATATCTCTTCCTGGACAGGGAATCTGCCAGATAGAAGCCAATCCTTCCGCCGCCCACGATCATGATGTGCTTGAAGGGAGATTTTACAAGATTCACTTCCGTTAAGAAATCGCCCAGGTTCTTGTTGTCTGCAGTAAAGTGGATTCTGTCGCCTTCCCGGATCTCAAAATTGCCGGAGGGAATAATAACCTCATCTGCTCTTTGTACAGCGCAGACCAGCACTCTGGACTTTAGCTTTTTGCCCAGAGAGATCAGACTCTCACCGATCAAAGGACATCCCTTTCTGGCCGTAACTTCCACCAGCAGAACCTTTCCCTCTGCGAAATGCTCCATACGAGAAACGGAAGGAAGATTGATCAGATTGAATATTTCGTTGGCGGTTTCCTTTTCGGGATTTACCACCATGGAAATTCCTAAATCATCTTTCATCTGCGCGATCTGCTTTCTATAATCCGGATTGCGTACCCGTGCGATGGTGTGCTTGACACCAAGCCGCTTAGAAACAAGACAGGCAAAGATATTCAGTTCGTCGTTTCTCGTCAGTGCGATCATAAGATCGGCATCTTCCGTATTGGCTTCTTTCTGAATGTCCATGCAGGCACCGTTGCCCACAACGCCGAATACGTCATAGCGTTCAATCAGACCCTCGATCAGGTCCTTATCCTCATCAATGATCGTAATGGTGTGTCCCTCTCCGGAAAGGCTTTT
>JAZOLS010000087.1:0-22487 GCA_045653245.1 Faecousia sp.
TCGAACCGTCGACCTCCAGCGTGACAGGCTGGCGTGCTAACCGACTGCACCACCGGGCCAAATGGTGGTGGGAACAACAGGGCTCGAACCTGTGACCTCCTGCTTGTAAGGCAGATGCTCTCCCAGCTGAGCTATGCTCCCGAAGCCATCGCAGAGGGGTTTGCCTCAGCGACGTGGATTATTATACACAGAAATATAGGCTTTGTCAAGCATTATTTCCGTATTTTTGAAATAAATTTTCCAGGCTAAAAAACCTATCTTCTACCACCTGATTGCGGGATTTTCCAGATCTTTTTCAGCAGTTCCCGGACATTTTCTGGCGTAAACTCGTAAACCGTATCGCAGAACTGACACTCCACCGGGAAGGTCTTGCCTTCCACTGCAATTTGGGTCAGTTCTTCCCTGCCCAGGCTGATCAGCGCAGAGGTCACGCGGTCACGGGAGCAATAGCACTTGTAGGCAACCTCCGTGGTTTCCATGAACACTACGCCGATATCGCCGCACACCTGGCCCAGGATCTCCTCAGGTGTCAAGCCTGCCTCCAGCATGGCAGTCACCGCACCGGCGCGCTGGATGCCTTTCTCCAATGCATCGATGGTCTCCTCAGGGGCGCCGGGGAGAAGCTGTAGCAAGTAACCTCCTGCTACTTTTACCGACTGATCTGTGTCCACCAGTACGCCCAGAGCGCAAGCGGTAGGTGTCTGCTCACTTTGGGCAAAATATGCGGTGATATCATCGCCGATCTCCCCAGAAACCAAGGGCACCTGGCCGATATAGGGCTCTTTCATCTGCAGGTCACGGATGATGGTCAGCGTTCCGTCCGTACCGACAGTTGCGCCCACATCCAGTTTGCCGGGGAATTTCTCCACCAGCGCAACCTTAGGCTCTGTAACGCAACCGCGTACATTGCCCTCCGGGTCGGATACCACTGTGATCGTGCCGATGGGGCCACCGCCCCGGATCTGCAAAGTCATGGAACCATTGTCCACCTTTTGCATATTACCCATCATGGATGCGGCAGTCAACGCACGTCCCAATGCGGCTGTTGCGTTGGGGGTGGTCTTCTGAATTTCTGCACCGCGACGCACCAACTCGGTGGAACGGATGGCAACCACCTTTACAAAGCCATCCATACTCATGCCACGAACCAAATAGTCACTCATTTGCGTTTTCCCTTTCTTGCCTTAAAATAAATTCGCTGTTCGCCCTCTTTCGGGGCTTCGAACCGGCGGTCTGCATAGACCTCAATATGGGTAAATCCGGCATCTTTCAGATATCCGGTCAGTTGTGCCCGGGAATAGGCATACTCCCGGTGTTCTTCAAAGGATCGGTACCAGCATTCCCCTTCCCTTTGGAACAGATCCATGCCATAGGAGCAGATATTGGTTTCCTCGTCAAACTCGCCTCGCCAGACGCAGTACACATCGTCGTCTTCATCCAAAAAAACCTGGCCGTCCATGGCACGGAGTTTTTCGGGAGT
The DNA here is from genome assembly GCA_045653245.1 of Faecousia sp. Classification (GTDB taxonomy): domain Bacteria; phylum Bacillota; class Clostridia; order Oscillospirales; family Oscillospiraceae; genus Faecousia. The sequence goes on from JAZOLS010000087.1 coordinate 1,481, forward strand.
GTTCACATCGAAGATAAAGATGCCGCCGGGATTCAGTGCTTTGTAGATCCGCTGGATTGCCCGTGCGCAGTCGGCAGGTTTTGTGATGTAATCCAGACTGTCCAAGGCGCACACCGCAAGATCGACACCTCTGGGCAACCGTAATTCCTGCAAACATTGGCAAACCAGTCGGGGCGGATTGTCCATCCCGGCAGATTTTTGTGCGGCAACTGTAAGCATATCCTCAGACATATCCACAGCGGTCACCTGTAGGCCCTCCTGCGCCAGTAACATGGCCACCGAGCCGGTACCGCAGGCCAAATCCACTGCAGTGCGCGGATTTACCCCCTCCTGCCTCCATATTTCCTTGTAAAAGGCCACCACGGCCTCATAGTCCACATCATTGGTCAGACGGTCATAACTGACAGCCAATGCCTTGTAAGCGTCCATACTGCACTCCTAAAAAACATCCCGGGCCTGAGCCCGGGATGTAATACGCAAATTTTTATTACTTGCTAAACAGGCTAAAGAATGCTTCCATATCCTCGCTGCCGGTGCCGGTCTTGATAACGGACTCGCCAGCAACCTCTGCCTTGGGCTGTGCGGCATCCTTCTTCTGCTCGAAGCCGGTGGCGATAACGGTAACACGCATCTCGTCCTCGAACTCGTCGGAGTAAGTAGCACCGAAGATAATGTTAGCCTCGGGGTTCGCGTTCTCCTGCACGATACCTGCAGCAGTCTCCACATCATCCAAAGTCAGCTCGGTGGAGCCAGTCACATTGACCAGAACACCGGTAGCACCATTGATGGAAGTCTCCAGCAGGGGGCTGTTGATGGCGCTCAGAGCAGCCTGCTCCGCTTTCTCGCGACCAGAAGCAGTACCCACGCCCAAGTGTGCGCGGACGGCATCCTTCATAACAGCGGAAACGTCAGCAAAGTCCAGGTTGATGATCACGCGGTCAGAGTAACCAACCAACTCGGAGATAGAGGTAACAGCCTGCTTCAGAACATCGTCAGCGATGCCGAAAGCGTTGGCAAAGGTGATCTTCTGATCGGTAACGTACTTCAGACGGTCGTTGGGGATGATGATCAGGGAGTCGACCTTGCCGGCCAGTTCGGAGATACCGTACTCAGCCTGGCGCATACGGTTTGCACCCTCAAACTTGAAGGGCTTGGTCACAACGCCAACAGTCAGAATACCAGCCTCGTGAGCCAAATCTGCAACGATGGGTGCAGCGCCGGTGCCGGTGCCACCGCCCATACCGGCGGTGATGAACACCATATCGGTGCCTTCCAGAATCTTAGCGATCGCAGCGCGGCTTTCCTCCGCGGACTTCTTACCGATGTCGGGCTTGGAACCTGCGCCCATGCCGCCGGTGAGTTTCTCACCGATCTGCACCTTATTCTTACAGCGGGAATTGTTCAGATCCTGCTTATCGGTATTCACAACAACAAAGTCAACGCCATCCACACCGGCATCGATCATGCGGTTGATAACATTGTTACCTGCACCGCCAACACCGATCACCTTGATTTTAACTACGCGCTCCTGGAACATATCCATGTCTAATCCTCCTATGTATCGTTTTGCAGCCGAAAATGTCCGTACTGCTTCAAGTTACAAATGTACTTCTATATTCTATCTTAAAAAATCCACCAGGTCAATATCAATTTCGTATTTTTCGGCAAACTTTTTCGAAAAAATTATGGAATTACTGGAATCTGGTGTATCTTACCCCATCTTTTTGTACGGTAAGGCTGGCATCCAGCACACCGCTGTTGTGACTTTCCTGGCTCAACTTATCGATCGCACCTTTGGCCAAATTGATCTTATAGGAAAGTTGACTCTCGTCTCCCAGTTTCACCTGATACTGCTCTGCGTACCAAAACTGGATATTTCCCAGGTCATTGACATCGATGCTGGCCGCCTGGCCGATGACACCATTGGCTTCCAGATAATCCGCAATATTCAGAGCAACGGTCAGTTGATGGGCGGCTGTAACAGTCACAGGAATGGGATTGCCCTCTTCGTCCACACCGGGTGTTGCCGTTTCCAATGCAACCGCCTGTTCTCCCACCTGTGGATTCAGTAGATGCACACCCAGGATCTTGGTGTATGTGCCTTCCTCAGGAGCTTTTTCAATCACCCGTCCTCTGGAATCCACCAGCCACCAATCGTCATTTTCCGCCTTGATAGCATAAGTAACCCGAACTTCTGTGATCTCGATCCTCACAATATTGGGCAGTTTTATGCCGATCCGCACATCTTTGACATAGTTCAATGCTTGGATCCGTGCAGCGGCGCCGGGCAATCCCAAGGAAAACAGGCTGTCTCCCTGTTTAATGCCGGAAGCCTGGCTGATATCCCAGGCAGAGTATTGTTCCATGCCCGACACCTGGATATGCTCTACGCGGAAAAATACCGCCATGCACAGCACCAGTGCCACTACAATGGCCACAACAGTTGCCAAACGCAAGAGTAGTCTGTTTCGCATAAAGGGTTTTGGGGGCATATATACCACATCCTGCAGAGGGCGGGGTGCCTCCTTTTCAGGTTTTTTCCGTGGTTTTACAGGCGCACGTCCTGTCTTCTCTTTTGTACGCATATCCGTTCCTCCGGGTTATTTCTTTTGTGCGGCCAGTTTTTCCGCAATACGGCAGATGCGGTCTGTAGAATCGACAACTGCCATTTTTCGCAGATTCTTACGCATTTCCTCACTGCGCCGCTGTTCCTGCAAAAGTCGTTTAATCTCGGCATAGACCCGCTTGGGGTCTGCCTCCTGTTCCAGCAGCACCAACGCACCGCCACTGGCTTCCAATACCCGGGCATTTTTCTCCTGGTGATTGTTGGTCACATTGGGTGATGGGATCAAAATGCTGGGTACGGCTGCTGCAGCGATCTCATTGCAGGTACCGCTGCCTGCCCGGCCGATGACCACATCTGCCGCCGCCAGGACGGTAGGCATATTGTAAATATACTGGCGCATATCGATAGCCGGACACTTTTCCAAATCCACGCCTTTTTCTTTTACCAAATCGGGCATCCAGCCCCAGCCAAAACTGCCCACAGCGTGAATGTGATGGAATGGGAAATTGTCAGCCTGCTCCAGGGCAAAAAGTTCTGCAACCATCTGATTCATGGCTCTTGCGCCTTGACTGCCAAAGGTGGACACCAGCAAAGGCTTATCGCCGATTCCAAGTTCTTCCCTGGCCTTTTTCCGGTCCGTTTCCCAAAATTCCCGGCGGATGGGCATGCCCACCACTTCTACTTTATCGGGATTTTTATAATACTTCCGACTTTCCTCAAAGCAGACAAGCACCTGGTCTGCAAGATTTGCTGCCATTTTGGTGGTCAGCCCGGGAACAGCATTTGCCTCATGTACACAAGTAGGAATTCCCAACTTGCTACCGGCATACAGGGCCGGGAAACTGGCGTAGCCACCGGTGCCGATGATCACATCCGGTTTGAATTCCTTGATGATCTTTTTGCATTGGCTTACTGCGTCAAAGACGCATTTGACCGCTTTGATGTTCTTCTTAATGGCTGCAAGGTTTTTACCGCGGCTGAGTCCGGAACCGGGCAGGCATTCCAATTTGAAACCTGCCTTGGGCACCAGCTGCTCCTCCATATGGCCCTTAGCACCAATAAACAGGATGTTACAACCTGGATTTCGCTCTTTGATCAAGTTTGCAACGGCAATAGCCGGATTGATATGTCCTCCGGTGCCGCCGCAGGTAAAAATCACATTCATATCGTAACCTCCTGTGTTTTTGTCTTGTTACGTTGTCGGGAAATGCTCAGCACAATTCCCATTTCTCCCAAATTCACTGCCAATGCCGTACCGCCGTAGGAGAAAAACGGCAATGCGATGCCTGTCGAGGGCAACAGGTTCGTAACCACGCACAGATTCAGTATGGTCTGCACCGCGATCAATGCCACAAGGCCCGTTGCCAGAACTGTGGAAAATCGGTCCTGCGCACGCAAGGCGATCCAAAACCCCCGCAGGATCAGTGCGCCAAACAGCACCATGATCAAAATTCCACCGATCAGTCCCAATTCTTCGCAGACAATGGCAAAAATATAGTCGTTATACTGAAAGGGTAAATACAGGTATTTTTGCCTGCTTTTGCCGAAGCCAAGGCCGAACAGTCCGCCCGAGCCAATGGCGTATAAAGATTGCAAAATCTGATATCCCTTATCTGAGGGGTCACTTTCCGGGTGCAGCCAGGCGGTAATGCGATCTCCGGCATAGCCCATGAAAGAAACGTACACGATCACAAAAACCACAGCGCATCCTGCGCCCATGAGCAGCCATTTGGGATGGGTCCCGGCCACAAACATGATGACCACTGCCACCATGCCCATGAGCATGATGGCTGATAAGTGCTTTTCCAGGGCCAAAGGGATCAAAATCCCCAGCAATGCCGCTCCGAAGCCCAAAACGCCGTAGCGGAATTTTCGGGCATCCGTACCAAAACTTTTTGTAAGTTTGGCAAACAGCACGATCATGGTAAATTTTGCGATCTCCGAGGGCTGAAACTGCAACCCTGCAATATTGATCCAACGCCGTGCACCGTTGACCGACTCCCCTGCCACCAACACAAGCAGCAAAAGCGCAATGCTGATGCCATACAGCGGCCAGGCAAACTTTAGCCAAAAGGCAGCCGGAATCCTGCTGAATATCCACATGCACACAAGACCGATCCCGGCGCATACTGCCTGCTTTTGCAGGTATTTCGTGGATATGGTATAGCCGGTGTCATACATACTTTGGGCCGAACTTGCCGAATACAGCATGATCAGCCCCACTGCCAGCAGAAGCATGGTCAGCAGCAAAAACGGTATGTCCACAGTTTCGCCGAGCGAAGCCCGGCGGTCCTCTTTGGCATACAGTTTTCCTGCAGCCATAGAAACTCCTTTCGGTTTTTAGCCAATACGTCCGGCGACGCCAAACCAGGCGATGATACACATCACCGCAGAAACAGCCGTAAAAATCAGCACGATCTTCACTTCTTTCCATCCACACATCTCAAAATGATGGTGGATGGGTGCCATTTTGAAAATTCGCTTGCCGTGGGTCAGTTTGAAATAGGTCACCTGCATAATGACGGACAAAGTCTCTACAATGTAAACCAAGCCCACCAAAATGAGGATCAGCGGCATATCCAAGGCAAAGGCCAGCGCGCACACTGCACCACCCAAGAATAGTGATCCGGTATCGCCCATGAACACCTTAGCCGGATGCCAGTTAAAAAACAGGTAAGCAATCAGTCCGCCTACCAATGCAGCAGGCAGAATTGCCAAATCATATTTACCCATAGCCACGGCCACCGCTGTGAAGAAGATCATTACAGGCAGTGTCACACTGCCGCACAGGCCATCCACGCCGTCGGTAATGTTCACTGCATTATCGCAGCCGATCATCACAAACATGGAGAAAAACACATACAGCAGCGGATGAATGTTAAAATAAGTATCGACAAAAGGAATGTAGATGTTGCAGCGACTGGGATCCTGCTTGTACAGCAAGTAAACAAAAATTGCGGATACTGCCATCTGCAACAACGCCTTTTGAATGGACGTCAGACCCAGGTTTCGCTTGTATTTCGCCTTGCAGAAATCATCCAGGAAACCCACCAGGCCGAAGCACAGGCTCAAAGCCAGTACGTAAAGCACCGTATAGTCCACCATAATAGCAAGATTACCAACAATGCAAAAGATTGCACCCAGGATGAAGAACAGTCCGCCCATCATAGGCGTTCCTGCTTTATTATTGTGCCAGGTAGGGCCAACTTCCCGGATGGACTGGCCTGCTTTCAGCGCCCGAAGCACGGGAAGCAGTAAAACACCGATCAGTCCCGACAGGATTCCGCCTGCCACAACTGTGATCAAGATTCTCTCCATATCTCTTTCCTCCGTTTACGCCAAAAACAGTTCCAGCGCTAATTCCATGTGCATGCCGTGGCTGCCCTTGAAGAGCAAAACATCACCCGGCTTTGCAAATGTTTTTAACGCAGATACCAAAGCCTGCCGATCTTCAAAAGCCTGGGCATGGACCGTATCCATACCGCCGGTAATCGCACCGCTGACCACCCGCTCGCTGTTGGGGCCATAGGCAAAGAGCAGATCCGCCTGTTCCGCCGCAATACGGCCGATACGGTAATGCTCCGCAGGGGCTCGCTTACCCAATTCCAGCATATCCCCCAGCACCGCAATGCGACGGCCGGACTTTTTGCCCAGTACTGCCAAGGCGGCAGCCATGGATTCCGGGCCTGCGTTGTAGCAATCCCTAATGATGGTATAGCCATCTGCCCGGTATATCTCCTGCCGGCCGGCCATATTCCGAAAACTTCCCAGTGCCTTACAGATATGCTCCGGTGTCACACCCATCTGAATACCTGCGCTGACTGCAGCCAGGGCATCCAAGACGTAGTGCTGGCCCTCTAGGGCAAGGAAGATTTCAAATTCTTCTTTATCGGTCTGCACAAGGAAGGATAGGCCGTTATTTTCCATTTTTACATCCGTAGCGCAAACTTCACAGTTTTTGTTTTCTGCACCGAAGTAAATAGACGGCACATTCAGTTCCTCACGCATCGGCCACAGCATTTCGTCGTCGCCGTTGAGCAGGATCGCGCCACCGGGACGTAGGCCCTCCAAAATCTCCAGTTTTGCCTGACGGATGCCCTCTTTCGAGCCCAAATGCTCAATATGCATAGTACCGATGTTGATGATCACCGCCAGATCCGGCTGGCCGATGTTACTTAAGTAGGCAATCTCCCTGAAATGGTTCATGCCCATTTCCAAAACGGCTACTTCCGTATCCTCAGGAATAGACAAGATCGCCATGGGCATGCCAATGTCATTATTGTGATTGGCAGGGGTCTTCGCCACCCGGTAGGTGGTTTCCAGTACCGAAGCGATCATTTCCTTGGTGGTGGATTTACCCACAGAACCGGTGACACCCACCACTTTCATACCGATTCGGTTGCGTTCCTCCCGGGCGATCCGGCCCAGGGCAATCCGGGTATCTTCCACAACAATGGCAGGATAATCTCCGTCACAATGGGTACAAAGCACTGCCGACGCACCTTTTTCCAGGGCCATAGGGATAAAATCGTGTCCATCCCGTGCACCTTGCAGAGCGACAAACAACTGGCCCGGCTCTACTTTTCGGGAATCGTTATTGGCTCCCAAGAAAGCGACATCGCCATACTTGGGATCGATTGTACCACCGCACCAGCGAGCAGCCTGCGCCAATGTGATCTGTGCCATAATTACCTCATTTCCATCAGATAAGCGGCAACTTCCTCCCGCTCATCCAGATGATACTTCACGCCATTAATCTCTTGGTAAGTCTCGTGGCCCTTACCGGCCAATACTATCATATCATCTTTTCCCGCAATGTCCATAGCATATTGGATCGCTTTTCGCCGATCTTCGATGACAATATAGTTCTCTTTCTCTTTGGAAACGCCCTCAAGAATGTCCGCTATGATGTCCATGGGCGCTTCTGTACGGGGGTTATCGGATGTAATAACGGCAATATCCGCCAGTTCCACACCAATCCGGCCCATAATGGGACGCTTGATGGGATCCCGGTCGCCGCCGCAACCAAACACAGCGATCAAACGGCCTTTGCAGAAATCCCGGATGGAACGCAGAACATTTTCCAGACCATCGGGAGTATGCGCATAGTCCAAAAGCACTGTGTAGGGTTTGCCGGGAGTGGGAACAACCTCCACTCTGCCCCGTACGCCTTTTGCGGTTGCCAGGGTCTTTGCGGCATCCTCCAAAGTGATGCCCAGTTGCAAAGCGATACCCAAAACAGACAAGGCATTGTAAACCGTAAACCGGCCCGGAATGGGCAAAGAAACTTTCTGCTTTACATCACCGGCGATTGCCGTAAAGGAAATGCCATCTGCATGGAGTTCCAACGCCTCAGCCTGCAAATCTGCTTCACCCTTGACGGATGTGGTCAGCATTTTGCAGGTTGCATTGCTGGAAATACGACCAAAATAGGCATCATCCTGGTTGGCAACGCCGAAATCACAGCGTTTAAACAACTCTGCCTTGGTATCGCAGTAGTCGTCCATAGTTTTGTGGAAATCCAAATGGTCTTCCGTCAGATTTGTGAATGCGCCCACATCAAAATGGACACCTGCCACCCGGTCCAATGCAATGGCGTGGGAAGAAACCTCCATCACCACATGGGTACAACCGGCATCGCGCATCCGGGCAAACAAACCTTGCAATTCAAAACTTTCCGGAGTAGTTCGCTCTGTGGGTATGATTTCATCGCCCACCATGTTCTCCATGGTGCCAATCAAGCCAACCTTTGCACCCAGGGTCTTCTCCAGTACCTGTTTCAACAGAAGTGTGGTGGAAGTTTTGCCATTGGTGCCGGTGACACCGATCATGGTCATGCTTTTTGCCGGATGACTATAGAAATTACAGCTGATCAATGCCAGCGCCAGTCGGTCAGATTTCACCAAAATGTAAGGCACATTCCCCTCGGGCTTTTTGGCAGTCACTACTGCCACCGCGCCTTTTTCCATGGCTATGGGTATGAAACGATTTCCATCGGTTGCAAAACCGCTGATGGCAACAAACAGCGCACCAGGCGTTACCTTACGGGAGTCATAGGCCACAGTCACAATATCCAGTTCCGGGTCTGCCGTCATTTCCAGCACAGAAATACCAGCGAGCAATTCCTTTAGTTTCATGGTGATTCCTCCCTCCGGTCACACCGGAGTTTTCGTATTCGCAAATTCCAATCGTATAGTGGTACCAATCGGCACCTGGGTTTTGGGTGCAACACTCTGCGCTGTCACGGTTACTGCCGGGGATATTTCCAAATTTCCTGCAGGCAGTATATATAGACCAAGCGCCCCTGCTGCGGCACTCGCCTGCTGGCGGTTCATTCCCGTGAAATCCGGGACTTCCACTGTTTTTTCCGGTGTTTCCTCTCCTAAGTAAAGCAACATCTGACTCGCACCCGGTACGGATGTGCCAGCTTTGGGGATCTGTCCCGTCACGGTTTCTCCGGAGCCGATATACTTGGCGGTCAACCCCAGTTCTTTCAGATGCTTGTCGATCTCCTTAGGTGTCCGGCCGGTGAAATCCTCCAGCACAATGGTTTTGCCTGCCGTGTCTTCTTCCGAGAAATTCTGCTTGACACCAAGGTAAGGCAGGATATCCGCCATCACTGCACCGACTGTCGGTGCTGCCATAACACCGCCGGAAATATAGATCCCGGTAGAACGGGACGGCGTGTCCAGCGCCACCAATACAATATACTCCGGATCGTCCATGGGCGCAATCCCCACAAATGATACGATTTTATCCAGAGTTGGCTTGCCGTTCTCGTCTAAAATGTCGATTTTTTCGCTTGTACCCGTCTTTCCCCCTATGGAAAATCCGGCAACTGAGGCATTTTTTGCCGTTCCTTCCATAACTACGGATTCCAAGAGGGTGCACATGGTCTTGGAAGTTTCCGGGCTGATGACCTGCCGGATCACGGTTGGTTCTTGCTGTAAAACGGTTTTTCCGTCCGCATCCAGCACCTCAGAAACAATATATGGCTCCATAAGATTGCCACCATTGACCACCGAAGAGATGGCTCGCACCAGTTGCACAGGTGTCAATTTGAAAGTCTGCCCAAAAGAGCCGGAAGTCAGGGATGCAGTTCCCCATTTATCTGTATTGACCACCAATTCCCGGTCAAAGAAAACACCTTTGCTCTCCCCTGCCAGATCAATACCGGTCTTTTCCATAATACCGAATCGGCTGATGTAATCATAGAATCGCTCGCCGCCTAATTTTAAGGCGATATGCGCAAAAGCCAGGTTGCAGGAATTCTGCAGTGCCTGGGCTGTAACTTGAGAGCCGTGCCCGGTTGACCGCCAGCAGTGCAGAAGTTGCGAGCGTCCGGGAATTTTCTCCGAACCGGAACAGTGAAATCCGGTTTTCAAATCAATAGCCCCACAGTCCAACGCCGCGGCCATGGTCAGCACCTTAAAGGTGGAGCCAGGCTCATATCCGTCGGACAATACACGATTTCGCCATTGCTTCAGCCGGGCGGCGGTCACCGCTGCCTGATAGGCGGATTTTGCCTGCTCGTAGGCTTCCGAACCCTCAGGCAAGGCTAAATAGTTCAAACGAAGTTGCTCCGTTTCTTTCAGAGCAGTTTCGTCCATAATTTCCAAATAATTATTAGGATCGTAACTTCCCAAAGTGGCCATAGCCAGGACTTTGCCTGTCTTGACCTCCATCACCATACCGAACGCCCCGTTTTGCACATCGTATCGGTCTATGGCCGCACGCATTTGCTTTTCCAGGCAGGCCTGTACGGTGGTATCCAAAGTCAGCACCACACTGCAACCGGGAATGGCCTGTACATAGTGTTCGTAGGAATAGGGCATATCCATTTCATTATTGCCCTTGGTGGTGATAACTTTTCCTGCCGTACCTTCCAAATATGCATTATAGGCTGCTTCGATTCCCTCAGACCCGGTGTTGGATGCATTGGTAAACCCGATCACCTGGGCTGCCAAAGTTCCGTAGGGATATGTTCGTTTGGAACTTGGTTCGAGATGAATACCCGAAATATGGTTGTTGTTAATAAAATCCCGGACTTTTGCCGCCGTTTCCTCATCAATATTGGCGGCGATCTGTTGATAACGCTTAGTCAGATCTTTCCCAAGTTTCAATATTCGCTCCGGATCTGCATCCAATATTTGCGCCAGTTCCCGGGAAACCAAATCCATATCTGCCTTGGATTGCTTCAGTTCATGGGGATCGAGATATACATTTTCCACCGTTTCGGACATGGCAAGGATGTTCATATTCCGGTCAAAAATCGTTCCCCGATGGGCGGTCACATTGGTAGTCCGGGTCTGATTACGCAAAGCAAGGTTTGAAAAGTAATCAAAATCTGTGATCATCAAAGAGTACAGTTGCAGCGCTACAGGCACAAAGGCAGCAATCCCCAGGACGATCATCACCGCCAGGATTCTGCGATGCTGCCCGGAATCCGCCCTTACACGTACAAATTCCTTTTTACGATCCTTCTTTGCCATAGAACACCGGCCTTTCTGACTGCAATCGGCTAAAATGGGCAGCAAGGAACCCCTCGCCGCCCATCGCAGCTATTCAATCATATTGGCAGGTTGCGAGATTATGCAAACATCCCTACAACAAAGGCCCAGAAGTTTTCCCACGCAGTCGGCTCTTCCTCCACCTGGGGCGCTTGTAACTGGATCTGAACATGCTCAACCTGTTCCACAGGGACCATACCCATTGCCTGAGCGATCCGCTGTACCTCTTCCAAATCGTAATCAGCCATATATGTATCCTGCAGAACCTGGTTTTCCTGACGCAAGGACAATGCGTAGTGGCGCATCATCTCGGCTTCCTGCTGGGCTTTGTTCATCTGCACCAGACTGACAATCATCATGATGCCCAATACAAAAGCCGCCAAAATTCCAACTACCGCTGTCACATCAACGGGAATCAGCCATTTTTGCTGTTTTTTCGCCTTAGGCAGCCGGACAGAAGACCGTTTTTGGGGAATCTTCTTCGGCTGTGGCGCAGCAGTGCCGGATACATATGCGTTGATATATCGGACCTCAGGCTGCATAGCCATAAAGATCCCTCCTTTTCGTCAGATTTTTTCACAGATCCGCAGTTTTGCGCTACGGGCTCTCGGATTTCGCTCCAATTCTTCCGCACCGGAAATAATGGGCTTACGGGTCAAAAGTTTGACCTGCGGTTTCTTTCCACAAACACAAACCGGGAAGTTTGGCGGACATATGCAGCCCTTTGCCGCATCTGCCATGCCGTTTTTCACAATTCTGTCTTCAAGAGAATGGAATGTGATGATTGCCAGCCGTCCGCCGGGATTTAATTTGGGGATCGCCGCATCCATCACCTGTCGCACCGCACCCAGTTCATCATTAACTGCAATGCGGATGGCCTGAAAACTGCGTTTCGCCGGGTGCTGTTTCTCCCGGAGGGCGGATGCCGGCATGGCGCTGCGGATCACATCCACCAGTTCCAAGGTGGTTTTAATAGGTTTCGTTTCCCGGATGCGGCAGATATTTGCCGCGATCTGAGGTGCATATCTTTCTTCGCCGTAATCAAACAAAATACGGCGCAATTCTTCATAAGGCCAGGTGTTGACAACTTCTTCCGCTGTCAGCGCATCGCCGTTGTTCATGCGCATATCCAGGGGTGCATCCACCATATAGGAAAAACCCCGGCTTCCATCATCCAGTTGGGGGGAAGAAACGCCCAGATCCAGCAAAATACCGTCCACGCCGTCAATACCCAGATTATCCAACACATTTTTGATCTCGCAGAAATTGGAATGAACCAATGTCACTTTATCTCCAAAGGGAACTAACCGCTCCCCTGCTGCTTTCAACGCCACAGGGTCCCGGTCGATACCGATAAGCCTGCCTGTGGTAAGCCGTGCCGCAATCTGACTGGAGTGCCCTGCACCTCCCAGGGTACCGTCCACATAAATGCCATCCGGACGGATATTCAACCCATCGATGCATTCCTCCAGCAATACGGATACATGATAGAATTCACTCATAGACCAATGGCCTCCAAGGATGCCAGCAGTTTTTCGGGGGTAAGATTCTCAGCCTCAAAGGCTTCAAACTCACCAACATCCCAAATTTCTGCCTGGCCTGCCCGGCCAACGATCATAACTTCTTTGGAAATACCTGCGTAACTGAGCAGAAATTGAGAAAGGCTGAAACGGAACTGCTTATCTGGTTCACACTCCACCGCGTTCATGAAGATCAAACTGGTGGCCGCACCTTTCTGAGAAATGGGCAAGGTATTATAGTTGTCGCTAAGGGTCTGCCAGTCGGTGGCCTTATAGATGGTCAAGCACCGATGACCACAGTTGATGCCTAATGTCACAAAAAAGTCCTCGCCCAATTCTTCCCGTAACTTCGCAGGAACAATCAAGCGGTTTTTATCGTCCAATTTTGCTGTGTATTTTCCGATCATAAGTGCTCACCTCCTCCATTTCACTCCACTTTGCATCCATTTTGCTCCACTTAATGACAGTATAATACCACAATTTCAAAAAATCAATATTTTTTTGCAAAAAAGTTGCATTTTTTTCAAAAAACCTGAGAAAATCTAATTTTCGAACGATTGTTCTACATAATTTTCTAGTTTTGGAAGGAAATTGTATTTTCCTGAAGGATTCCCCGGATCAGCGATGGCTTTTTGCCCGTACGAAGCAACTCTTCGGCCAAAGGCCCCTCTACCTTGGATTGGACCAATCGCCGTAAATGCCGTGCTCCGTCCCGTGCCTTGCATTGTCCGGACAAAAAAGACGGGATATCCGGCGACAGTTCCAGTCGGATACCGATGGCCTCCATTCTCTTTTTCAGTTGCGTCAGATACTTTTGGGCAATGGCTTCCAATTCCCCACTTCCCAAAGGGGCAAAACGGATGATCTGGTCCAGACGACCTAAAAACTCCGGCATAAATGTCTGTTGTAAGGATTCCTCCTGCTCCTGGGCAATTCCGGCCGGCTGAAAGCCCAAACCATCCCCCTTGATCCGTCCGCCGGTGTTGGATGTCATGACCACAATGGCATTTTTAAAACTGACACGACGGCCTGTAGAGTCCGTCAGTACCCCCTCTTCCATGATCTGCAACAACAAGCCCAGTACATCCGGATGGGCTTTTTCCAGTTCATCCAAAAGCACCAGGCAATAAGGCCGACGGCGCACCGCTTCCGTCAATTTGCCCCCCTCCTCATAGCCCACATAGCCGGGAGGCGCACCGATCAAGCGGGATACAGATTGCTTTTCAATATATTCTGTCATATCCAGGCGGATCATGGCATCCTTACTGCCGTACATTTCTTCCGCCAATGCCCGGCATAATTCTGTCTTGCCCACCCCAGTGGGCCCCGTAAACATCAAACAAGCCACCGGGCGGTTCTCATCCCGAATGCCGGAAAATCCCCGTCGCACCGCTTCTGCAACGCTGCGGACAGCCTCTTTTTGTCCAACGACGGTTTGCGAAAGGATTTCTTCAAGGTTCATCAGACGCACCCTTTGATCCGTGGTCAATTTCCCTACCGGGATGCCGGTACGGGCAGATACCGCCCATGCGATATCTGCTCCCGTAACCGCTCTGGGGCGTTTATGTTCCCCGGAGCGCGCTACCATTTTTTGCATTTTGTCCCGCAATTCCGCCGCCTTTTCAAAACGGCTCTCCCGTACCGCTTCGTTCAGCGCCTGCTCCAAATTCTGTTGGGTGGCATTGCGGCTGTATCGCATCTCCTCCATACGGGCGTGGGAAGCCCCCTCGTCCAGCAGATCGATGGCCTTATCCGGCAAATACAGATCCGGCAAATACCGCACAGAAAGACGCAGCGCCTCCTCCAAAGCATGTTGCGTAATACGCATCCGATGATGCCGTTCCAGTCCCGGCTTCAGTCCCTCCAGGATGGCCATTGTCGCCTCCCGATCCGGCTCTTCTACCGTCACCGGGCGAAAACGCCGTTCCAGGGCCGGGTCTTTTTCAATATACTTTCGGTACTCCGTCATTGTGGTTGCGCCAAGCATCTGCAATTCTCCGCGACCCAATGCAGGCTTGAAAATGTTGGCCGCATCGATTGCACCCTCCGCTGCGCCTGCGCCTACAATTGTGTGCATTTCATCCACAAACAGAATCACATCTCCGCACCGTTTGATCTCCTGCAGTACATCCCGCAGTCGTTCTTCAAACTCTCCCCGGTATTTGGTTCCTGCCACCAGATTAGCCATATTCAAACTGATAAGCCGCTTATCTTTTAATTGAGGCGGTACATCCCCCATGCTCATTCTTTGAGCCAAACCTTCTGCAATGGCTGTCTTTCCCACGCCGGGCTCTCCAACCAACGCCGGATTGTTCTTATTTTTTCTGCTGAGAATGCCAATGACCATTTCGATCTCACGTTCTCTACCCACAATGCGCTCCATGGTGGATGCCTTGAGGATTAAATCCTCGCTGAACTGCTCCAATAATTTCAAATCGCCTGCTCCCTTCTTGGCTCTGGAGGGTGTTTCCTCCCATAGCATATGCTCTACCGTTCTTGTAAAAATCTCGTTTCGGTCCACCGACACCATGTTTAATAAAGTTTCTGCTCCGGTGTGGTCTGCACGCAGTAACGAAAGCAAAACATGGCATCTTCCTATTTCATTCTTACCCAAACGCCGGGCCTCACGCCCGGCATCACGCAGAATTTCCTTTGCTTCCCATGTCAGCCCCTGAGGCAGGGGCATATCCGGTGTTCCACTCCCCCATAGCACAGAAACTGCATACCGTGCCGTTTCAGCCCCAAGTCCGTAACTGCCAAGCAACTGCCCTACCCAACCCGCCTGGCAGCACAGTGCAGCCAAAAGGTGCTCACTGCCCACATAACTATGTCCGCATCCCCGGGCGATCCCTGCCGCCTCCAAGATCAAACGCCTGCACTGTGCATCAAATCGCATGCCACCCCTCCCTCATCTGCAAAGTTTCGCCAGTGCTGCAAAAAAATATACGAAATAAAATGAAAAAAGGAATTGCATTTTCCAAAATCCATGTTAGAATAAAGGTGCATTTGTACTCGTATACATATGCCGAAAACACATAATGGAGGGAAAATCATGGCTTACAATATTACCGATGCTTGCGTCAAGTGCGGCGCTTGCGCTGACAACTGCCCCGTTGAGGCTATTTCCGAGGGCGAAGACAAGTACGTCATCGATGCCGATGTTTGCGTCAGCTGCGGTGCCTGCGCCGACAACTGCCCCACTGAAGCGATCGAGGAAGGCTGATTCTTCCGAACCACAGTCAGTCTGCGCACTCTTTTGGCTGCGCAGACTGTCTTTTTTTGGAGACACGCTATGGAAACACTTTCGAATGGCTTTACTTTGGATATTCCGGAAGGAGCATTTCCCCTTAGTACGGATTCCATTTTGCTCAGCGATTTTGTAAAACTGCCCCGCAATGCCAAAGTTCTGGACCTTGGATCGGGATGCGGCACATTGGGAACACTTCTATGCGCCAAGGATGGCAGTTGCCATGTAACAGGCATTGAGTTGGACGAAAACGCTCATAATGCCGCCTTGGCAAACATCCACAGAAACGGTCTTTGCGCCCGTATGGAAAGTATATGCGCTGACTTGCGCACCATCCCCAAAGTGCTCCCTATCAGCAGTTTTGATTGCTGTATTTCCAATCCCCCCTACTACACCGGTGGCCCGGCAAGTCACGCCACGCCCTTGGCTCGGCGGGATGACTTATGCAGCTTGGAAGAGCTTTGTGCCACAGCAGGAAAATTGCTGAAATTCGGCGGTGATTTCATGCTGGTGCACAAGCCGGAGCGCTTGGCTGAAATTTGTACTTTGTCTGCAAAATATTCGTTAGAGCCCAAGCGGCTGCGCCTTGTCCGCCATCGCTCTGGCAGCGATGTTTCCCTGATCCTGCTTTCCTGCCGAAAAGGCGGCAAGCCGGGTCTGCAATGGGAAGAACGCTGTTTGCAGGATGCCGAGGGGCAACCCACCGAATACTACCGAACACTTTACCACCTTTAAGGAGGCAGACTATGGCAGGAATGTTATATCTCGTCCCTACCCCCATCGGCAATTTGGGGGGCATTTCCACCCGTTGCCGGGAAACTTTGGAGCAAGCGGATTTTATTGCCGCAGAAGATACCCGGGTCAGTTTGAAACTGCTGAACCATTTGGGCATCAAAAAAAGCCTTGTCAGTTACTTTGAACACAACAAGACTGCAAAGGGCGATATGATCGTTCAGCGGATTTTGGCCGGTGAGACCTGCGCATTGGTCTCCGATGCCGGCAGTCCTGCCATCTCTGATCCCGGTGAAGAACTGGTAAAACAATGCGCCGAAGCAGGCATCACCGTCTGCGCCATTCCCGGCCCTTGTGCTGTGATTACCGCCTTGAGCATTTCCGGACAGAGCACCGGCAGATTCTGCTTTGAGGGTTTCCTGTCCACCGCGAAAAAGAGCCGCAAGGAGCACTTGGAAAGTCTGATTTCCGAAAGCCGCACCATGGTCTTCTACGAAGCCCCTCACAAGCTGCTGGCAACCTTGGAAGATATGGCTGCCGTATTTGGTGCAGACCGGTCCATCAGCCTTTGCCGGGAGCTGACGAAGCTCCACGAGGAAGTGGTGCGTACCACCCTGGGTGAAGCCATTGAAAAGTATACGGAAACACCACCCAAGGGTGAATTTGTTTTGGTTGTCGCCGGTGCGCCTGCTGCACCCAAAGAAAAAGCCACCCCGGCGGACGCAGCCGCCAGAGTGGCACAGTTAATGGAAGATGGCCTTTCCCGTAAGGATGCCATCAAGCAAACCGCCAAGGAACTGAAGCTTCCAAAAAATGTGGTGTATGACGCTGCGTTGAATGATGAGTAAACCTACCGTTATATGTCATTCCGAGCCAGTGCTCACACTGGCGTGGGAATCCGTTTCTCCTGCGGCTCTTAAGAGCCGCGTGGCATCTTCGATGCCACAAAAGATGCGGATTGCCACACCAGTGACATCGGTCACTGGTTCACAATGACATACAAGGTACGATACATTTACGACAAAACAGCCGCCTCATTTCGAGGCGGCTGTTGCTTTTCGCTTTACGCATAGTAATTATATTTGCAGAACGGGCATTGGGATAGTCAAAATCGTGTCGCTTACCACAATTCGGGCACTGCTTTTGAGGTAAGCCTGCTTCTTTGGTATCTGCTAAATAGAATTCCAGTTTTCTGCATTTCGGACAACTGTAAATATCAACTTCCATTGCTCCTGCCAATAGATTGGGAAGGTCACCCAGTATCCAACCGGTCTGTCCAAACTGTAGCTTTTCTTTTCTTATGTAATTCATTTCTTGGCCGCAGCGCAAACAAACCATGTTGTTTTTCATAGTATTACCTCATCCTGCACTGCAGTTTTTTCATTATTATCCACGCTGTTGCGGTACACCACAAATCGCTGGAACAGAAATTCCGTGATCATGTTCAACAGCATATTCAAAAACGTAACGATGTACTCATTCCAGGCCAAGGTATCCGCCAGGTAATGCTCCAAAACAGTGGAAAGGGGCGTAAACACGCAGTAGTATCCGGCCACCAACAGCATTGACCGGGTGATATTTCCTGTGGATTTGAATGTAAACTTCCGATTGAAAGTAAAATTCCACACAACCGACAGCACCAAAGAAATTAAATAGGACAGCCAATACTGAAGTCCTACTAATTCATTTAGCAGAGCAAAACTGCCCATCTGAATGATGCCGGCAGATGCAGAAAACAGGACAAATTTCAGGGAACGAAGCCATTCTTTCTTATTCATAAATACCTCTTTACAAAAACTGCCGCAGCAGGCGCTGCGGCAGTATATTGGTGATGATTATTCGTCGTCTTCCAGGGAGAACTCCAAGGTCTCGCCACAGTTGGGGCAAGTCATGCTGCCCTTCTCCAAGGTCTCTTCATCAAAGTCGATGATCTCGCCACAGGCGCACTCCACTTCGTAGATGGTAGAATCCTCATCGCCGAAGTCAAAGCCCTCGTCATCGTAGTCCTCGTCATCATCGCTGAAGTCATAGATGTCGTCATCGTCATCATCATAGTCGTCATCGTCTTCATCCATAATGAAATCTTCGATGGCATCCAGGTCCTCTTCGATCCCGTCCAGTACGACGGAGATGGCGATGGTAGTGTCCTCCACAGCAGTCAGCTTCTTGGTCACATCCCCCAGCAGATCCACAATGGCGGCAATCATCTTGCCCTCGTCGGATTCGGTGTTCAGATTCAGGCCGTCCATCAGGCCCTTCAGATAAGCGGACTTTTCGGAAATGGTCATAATGCTTCTCCTTTCGGAAAATAGAACTTAAACCTTGGAACGGCCCAGGTATTCGCCGGTACGGGTGTCGATCTGAATCTTGTCACCCTCATTGATGAACAGGGGCACCTTGACCTCAGCGCCAGTCTCAACGGTAGCGGGCTTGGTCACGTTGGTAGCGGTGTTGCCGGCAAAACCAGGCTCAGTCTCGGTAACCACCAGATCAACAAAGTTGGGAACTTCCACGCCGAAGACCTTGCCCTTGTAGCTCATGACGGTGCAAACATCGTTCTCCTTGACGAACTTGAAGGAATCGTCCAGCACACTGCCGTCCAGGGGCTCCATCTCGTAGGTCCCGGGGTCCATGAAGTAGTACAGACCACCGTCGTTGTAGGAGTACTCCATCTTCTTTCTCTCAACGAAAGCAGTGGGGAACTTGGCAGAGGGGTTCAAGCTGGTTTCGGTCACGCCGCCGGTGATAACATTTCTCATCTTGACACGGACGAAAGCAGCACCCTTACCGGGCTTAACGTGCTGGAACTCAACGACCTGCATAACCTTGCCGTCCAGTTCGAAGGTAACACCGTTTCTAATATCGCCTGCAGAAATCATAATTATATCCTCCTAAGTCTGTCCCTTTTTGGGATTTAATAAAAAGCGTATATTAACTGGTATATTTTAACCTAAACCAGTGGATTTTTCAAGGGGCAAAACGCACTTTTTTACGCAATAATCAAATTTTTCTGTGCCTTGCGACAAAAACAAAAGGCAATTCCAGCACATGACGGGCTTTCAGCCAAAAATTGTGATTATCAATGGCTTTCACGAGAATCGAAAAAACACCGCATCCGTTTGCGCCCAAAGTGTCCGTATAGATCTGATCCCCTACCAATGCGCACACATTTGCACTCAGATCATAGCGCGCCAGGCACTCCCGGATTCCTTTGGGGAACGGCTTTTTCGCGTGGGTAATGCAGTCGATTCCATACTTGGTACAAAAGGTCTTTACCCGATCCCGTTTGGAATTGGATACCACGCAAAGATGAATATCGGATCGTTTCATCATTTCCAGCCATTGCATAACTGCATCCGTGGGCGTATCCGTTGTATAGGGAACGATGGTATTGTCAAAATCCATCATCAGCAGGCGGATACCCTGGCTATTCAGATATTCAGGCGTTAGGCGGGTAATATCCCGAGCAATGGCCTTGGGAAACAAGGAAAAAGGCATACCTGCATCCACCCTTTCATAGAATCAAGAAGATTATACCACGAAAGGGGTATTTTGTCCATGCCTTTATATTTTGCCATGACCGGAGCAGAAATCGCATCCTGCACCCGACTGCCGTCCCAAGTAGGATGGCTGGCCTGTCATTTTTCTTCCTCCGGGCCGGGGCTTTCCAATCTCCCAAAGACACTGCCACCCCACTCTCTGCTGATCTTGGATGACAGCACACCTATTTCCGATCACAAAGCGGAAGTGATCACCCGGCAGTTACAGGAATGCATTGCCGCGTTAGAAGTGGATGCAGTAATTTTGGATTTTCAAAGGCCTAAAAAACCGGAAGTGCAGGATTTGGCCAACATCCTGCTGGAAGAACTCCCCTGTCCCGTTGCCGTGCCCCCCGGCTACAAAAATCCAAATAACCCAATATTTTTACCACCCTGTCCACCGAATCAACTGCTGAAAGAATACTTGACACCCTTTAAAGGCCGGGAAATTTGGCTGGAAGCCGCGTTGGATGGGCTGCAACTATCCATCTCCCAAAAAGGATGTTGTAAGGAAAGCATGTGCTTTGCAGATGCACAGGAATTTCCCCATAAGGACGAAAAACTCCACTGTCATTATTGCATACGTCAAACAGACGATGCCGTAATTTTTTCTCTGCAACGCACTTGGGATAATCTGCAGGAACTTTTGGAAGAAGTCGGCCATTTTGGCGTGACCCGGACTGTGGGATTATGGCAGGAACTAAAAAAATGAAACCGCCTGTCAGACGACAGGCGGTTTTGTGAGCATAAATCAAGAGGGATATTAGTAGAACTTTCTCTTGTTCTTACGGGCAGCTTCAGACTTCTGCTTACGCTTCAGGCTGGGGCTGACATAATGCTCGCGCTTCTTAACCTCGGCAATAACGCCCTCCTTGGCACAGCTACGCTTGAAA
>JAZOLS010000088.1:0-3470 GCA_045653245.1 Faecousia sp.
TTCATGGGATCGTTGTCCGGCAGTTTCGCAGAAGGCTCACCGTCACAGTCGCAGCGGTACACCGCCTCATCATGGGGCAGCACGCCGAACAATGTCAAACCGTGCTTCTCGATCTCTGCCTTAACGCCGTCATCCAGGACACCATTCGGCGCTCTGTTGACGATCAAGCCCATTTTTGTAGGATTCAGGTTCATTTCCCGGACCATTTCTGCGATCCGCGCCACCGCCTGGATGCCCCGACGGGAGCAATCGGAAATCAGCAGCATGGTGTCCACTCGGGGCAAAGTTCCCCGTGCCACATGCTCCAGACCGGCCTCGTTGTCCATAACGATGTAACTGTAATTCTTCGCGTACTTGTCCACCTGGGTCTTGAGCACACCGTTGACATAGCAATAGCAGCCCTTGCCCTGGGTGCGGCCCATGACCAGCATATCAAAATCGTCCTCTTCAATGATGGCAGAGTTGAATTTGAAATCTGCATAGTCGGCCTTGGTCATGCCTGCAGGGATGGTTCCCTTCATTTCCGCCTGGGCCATTTCCTCTCGGATCGCGCCCAGGGAAGTTTCCACTTCCACACCCAAAACTTCGTTTAGGTTGGAGTTTGCGTCTGCGTCCACTACCAGCACGGGGCCGTTGCCCTTTTTGCACAGGTAGTCAATAAGCATACCGCAGGTGGTTGTTTTGCCCACGCCGCCCTTACCGGCTACGGCGATGGTATGGGGATTTGCCATAGATATTTGCTCCTTATTTAAAGAATGTAGGGGCGGGCATTGCCCACCGTGGACGACCGATGGTCGCTCCTACAATACGGATACCAGATTACACCAAATCCAGCAGACCGGCTTCCTTGGCAATATAGGCAACATCTTCGAACTTGTTCAGTGCGTACAGATGGATGCCGTTGATGCCGCAAGCGCGGTACTCGTCGATCTGGTTGATGGTATATTCGATACCAGCCTTCTTGAAGTCTTCCTTCTTCTGTGCGCACAGAGCGTCGGTCTCACCCTTGTCGCCGGTGAAGGGATCGGGGAAGATCCAGTTCTTGGAGATGAGCTCGCAAAGTGCACGGGGCATAACACAGCCGTTACGGGACAGAGCCATGTTAATGGTAGCCTTCTGGTCCAGGATGGGCATGATACCCACGTCCACGGGCATCCAGATGCCGGCAGCGCGGATCGCATCCAGCCAGTAGCGGAACTGATCCATATCCCAGCACAACTGCGTCATGATGTAGTCAGCACCGTTGTCCTGCTTCTGCTTCAGAAAAGCAATGTCAGCCTCCAGGCTACGGCACTGAATGTGACCCTCAGGAGAGCCAGCCACGGCAATGGTGAACTTGTCGCCGAATTCCTTGCGGGCGAACTTCACCAGTTCGGTAGCGTAGTGCAGATCGCCGCCGGTGCCGGTCCAGCCGAAGGGCAGATCGCCGCGCAGGGCCAGCATGTGGTTGATGCCGTGATCCAGATAATTCTGCAGCTGCTCACGGATACCTTCCTTGGTGTTGCCAATGCATGTAAAGTGGGTCACACCAACGGTCTTGTCGTCCTTGACGATCTTGTCCAGAACTTCCAGGTTCTTTCCCACGTTGGTGCCACCGGCGCCGTAAGTGCAGGAAATGTAGTCCGGGTTCAGGGTGTACAGCTGTTCCAATACGCCACCCTCACCGCAGAGTTTTTCCATACCAACGTCAGTCTTCGGAGGGAACACCTCAAAAGAGAAGGCACTGCGTTCTTCAAAAATGTCCATTACGTTCTTCATAGATCTTTCTTTCCTCCTGGGTGCATATTGCATCCATATATTTAGGCGCAATGCGCCCATATCGGTACAAGTGTATCGTACCATATATGTGGCAGAAATTCAACCTTAATTTTATATAATTTTCCTGGTTTATTCCAACAGAGCCCACAATAAATGGCACACCATTTCCTCTTTTGTACGTATTGTACCGTCTCCCGGATTTCCCTCCGTCACCATTCGATGGAGTGCCGACACATCCCGGACTGTATCCGGCCTCCCGGACAGCAAATAATCCAAGGAAACGCCAAACTCCCGGGCCAGGGCGATCAGCGTTTCCACCGACGGCTCCCGCCGTCCCTGTTCGTACATTCCCACGGCACTGGCGCTGATGTGTAATCTCCGGGCCAGTTCTGCCTGGCTGAGCCCTCTGCCCTGTCGCAAAGATGCGATGCGTGTGCCTAACATTATGAAAAACCTCTCTTTCTGTCGTTTTTTGTTATCTTACCACCCATCCCCTGCGAAAGGAGGGGAAAGCCGTCGAAACACATAGTTTTCTGCCAGACGAAAATGACTCTTGTTTTTTTCGGCAGATGCGGTTATAATAGGCAAAGAACTGTTATAGGAGGTCAAATTATGGCTGTAAAAATCGAAAAAAATACCATCATCGGTGATGTTCTGGATATCGCCCCTCACGCAGCTCCCCTGTTCTTTGCCATCGGCATGCACTGCCTTGGCTGTCCCTCTTCCCGGGGCGAGACCGTAGAAGAAGCCTGCATGGTCCACGGCATTGAGTGCGAGCCCTTCCTGGCTCAACTGAACCACTTCCTGGAAGCTTATGAAGCCGACCAGGCCGAGAAAAACCAGTAAAACCGGCTATGCCATCCCGGAACCAGCCGGGATGGCATTTTTATCTCGTCATTGCGAAGCCCTGCAGGGGCTGTGCCAATCCCGTTAGGCATTCCGTTTTCTACGGGATTCCCACGGCCTGCGGCCTCGGAATGACGTAGACATTGGAGGTTACTATATGCACCTTCCCATATCCAAACGGCTACTGGCCTGCGCCGAATATATTCATCCCGGGGATGTGGTAGCCGACGTGGGCTGTGACCACGGCTATTTGGGCATCCACCTGTTGACAAAGGGCGTTGCAAAAGCCATCATCGCTTCCGACATCAACGAAGGCCCTCTGCAGGCTGCCCAACGCAACGCACGAAAATTCGGTGTACAGAACAAAATGTCCTTTTATCTTTGCCCCGGCGTTTGTAATGTTCCCCGGGATTTTGATGTGATGGTCTGCGCCGGCATGGGAGCGGACACCATGATTTCCATTTTGGAAGATGCCCTTTGGCTGAAAAGTGATCGCTACCGTCTGATCCTGCAATGTCAGAGCAAAACGCCCAGCCTGCGGCGGTATTTGTCAGAAAATGGCTGGTGCATTGCCAAGGAATCCGTACTGCGAGACGGGCGGTTTTTGTATACTGTCATGGAAGTTACATGGGCACCGGAAAATGCCCGGCTAAGTGTTGGCGGATGGCATATTTCCCCTGCCCTGCTGGAAAATCCCGGCCCGGAAACGAAAGAATATTGCCAGGGCATTTTGGATGGTTTGCGCCTTGCTGTCACACACCGGAATGACCCGGAAAAGAAACAGGCTTTGGAAGAATTGGAGAAAGCATTATGACAACTGTACAAAACGTTTTGGATTTTATTGAAACCCTGGCACCCCTGGAATA
>JAZOLS010000089.1:0-6431 GCA_045653245.1 Faecousia sp.
AAAATCGCAGTAGACCGTGTCAGCCTGCGTTTAAATAATGGAGTTTATGGTCTTTTGGGGACGAATGGCGCAGGAAAAACCACACTGATGCGTATGCTCTGCGGCATCCTGCAACCTACAAGCGGTACAATCGCTTTCGACGGTATGGATGTCAGCGAGGAAGGTTATCGTGCGATATTAGGGTATTTACCCCAGGATTTCGGTTATTATCCGGAATTTACCGCTATGGGTTTTCTGTTGTATATGGCGGCATTGAAGGGACTGCCCAAGCATTCAGCCAAGCGGCGGGCAAATGAGCTTCTGGAATTGGTCGGCCTGCAAGAGATGGGCCGCAAAAAGATTAAAACCTTTTCGGGTGGTATGAAGCAACGTCTGGGAATCGCGCAAGCATTGCTGAACAACCCCAAGATGCTGATCCTCGACGAACCCACCGCAGGACTGGACCCCAAAGAACGGGTGCGTTTCCGCAACCTTATTGGGCAACTCGGCAAAGACAGTATCGTACTTCTGTCTACGCATATTGTTTCCGACATCGAGCATATTGCCGATGAGGTGCTTATGATGAAAAATGGAAATTTGATTTATCACGGAGCATGGGATGACCAAATGGGTGATTTAGAGGGCTTCTATCTTGCGCAATTTGAGGAGGGAGGCCATGAATAATCTGTTTACCCTGTATGGTTATGAACTGAAAAAGCTGATGCAAAAGAAACTGCTTTGGGTCTCGCTTCTTATCTGCGTGGCGGCCATTGCTTTTTCAATCCTGGCCCCTTTGCTGGGAACCTATTACGTGGATGGCGTAGCCATCGGCACAAATTACGAACAACACCTGATTGATCAGTCGTACCGCAAAGCGCTCAGCGGAAAGCCCATAGACCAATCCCTACTGGAGGAGACCATTGCCGCTTACAAGGATTTGCCGATAGAAACTAAATATGTTTTAACGGAAGAATACCAAAACTATGCCCGGCCGTACAGCGAAATCTTTCATTTAATCCGAGCATGGACGGGAATGAACAACGGAGCAGTCATACAGTGGGTTCCTGATGAAGCTGCATTATATGCCGCTATGATAGAGCAGTTTGAAGGATCTGCTATGAACAACCATCTGACCGAAGCTGAGATTGCATATTGGCAGAGGCGGGCCAATGCCATTGCAACCCCTATGATATATCAGTTCCACGAAGGATACCGATGCATTTTAGAAACGTTTCTCGGCGTGGGCTTCATGATGCTGCTCTATACTATCATCGCTCTTTCAAGTAGCTTTCCCGACGAGCGCACTTACCGAACAGATCAACTTGTGCTGTGTACTGCAAACGGAAAAAGACGGCTATATTGGGTCAAGCTGTTTGCCGGGATCACCGTGGGGTGTGCCGGTGCGCTACTCATGACGGTGCTGACTTGGGTACTGTGCCTGTGTGTATATGGTGCAGAGGGCTTTGATGCCGCAATACAGATTTTTTACAAAAACTACGCAGGCAATATCACCATAGGACAAGCCTGTCTGATTGCATACGTCTGCCTGTTGGTGGCAGCGTTTTTGATCAGTGTATTTGTCATGTTTCTGTCCGAACTGTTTTATAGCAGTATTGCCGCAATGTCCATTATCACCGGCATGATCCTTGCCGGAATGCTTGTTCAGCCACCGGCAGAGTATCGCATATTGGGACAGTTATGGGATTATCTTCCTACCTGTTTTCTATCCATGTGGAACACGTTTGACCTTCGATTGGTTTCTCTGTTTGGGAAGCATTTTACCTCATATCAAATCGTTCCCTTGCTCTACATTGTCACCGCAGCGCTGCTGGCATTCCTCGGTAGTCGTATCTATTGCCGCCGTCAGATCAGCGGAAGATAACCGAAAACAGCCCCTACTACTCGATTGGGTAGTAGGGGCTGTTTTCTCACAATGACACTTTTCCAGGGACGATGACACTTTTACCTTTCATAAGTGTCATTGTGGCTATGAATGTACTGCAAAGAGGCTATTTTGGGCCTGTTAAGACGATCCGCAAACACCCCTGTATGCCCACGATGACACTTTGTTCGTTGAGCAAAAGTCTGCAAAGCCTCGTGGCACAAGGGGTTTAACAAAAAGAAAAAGAACCGTAACCTTGATACTCATCGTATCAAAATTACGGTTCTTATTTGGCAACAGTTGATAAAAATGATACGGTTTCAAATGGTTTCATTTGGTTTCACTCAAAAATGAAACCATAGAACGGAAAGTGAAACCAAAAAACATGGGGACATATTGACAAACTTCGATTTGAGGAATATAATAATAACAGATCGATAAACTTGAATGTGAGGTGAACCACGTGGCATCTGAATATGTTGAAAATGCAAAAGTGTTTAAGGCATTTTGTGACGAGAATCGTCTGCGTATTTTAGCGCTGCTTCGTAGCGGTGAGAAATGTGCTTGTGTGCTGTTGGATGATTTGCATATTACACAGTCTACGCTTTCGCATCATATGAAGATCCTGTGTGATGCCGGTGTTGTTCAAGGCAGAAAAGAAGGCAAGTGGGTACATTACTCCATTGACTCCGAAGGTGCTGATAGAGCCGTAGCCTTACTGAAACAGCAGTTAATGCTTGATACACAAAGTCAATCAGAAAAAACCTGTTGCTTAGACAAAGAGAAGTGAGCCATCTGAAAAGGTGGCTTCTCTTAAAAACAACATATCGACACTTTTGAATATATGAATATGAAAGGGGCTTTTTATGGAAACATTCAAAACTGCCTGGGATTTCTTTCAGACAGAAGTCTTGGGTATGCAATGGCTGAACCGCTTGATCGGCAGCATCGTGGAAGCAATCGGGCTTGATCCGGCGAGTCGTATAGGAGGAAGCATCCAGTTTTTCTTCTATGACACTATCAAAATCATGGTGTTATTAGGATTCCTGATCCTTTTAATCTCTTATATTCAGAGCTACTTCCCGCCCGAGAGAACAAAGAAGATTCTGGGACGATTCCATGGCATTGGTGCAAATTGTGTGGCTGCTCTTTTGGGAACAGTAACACCGTTCTGTTCATGTTCGTCCATTCCGCTGTTCATCGGCTTTACCAGCGCAGGCCTGCCTTTGGGCGTTACATTCTCTTTCCTGATCTCTTCCCCAATGGTGGATTTGGGAAGTCTTGTGCTGCTTATGAGTATCTTTGGTTGGAGAGTAGCGGTAATCTATGTGGTACTTGGTCTGGTAATTGCCGTGGCAGGCGGTACACTCATTGAGAAACTGCATCTGGAAAGTCAGGTAGAGGAATATATCCGCAAAGGCAAGGCAATCGATATGCCACAGGATGAGCTGCATTTCAATGACCGCATCCAATATGCTTGGGAACAGGTCGTAGAAACCGCAAAGAAAGTGTTCCCCTATGTTTTGGTTGGTGTTGGTATTGGTGCCATCATCCACAACTGGATTCCGGAAGAATTTATTGTCAGACTGTTGGGCGGCAATAATCCTTTCGGCGTTATTTTCGCTACAGTTGCGGGCGTTCCTATGTATGCAGATATTTTCGGTACGATTCCTATTGCTGAAGCACTGCTTGCCAAGGGCGCACTTCTGGGTGTTGTCCTGTCTTTTATGATGGGTGTAACCACACTATCTATACCTTCTATGATCATGCTGCGAAAGGCTGTGAAACCGAAGCTACTGGGTATCTTTATTGCGATTTGCACTCTTGGTATTATCATCGTTGGTTACTTCTTCAATGCGATTGCTCCCGTAATTATCTAAAAAATATTCAATTAGGAGGAATTTAACTATGGCACTGTTTAATTTCGGTAAGAAGAAAGAAGAAAAGAAAGCGCCTGCTTGCTGTTGTGGCAGCACTGAAACCAAAGTAGAGGAAACTGCTTCCTGCTGCTGTGGTTCCGCACCCCAGGCGGATGCGACTACCTCTTGCTGCTGCGGCGCCCCCGTGGAAGGTATCTGCTGCATTAAGGTTCTGGGCGCAGGCTGTAAGTCCTGCCATGAGCAGTATGAGTATGCAAAAAAAGCTGTCAGCAACCTCGGCCTTGATATCGAAGTGGAGTATATCACCGATATGGAAAAGGTAATGGAGCACGGCGTGATGTCCATGCCTGCTATCGTTGTAAACGAAAAAGTCGTTTCCGTTGGCAAGGTGCTGAAGACCGCCGATGTAGAAAAACTTCTGAGAAAATAAGGAGGATCTGCCATGAGAATGCTGGCACAATTTTTCCCGGAGTTTGCAGAAAAGCTGGACGAGATCGATGCTCTGTATGAGCAGAAGCGAACCATTGACGAAAAGACCTACCAGTTTATCTGTTTTGCCCTCTCCATCAAAGGCCGTTCCAAGCCCTGCGTTCTGAAGCACTTCAAGGGCGCTTTGGAAGCCGGTGCAACTGTAGAAGAGCTGACCTACATTCTCGCTCTGACAATGCGAGAAGCAGCCGGTGCGGATGACTGCTGGACGCATGACGTGATCGGAGACTGGAAAGAGATACTGGCCGGAAATATTCGCTGCGCATGCGAGAAATAAGAAAGTACAAAAACTTTCGGATATCAAGGATTTACTTGACAAGGCTTTGTAAAGAAATTACAATACAATAACTCTTTGCACTGCATTTCGCTACAGTACAAACTGATCAGGCCGGAGCTTTTTTGCTTGGAGCCGGGTTACTTATGTAACAGTGGATTTTTCAACCACGGGACAGTACGTTACGACGACTGCTCCCGTGGTTTCTTTATACACGGGAGAAAAGAAGCATAGAGTAATATCATATTCTCTCGGAGGTAAATTTCATGAAAAAAACCACAAAGCAAGAAACCGTAAGAACAGCTGATTTTTCTAACGAATTCGAAAAAACTGCTGTCAAAGTATCCCTCGTCAGCATTATAGGCAATACTGTATTGTCTCTTTTCAAAATCATTGCCGGTATTTTAGCAAACTCCGGTGCGATGATCAGTGATGCTGTCCATTCTGCATCTGATGTTCTTAGCAGCATTATTGTTATCATAGGTGTGAAGCTTTCGGCAAAAGAATCGGATAAAGACCATCCGTACGGGCATGAAAGGTTTGAGTGTGTCGCCGCAATTGTATTGGCAGTTATTCTGCTGATCAGCGGCTTGTTTATCGGTCATACCGCTATCGAGAAAATCAATTCCGGCAATGCGCAGGAATTCACTGTTCCGGGTGTATTGGCGCTTGTTGCGGCAATTATATCAATTGTCGGAAAAGAAGCGATGTATTGGTACACAAGGTTTTACGCAGTTCGTCTTGATTCGGGTGCTTTAATGGCAGATGCGTGGCATCATCGTAGCGACGCATTGTCGTCTATCGGTGCCCTGATCGGCATTGCCGGTGCAAGAATGGGATTTCCGCTGATGGATACTGTTGCAAGCTTGGTTATCTGCATTTTTATCATTAAAGCAGCCTATGACATTTTTAAGGATGCAATTAATAAGATGGTTGATCGCTCCTGCAGTGATGAAATGGAAAAAGACATGGTCGAATGTGCCATGCATCAGGACGGAGTGCTGGGTGTAGACTCCATTCAATCCCGTGTCTTCGGTAACAAAATCTATGTAGATATCCAAATCTGCGCAGCTGGAGAAATGACACTTACGCAAAGTCATCAGCTTTCAAAACGGGTACACGATGCTCTTGAAAACAAATTTACGAAAATTAAGCACATTACTGTTTGCGTAAATCCCATCCCTCAAATGCAGGAGGAATAATTGTATGAAAAGAAAAAAGGTAGCATTTATCTGCGTCCACAATTCCTGCCGCAGCCAAATTGCAGAAGCATTGGGCAAAAAACTGGCATCCGATGTGTTTGAAAGCTACTCTGCCGGTACGGAAACGAAACCGCAAATCAATCAGGATGCGGTGCGCTTAATGAAGCAAGTACACAGCATTGATATGGAGGCAGCCCAATACAGCAAGCTGCTGTCCGACATTCCAGAGGTGGATGTGGTCGTCACCATGGGGTGTAATGTACAGTGCCCTTTGCTTCCATGCTCCTATCGGGAAGATTGGGGACTGGATGATCCTACTGGTAGTTCGGATGAAGTATTCCTGCATGTAATTGATATAATTCAGCAAAAAGTGTTGGAATTCAAACGATTTCTTATAAATAGCTAAAACCATCTGGAAAAATGATTGGGACTATGCTATAATACATCCAAACCACCCGAAACAATTACCTCGTACTCACCATGGTGGATTATCACCGCTGATAAGATTTTGATAAGCATCCATCGTACAGCTAAGACAATATGGGCAATCAAAATAATCAGAATAGCAGGTGCAATATCTTCTAAACAAAATTGTTTAAGATGCAAGTCCCTGCAACGAGTGGGAATAATCTTACTAAATAATGAAAGTGGTCTGAAATCGCTTGATTTCAGACCACTTTTTTCGTTGAAGTGTTTTTCTGCATTGATAAGGGTTTGATAAGCAT
>JAZOLS010000090.1:0-2930 GCA_045653245.1 Faecousia sp.
TGGAAGAATAAGCATATCACAGTGAAGGGAGTGGTGTGCTTGTTCAAGCACGAAAAACAGTTATTTCATCCGGTGGGGATCGAACGTCCCAACCCCCAGTATGCGGCACTGCTGCAGGAGCAGCTTGGGGGAGGCAATGGCGAGCTGAAAGCAGCTATGCAGTATATGTCCCAGAGTTTCCGCATCAAAGATCCCAAGATCAAGGACCTGTTTTTGGATATTGCGGCAGAGGAACTGGGACACATGGAAATGGTTGCGCAGACGATCAATCTTCTGAACGGTCATGATGTGGATGCTGCCCAGGTGCCCTGCGGCGAAATTCAAAGCCATGTAATTCTGGGGCTGAATCCGGGACTGATCAATGCCTCCGGCTATTCCTGGACGGGGGACTATGTAACAGTAACCGGGGATCTATGCGCCGATCTTTTGAGCAACATTGCGTCGGAGCAACGGGCAAAGGTAGTTTATGAGTATCTGTACCGGCAGATCAATGACAAGAAAGTACGGGAGACCATCGATTTTCTGCTGAACCGGGAGGAAGCCCACAACCAGATGTTCCGGGATGCTTTTAATGAGGTGCAGAATTCCGGTTCCAATCAGGATTTTGGTACAACCAAGGCAGCGAAGATGTACTTCTCTATGTCTGACCCCGGCCCCAATGCTTTCGCAGGGAATCCTGTGAATCCACCGAAGTTTTCTAACTGAGTGAGGGCAATTTCCTGTTTACGTCATCTGTCCACAGTTTGATTAGAAAAAACGTTAAGTTCTGAAAATATCGTACGATGCAAAGAGGATCTTGCGTGCATACACCGGAACAGAAAACAGCCACCCGTATGGGTGGCTGTTTTGAGGTTTGAATAAGGTTTTTTGAGAATTTCGCAATTTTAGGGATTTATTTTTCTGTAAGGCAACCGGAAACCCGCCCGATACTGGGCTGGAGATACGCCTACGATTTTTGTAAAGGAAGAAATGAAATGAGTGGTATTTGCATAGCCCACCATATAGGAGATCTCTCTTACCGGAAGATCCACGCCTTCCAGCAAAGCCTTTGCTTCCCGGATACGCTTTTGGATCAGATATTGCTGCGGTGTCACGCCTGTTTTTTTCTTAAAGTATTTAATAAAGTAATACTTATCCAAATGGATCAGGGAGGCCAAATCTTCAATATTCAACTTCTCAGCATAGTGCTCTTCGATATAGGAAATTACTTCGCAAATTCTGGAGGGCTGTTGGGGTTGTGCTGGTGCTTCTTCCAAACTGTCTGACAGCAACAGAAACAGGAATCGGCACAGTTCCTGTTGCAGGCTTTGGGAATGCTTGTCGTACTGATGGAGACGGATGATCTTGCGTACGCTCTGTTTCAATTCATTGATATGTGCCGGATAGAAGAAGGTGGGGATCTGCGCAAGCAGTTCTTCTGTTATGAGCATATTGCCCAAACTATTGTCCGAGTCACTTAAAGAGAATGTGAGGATCAGATTGTCGTAATTACCGACACTGTGAACGATTTGTCCGGGCTTTCGAAATACAGCACAGTTTTCATCAGCAACATATAGGTGATCATCAACGTAGATATTTCGATTTGCATGATTAAATAGATCAAACTCGTAAAGGGCAACCGTTCGGGGTCTTGTGGAGACGGAATGATCAATGACCAAATGCTTGGCCTCAAATAGCTGTAACTGCATAGGTGTATCTCCTTGTTGTTTCATAGGGTAAGAATAGCGCACATTCCTGATAAAGTCAATATTATTAAATGTTTTGACAATATAGTTTATTTACATATGATCTTTAGCGCTATATACTGAAATATAGAAGCAAAATACTTTTATTACAAAAAGGAGTTGTATACCATGCAATACGGATCCAAGGAATACTACATAAATATGGCGCGTGCAACCCGGCTGGAAGACCCGTTCCGGACGATTACGGTTTTAATGGACAAAAGACCCGGTTTTTCTCCCGAGGCAGCGCGGGACTTGATCTGTGCCATGATGGAGATGGGGTATCTTGTGCGGGAAGTAACCGTCAAAGAATTTCTGCAGGGCGTATCCGGCTTTATGGTCGTACTGCCTCATGCACAGTCCGTTCCGGCAGAATGCGCAGAGGTTTTGGAATCCTATTGGAAACAGGGCGGTCGTGTTCTTGTGTTGGGCGGACGGTTATTTGGACACCTTGTAGAGCCTGGGCAGGATGGATATGAATATGTTCCCCTGAAAAAAGAAGAGATCTGCTCCACGGCCATTGATGCCGCAACATCCGGCAAGATGTATCCCATTGTTATGGAGGGTTTCACCCACACAGCAAAGGTATACAAGGTGCAGGATATTTCCCGGTTTGTGACGGAAGATCAGGCCATTGTGCAGGGCAACATTTCTGCCGAAAAGGAATCATTGGTATGTCCTCAACCCCGGAATCACGGGCAGGGCTACGATATGGGCCATATCAACCGTTTTATCCCCTTGGTGCAGGCCATGGGCGAAGGCGGTCGGGCAAACGGCCGGCGCGGTGCTGCAGTTTTTGCTATGCTCTCGGACATCTCCCATCGGGTTCATCATTTTGTAGACGATGACCGCCTGGGCTATGTAAAGGGCACCAGTCGCGGTGCCTGTGCTGTGGGCATCGGCTTTAAGCGCCAGGATATTTTGAATATCGAGGGCATGCGGGACATCTTGGAGCAGTTGTTGCGCAGCATGCAACGGGGTATTTATCTGTTTGAGGCTGGCAGCGACCGCCATGTTGCAAGTGCCCATGAAAAAATTCGTCTGGGTGCGAAGGTCATGAATCTGACCATGGATTACCGCGCAGTTACGGTGGAATTTTCTGTTAGCAAAGATGAGCAGACCGTATTCACAGCATCTTGCGAGGATTTGGCTCAGGCTGCGGATTTTACGGACTTTTCAGTAGAATTCGAAACCGGAGATATCGGA
>JAZOLS010000091.1:0-7317 GCA_045653245.1 Faecousia sp.
TTCCCCTTTCTTGCTTTTTATGCTATAATAAAAGCAGGATATGGGTTGGTTGACAGAAAGGAGCAACCAACAAATGAAAATAGCTGCATATTGTCGTGTCTCGACGGACAAGGACGAGCAGATTGATAGCTTGATCCACCAGAAGGAATTCTTTGTGGAGTATGCTAAACGGAATGGCCATGAACTATTCCGCCTATATGCGGACGAGGGCATCACCGGTACTTCCCTGAAAAAGCGCGAGGAATTCAAACGGCTTTTACGGGATGCGGAGCTGGGCCTATTCGATATGGTGGTGGTTAAGGATATCAGCCGCTTTGCCAGAAACACAGTGGACGCCTTGCAGAGTATCCGCAAGCTGAAATCTATGGGTATCAACACCCTGTTTCTCACCGCCAATATGGATTCTATGGGAGACAGCGAGTTCGTGCTGACACTGTTTTCTGCAATGGCGCAGGAGGAAAGTAACAATCTTTCCAAGCGTGTCAAGTGGGGCAAAAAGATCAATGCGGAAAAAGGCCGCGTTCCTCAGCGGGTCTTCGGCTATGACCGGATCGACAAATTCACATTGGAGATCAACCCTGAGGAAGCCCGAATCGTCCGTAAAATTTTCTTCTTATACAACGAACAGGGCTTAGGCTGCCGAACCATCAGTATGACCCTAAACCGAGACAACGACAAAACAAAATACGGAAACGATTGGAATGCACGTGGCGTTCGGCGGGTCCTTGTGAACCCACTGTACTGCGGCATTTTAGTCAACCACAAGTATGAGATCGAAGATTTCTTGACCGGAAAGCAAGTGAACATCCCAAAAGAGAATCATTTCTATCATGAGCGTCCGTCCTGGGCCATTGTGACCCCGGAGGTCTTTCAAAAAGCACAGGAGATCATGGACTCCCGGCGAACTAAGTACGACTCCGGTGAGCCTTTCAGAGACGCCAGATACAGTTCTAAGCATGTATTCTCCACACTCATTAAGTGTGAACACTGTGGTAGGTCCTTCACACGAAAAACCTATACATACGTGAACACACGGGTCTACTGGCGATGCGTTACGAACGATCAGTACACCGCTGAGAAGTGCGATAATCGCGTGATTTTGGATGAACCAGAACTGATAGAAGAGCTTCGCAGGTATTTCACTTCGCTCATTGCAGACAAGGACTTATTTGCGGCCAATGTCCTTGCGGGTTTTGAAAAAGAGCTTCCCAAAACGGAAAGCTCTACATTAACACCGAAGGATATTGAAGCAAAGAAAAAGAAGCTGCTTGCAAAAAAAGACCGATATCAGGAGATGTATGCTAACGACCTTATGACCATGGAGGAACTGCAAGATAAGCTGTCTGCACTCACAGCAGAGATAAAGGCTTGTGATGATGCTTTGGATCAGCTTGTGATCATGGGCAAAGTAAAAAGCAATACAGAAGCCCTGATTGATCGCTATGCTGAAGAAATCGAAAGGTTTCTAAGCCTGGAAACAGTAACAAATATGGATATGCGCCGGATTATTGACCATATCTCGGTAAATAAAAACGGCAATGTCCGTGTGGTACTGAAGAAATTTGAAGACATGGCAGCCGCCTAATGACACTTAGCAAATTGGTGTCCGTGATGGAAGTGTTGGATCCCATGGTTCTCAGTTCCAAGGTGCGGGATGTATGTGAGTGCAAGTGCAAAGAGGAATGCACGCAGTTGCCCGGTGCGATCTGCGGTATGTTCGATGACGAATTGGTGTTGTCCGGGGAGCGCAAGCGACTGTATGTGACCCTGGGCCAGTTCTCCATCATCCGCCTGGAGCGGGATGCCCAACTGATTGTGCCGGTACTGGATTATGCCATTCCCACCAAGGAATGCAGCGATGCTCCCGGTTGCACAGAGGATCCCTGCGAGATGTTCTCCCGGATCCCGTTCCCGGCGACCCAGTTTGCCCCTACGGGCTGTGACAGGGAAAACGGTGACGGCCAGTGCTGCGGCTATAAGACTACTTGATGTAATAGCCCCCTCATTCGAGGGGGCTGAAATTTTGTTGTCATTGCGAGGAGGGCGATAGCCCGACATGGCAATCCCCATAGATTTCCGGCATGTCCGGGGGATTGCCACGCCAGTGTGCGTACTGGCCCGCAATGACAAGAAATAATCGAAACATGGCTTGCAATTTTTGGAAAGGGGGGTATAATAGGGGATAAGGTCAAGGAAGGGAGGCCGGAGTTTATGAAGCGTTATCAGAAAAGCATGCTCCAAGGGCCGCTTTTTTTGAATATTATCACCTACACGATTCCCATTATTTTGACAAGCTTGCTACAACTTTTGTTTAATGCAGCAGACTTGGTGATCGTAGGCAGATTCTGCGGCAGTATTTCCGTGGCGGCAGTGGGCGCTACCGGTGCGATTACGACGATGGTGATCAATCTGTTTGTAGGACTGTCGATTGGTGCCGGTGTCTGCATGGCACACGCTATTGGCGGCCGGGATGAGCAGGCAATGCACAGAACTGTGCATACGACCCTGCCTTTGGCAGTGATCAGCGGCTTGGTGCTGACTGGGGTTGGTATCACATTCGCGCAGACGTTCCTGCAATGGATGGGGACACCGGAAGAAGTGCTGCCCCTGTCCACTTTATATATGCGCATTTTCTTTGGCGGCATGGTGTTTAATATGGTGTACAACTTCTGCGCATCTATTTTGCGTGCAGCGGGGGATACCAAAGGACCGCTGATCTTTCTGACAATTGCCGGTGTTGCAAATGTGGTGCTGAACGTATTTTTTGTTACGGTATTACATATGAACGTGGCAGGCGTTGCGTTGGCGACCACCATTTCCCAGGGCGTTTCTGCAGTGCTGGTGGTGATCGCGCTGATGCGTCGAACCGATGCATGCAAACTGCAGCTGAAGAAGATGCGGTTTTACAAGGCACAACTTGTCAAAATCATTGGCAAGGGTGTACCGGCTGGCATTCAGGGCTCCTTGTTTTCTATTTCCAATGTGGTGATCCAGTCTTCCATCAATTCCTTTGGTGATGTTTTTATGTCCGGCAGTGCGGCGGCCAGCAATATCGAGGGCTTCGTCTATGTCTGCATGAACGCCTTTATGCAGACTGCGCTGAATTTTACCGGTCAGAATGTGGGCGCAGGGCAGTATAAGCGGGTGAGCAAAATTGCGAGCATCTGCCTGGCCAGCGTAACCATTGTGGGTGTGGTGCTTGGTAGTGCAGTATACCTGCTTTCTCCGCAGTTGCTGGCGATTTATATCACGGATTCTCCACAGGCAATTGCCTACGGTGTGGATCGGTTGATATATCTTCTGTTGCCGTATTTCCTGCTGGGATTGCACGAGGTGACTACGGGTCTGCTTCGCGGCTTGGGCGCGGCAGTATCGCCGATGGTGGTTTCTGTGTTGGGTATTTGCGGCTTGCGAGTCGTTTGGGTGTCTACTGTATTTCAGTTGCCCCAATTCCATACACCGGGCTGGCTGTTTGTTTCCTATCCCATATCCTGGATCGTGACCTTTGCTGCGGAGCTGGTGCTGTATTTGGTGATCTACCGCAGATATGTACGAAAGTGCCGGATGCTGGAGGGAAATTGCCATGGAATGGAATGATATATACGACAAGGACCGCAACTTGACCGGTCGTATACACCGCCGGGGCAGTAAATGGGCCTCGGGGGAGTACGGTCTCGTGGTCTGCGTTTGGGTGCATGACGGAAAAGGGAATCTGCTGATGACCCGAAGAGCGCCCCAAAAGACCTACGCTCATACCTGGGAAAACCCCGGCGGTGCTGCAAAGGCAGGGGAGACCAGTCTGCAAGCGGTGCGCCGGGAACTGTTCGAGGAAACAGGTATCCGGGCGGAAGAAACGGAATTTGAGTATCTGAGTACCACCCGGGACAGCCACCTTTTTTACGATCACTACTGTCTGAAGGCAGAAGTGCCGCTACAGGACATTGTGCTCCTGCCCGGTGAGACGGATGCGGCCAAATGGGTGACTTTTGACCAGGTGCATGAGATGATCACAAAAAAGCATATCTGCAAGATCATTGCCCGGCAGTTTTTGGCGGAGGAATCTAAACTTCTTCAGAGGCAAAATGTACAAGAATAACGGCCTAAATTTGGGCATCCTAACGGATGGATTTTTCTTGAAATTGCATATCCTTTCGGGGTATAATGAAAAAAAGCGTTTTCGTGTACCCGGCAAAACGCTGTGCGCCGGGGCAGAAAACGTCTTTTCTTTTTTATCAACAAGTAGGAGGAAACAAAAAATGATTCAATTATCCCATCTGCCTGTCCGGTACGGAAAGGTGCCCCTTCGGGTAACTCCGGGCCATTTTGCCACCAACCACAGCCATATCAATTATTATATTGATATTACATACAATAAGACCCGTCTGAGCGAAGCCAAGGAAACCGCCCGGGAATTGGTGAGCCACTTCATCAACAATACCCCGGTGGATACTATCATCTGTCTGGACGGAACGGCTGTCATCGGTACATGGGTTGCTGACGAACTGACAAAGACAGGTTTTCGGACCCTGAATGCCCACCAAACTATCTATGTGATGGAACCGGAGTTCAACAACAACTCCATGATTTTGCTCCGGGATAACCTGCAACCCATGGTCAAGGGAAAGCATGTGTTGATTCTCATGGCTTCCTGCACCACGGGCGTTACCGCCAAACGGGCCATTGAGGCAATCACTTACTATGGCGGTTATGTTGCCGGCATTGCGGCGGTTTATCGCGCCGTGGATGAGGTAGAAGGTTATCCTGTGCGCTCGGTCTACAGCGTCAGCGATATTCCGGATTATCAAAGCTATGATTCCCGGGAGTGCCCCTACTGCAAGAAAGGTGTCAAGCTGGACGCGCTGGTCAATAGCTTCGGTTATTCGGCGTTGTAATAAAAGGGAGTTGCAAGGAGGTAATGGTCAGCATGAAAAGAGGTAGTGCACTGCTTATTGTACTGTCGTTGCTTTTCGGATTATCTGCTTTCAAATTAAAAGAAACGCTTCCGGGCGAGGGGATATGGTATTGTGCAGAGTTACAAGCGCAATTTACCGTGAGACAAGCAGAGGCC
Source organism: Faecousia sp. (assembly GCA_045653245.1). Classification (GTDB taxonomy): domain Bacteria; phylum Bacillota; class Clostridia; order Oscillospirales; family Oscillospiraceae; genus Faecousia. The sequence continues at coordinate 5,069 of JAZOLS010000091.1, forward strand.
TTTGTTTCCCCGTACGATGAATATGATGAATATTTTGTTGATGAATCTGAAAATTATGTCATTGTAAACGGCGAAAGAATTGCCGCTTTGTTAGGGAGCGACCGCGGCGCAACGTACGTCTGGATTACGTGTGAAGAGCTAGATCACCCGGATTTTTATGAAGGAGAGATAATATACTCATTTGATTTTGTGAGTCTCTCGGACACCGAATATATTCTCAAAGATGACGCAGGAAAGCAGTATACTTTCCTGCGAATCGGAGACGCGCCAACTGATGATTAACCAAAGCGGATATTGGCCACCCCCACATGAATACCCAATATCAGCAGGGGCTTATCATCGCTCGCCAGCGGGCGATTGATAATCGCCCCTACACCCGTTAATTTAGAGATTTGAAGACCCACCTGCGCTCGCAGAGCGCAGGTGGGTCTTGTATTATGCTAGATACGGTTCTTCTTCCAACTTGCCGGTGTCGGGGTAGAAGAGATATTGCTGGTAGTACAGCCCCTGGCGGATGCTGAATTCCAAGGCGCCCATATATTCACCGTAGACATAGAGTTCCTTTAAGGTGGTTCGAATGATGGGACGCCATGTGCCGGCGACCGTGTCGATGCAGACGATGGTCGATCCGTCCGTAAAGTAGAGACAGCCCTGGCAATAGCACAGACTGTCCAGCTTGTTGTCGGAAGTGTAGATCGAGTTGCAGATTTGTCCGTCCTTGGTGAGCTGAACAATCGTTCCTTCTGCGGTGATGCAGTAGACGTAGTCGGCGGTGACGAGCATTTGAGTGACGGGAATGTCTGCAAGCTTCGTGAAAACATCATCCTGCTTCAAATAGGGGAGATAGTGGCCAAAATCGCTGTGCATGTAATCGTAATTGCTCCAATGGGTACACGCCTCATTCAAGGCAGTTTCTGCCTGAGCTTCTGTCAGCTTGATAAGATTGGGAATCTCGACAGGTTCGACATTCAAAATCTCAGGGGATTCTTCCTTGGTGATCTCATAATCAAAGTGATCGTGTCCCTGATCGGTACCGGTATAGCAACTATCTATAATGCCGAAGTCTTCGGTAACGGTGCCGGTATGGAAATCATAGTAGTACCGAACCCAATAAGGAATGTTCAGTTCATTTTGAATCTGGTCATCTCCCAACCCTAACTGGGTAGAAGCCTCATAAAAAGCCGGGTTTATCATTTCAAGGCGCCCAGAACCCTGAGTGGTTCCGGGTCTGTACAATGTTATTTGTCTAAGAGGTGTGGCAGGGATCGTGCCTTCGTAAATGATTTTCTCTGCATCAGAGTGCAGGTCCCGGTAGTAATAACGCAGATGATAGTTTTGGTCCAAAGTATAGATACAGACTGTATCTTTGCCACCGGCCCAAATGTAGGAGCCAAGGAGATCGTTACTGAACTGCGCCGGGCTTGTGCTTTCGCCAGTGAGAAGATTTACCCGAATTATCTGTGCATCATTGGATAGATAGGCCCATCTCCCATCGGCGGTTATAAGATAGTAATCATCCAAAACTCGGTCACACATAGTTTCGTAGATAACCTTCTCTCCCTGCATTACTGCCAGGGAATAGGCTCCCTTGCGCTTGGATAGGGAATATTTGCGATAATCATTGCCACTTATGTGTACAAGCCAACTGCTGTCATAAATACCGAAAGGAACGTCCTCTTTGAAACGGTCTTCAAAGGGAATAATTTCTCGGTTTTCCACCACCCAATCAGTAGAAAGCCGAATGGGGGGAGCAGGTGCGGTAGTTGCCGGCACAGAAGTTGCCGGAGCGCTGGTAGCTGGCGCAGAAGCGGCAGGCACCGAAGTTGCCGGAGCCGAGGTGGCAGGCGCCCGGGAATCCGGGATGCGGCTGGCAGGAGTCACATTGATGGAAGGAGCAGAAGAAAGCGCATCCGGGTCGGAAGAGGCCTGACTCGACGGCTGCTGAGCGCAGGCGCACAAAAGAAGAAAAACAGACACCAACAAGGCAAGCAGACAATTATACTTTTTCACAGGATCACTTCTTTCTGTAGCAAAGTAGACGCTTTTATCCCTAAATACATTATATAAAGGAAAGAAATAACCGGTCAACAACAAAGCGATTACAAAAGAATACAATACAATTACATTTTATGGAAGTAAAAGGATAATAAAAAAACGAGGCAAAAGCCTCGCAAAAATCAAAAATATGTGTTGACAACAGGAATAAAATGTTATACAATGGTCTTCCATACTGCAATAATATGCCCTAC
>JAZOLS010000092.1:0-37254 GCA_045653245.1 Faecousia sp.
TCCTTCTGGATACGAACCTGATCCAGGACAAAAGCAAGGCTGGAGATAGGTGCCAGGAAGGTACCAAGGACGGATGCAACCAGAGCGTTCTTGCTGGGTAGTTCACCGAAGCCGTTCAGATCGGCAGCGGACAGAACAGAACCCTCAACAACGCCACCCTTAATGGACAGGTTGATACCCTTGTTCTTCTTGGCAAACTCGCATACGATACGAGCAGGGGCGATGGGGTCGCCGGTGGGGGAAGCCATAGCGGTGGGACCGTTCAAAACAGCACTGAAGTCGTAACCAGCATTCTTGGTTGCGAAATTGGTCAGAGTGTTCTTGACGACGGAGTACTCAACACCGGCTTCGCGGAACTGCTTACGCAGTTCGGTATCCTGAGCAACCGTGATGCCCATGTAGTCAACAAAAACAACGGAAGTAGCTTCCTTGATCTTGCCTTCCAAGGCTTCAACAACGGCTTTCTTGCTCTCAAGAACCTTTGCGTTGGGCATGATTTTTCACCTCCGAAAAAATAAAAAGTGTCTTCCTGCCAGAAGACAGAAAGACACGCAAACAATTGAAAATGTTAGACGCACCTCGGCAGGATTTATGCTTTTGGCACCTGCTGTCTTTGGCAACAGACGCATTCTATCACAGAAATCCCGGGTTGTCAAGCATTATTTTCAAAATTTATCCTAAAAGTACATCAGATACCAGCATGACACAAAAACCGACCAAAAGGGCATAGGTTGCACCCCGTTGTGAACCGTGGGCATGGGTCTCGGGGATCATTTCGTCGCTGATGACATACAGCATCGTGCCGCCGGCGAAGGCCAGGGCAAAGGGGAGGATTGCGGATGCGACGGTGACGGCAAAATAGCCCAATAATGTACCGACGACTTCCACAAGGCCGGTTGCCATGGCACACAGGAATGTTCGTTTTGGGGATATACCTGATGCAAGCATGGGGCCGATGATGACCATGCCCTCGGGAATATTCTGCAGAGCAATACCGCCTGCGATGATCAGCGCTTCGCTTGTATTCTCCGAGCCGAAACTGACACCGGCGGCAATACCTTCCGGTAGATTGTGGATGGCGATGGCGGTGACGAACAGCAATACCTTGCTCAAATTTGCGTTGGATTCGTGTTCTTCCAAATCAGCACCAACCAACTTGTGCAGGTGCGGAACAGCCTTATCAATGAGGTTGAGGCACAGCGCGCCGGTAAAAATGCCGGCGACTGTAATGAGCAGACCCCAATCGCCGCCATATTCCACAGACGGAAGGATCAGACCCAGCACCGCAGCAGCCAGCATCACGCCGGCTGCAAAGGCAAGGACGATATCGCTGAATTTATGGGAAATATTTTTAAAAATGAAACCGATGGCAGCACCGAAAACTGTTGCGCCTCCTACACCGAGGGCGGTGAGCAATACCATTTCCATAGAAAGCCTCCTTTTTGTTCATTATAACATAGATACATCCCGTTATGCAAGAAGAAACACCGGCTACATGGTCTGCAGCCGGTGTAACAATTAACTGATCTTGATGCCGTATACTTTTTGTCCACGGGTACCGACCACCAACATGTCGTTGAAGACAACAGGGGAGGCTTCCACATTACTGCCAAGACCAACGGTATCCAAGATATTGCCGGTCTTACCGTCGATCAGATGCATATTACCCACTGAATCGCAAATGATCATGTAGCCCTTACCATCATCGGAATAAACCGCAACAGGGGAACTCCAGCAGTATTTCATGTTCTTCTTCCAGATCACCTTACCGGTATCCGTATCCAAAGCCATGAGTGTACCTTCGTATTCACTGGGAGATTTGGCCACATGGAAGAAGATCATGCCTTCGTAATCCGTGCCTTTCTTACCAAGCAGAGGTGTGGACAGGATACCACCGGAAACATTCTTGTTATAAACAATGTTATCCCAGGAAGTTTCCCATACGATTTGCCCGGTCATGGCATTGAGTTTGTACATATAGCATGTGCCGTCGGAATACTCCATGGAAGTACCAAGGTAGATATATCCCTGACCGTCGTCGCCCCATTCAAAAACAGCGGTAGCATTCTGATCGTCCTTAATCTCCTGCGCCCAAATGAGTTCCATTGTATTGATATCCACACAGAAGTAGGTGCCTCGGTTATCGCCGACGTATAAATAGTTTTCCACAATAATGGGGCTGTTTTCCATGCCCAAATCATTGCTGGGACTGGTATTCAGGCTGGTCATATAACGGTTGAAAACGGGCTTGTCCGGATTGATGGATAGGGTGCCAGCGGCCTTATCATAAGAGGTGTTCAGTTTGATGGTATAAAGCAGGCCGTTTTCGCCGGGCCAGATCAAAGTATCTGTTTCCGCGTCCACCAGGGGAGATGCGTCAAATGCACGCCAGGAACGGATGTTAAACTCCTTTTCGTGGCCGTACTGGTACATAATGGAGCAATCGAGAAGATTGATGATATACATCCGGGGTTCTTTCTTTTCCCGGGTGCGGTCACCGGAGCCTACATAGAGGATGGGATAACCTCTGGGATCCAGTGCGCCTGCGCCCTTAAAGGCCATACCGATGTTGAGGGGATCCCGGGTATATTCGCCGGTTTCCAGGTCGTAGAAGTAAATGTGACCGTCCAAAGTAGCGTAAATGACTTCCACAAGATCTTTCTTTGCTTTCTTTTCGGGGTACAGGTTCATGATGGCCTTGGTTTCCTCGTCCCACTGTACCACCAGTGGCTGCCCGGTCCAGCCAGCACCGGTCCAAGCGCCGGAGCTTGCTTTGGGCAGCGCGGAAATATCCCGATTCCAAACAGCGGTCAGTTTCTTGTTTACCACATTGACTGTGCCGTAAGTGGCGCTGTCGCGGTAGTTGTTGCCACGGAATCCGGCAACACCGGGCAGACTGAAATAGGTATCACCCAAGCCAAAGGAAATGTTTTGTTCCCGCTGAAAACTGCTTACAAAAGAGCCGTTTACATTGATTTCCCACTTGATATTCCAGTTGGCAGGATCGGACTTGTCTGTCTTGTGAGGAGTTCCGGGGAAGGAGGGAACAGGAGGAGGTGTGGGCAGCGTTGTTGCCGGAGGTGTGCTGGATGCCGGAGGTAGGCTGGTTGCGGGTGCAGAAGAACCGGCAACGCTGGAAGAAGGCTGCTCGATTTGCACATCTCCTTCATCGCCCAGGCGGCTGCCGCAGAAAATTGCGAATCCCAGCACGACGACCGCAACAAGATAGACGGGAATGGTCAAAGTGCGCAGGAGTCTGCGCTGGCCGGAATTATGACTGCGAGAGCGCATGATCTCCAGAATAATTGCAATGACGGCTACAAATGCCAACAGCACCACCAAAACGATCACCGCGGAACGCAACGCTTGTTGCATGGCCGCATTGGCGGTGAGCAATGAAAGATTCAAAAACAGATTGTTCATAGGGTCCTCTCCAATCGGTTTGTTTTTTGCTATTATACCACTTGATGATGCTTTTTGCAACCATTAGAAAATGGCACTGTATGGGATACACAGTGCCATCCATATGGAATCATGCTTCCGCCAAATTTTCCATCCCTTCCAGGTTGGTGATCTCCACCGCGCCACGGGTAAGTTTGACATAGCCCTCATTTTGAAAATAACGAAGCATCCGGGTGACCACTTCCCGGGCTGTGCCCAGGTGATTGGCGATTGCTTCGTGGGTCAGTTTCAGTACATGGGAATCTTCCAATGTGGATTCTTCCAAAAGGAAACTTGCCAAGCGTTTGTCCACGCTTTTCCACATGATCTGTTCGATCAGCCACATAACCTCGGAAAAACGGGTTGCCATCAGTTCATTGATGTAATTGGCAAGGGGAGCGGATTCGTCCATGATCTTTTTGAAAATATATGGAGGCAGGATGAATACCTCGGATTCCTTTTCCGCCGATATCATAATCTCAAATTGGACACTGCGCATAACGCAGGAGGCAGAAAACAGGCAGATATCCTGATCCAGCAGGCGGTAAAGTGTAATTTCCCGACCGTCTTCGGATAAAATATAGGCCCGAAGCTGTCCTCTTTTGATCAACACAAGCCCGGCACAGTCCGCAGAACCATCGTGCAGTACAGCGCCTTTCCCTAAAGTCTTTGGGACGATGGTGGAGGATATGAGTTGTTGCTGTGCAGGAGTCAATTTGTCCCAAATGGGGCATAATCTTTGAAGTTCCAAGAATACCGCCTCCTTATAAACCTTAGTTTAGCATATTTTTGTGGCTAATTCAATAGGAATCATTTCCTGAGCGCAGTCTTGACAGAAACTGTATATTTCGTTACAATAAAAAAGAATATGCCCCAGTAGCTCAGTTGTATAGAGCGTCCGCCTCCTAAGCGGAAGGTCGGAGGTTAGAGTCCTCTCTGGGGTGCCATAAGAAAACTATTGGAAGTGAGCGTGCATCCATGAATATTGAATTTGACAGTTATAAACAAAAACTGAATGACATCCGTCCTGCATTGGATGGTCTTGCAGATTCTTTGAATCTCGAAGGTCTTAAGAATGAACTGGAGCGCCTGCATGCTATGCAAGAGGCCCCCGGTTTTTGGGATGATCCTGAAAAGAGCCAAAAGATCGTTATGAAGATCAAGCAGGCGGAGATGAAGATCGAGCGGTATGAGAAGATGGTATCTTCCTGGGAGGATATGATCACCATTTGCGAAATGGCCGAGGAAGAGGACGACGATTCCATGCTTCCCGAGCTAAAAGATGGCTTTGAGATCCTGACCAAAGATATGGAATCCTGCCGTTTGGAGACTTTGCTCACAGGCAAGTATGATAAGAATAACGCACTGATGAGTTTTCAGGCCGGTGCCGGCGGTACCGAAGCCCAGGACTGGTGTCAGATGCTTTACCGGATGTATACCCGTTGGGCAGAGCGCAGCGGCTTTACCTACAAGATCATGGACTACCAGGAGGCCGATGATGCCGGCTTGAAGTCTGCTTCCATCGTGATCGAAGGTGAGAATGCCTACGGTTTCCTGAAAGGCGAAAGCGGCGTGCATCGCCTGGTGCGTGTTTCTCCTTTTGATGCCAATGCCCGTCGTCAGACTTCTTTCTCCGCTATTGAAGTCATACCCGAAATCGAGGACGATTCCGAAGATTTTGAGATCAAGGCCGAAGACTACGAAATGCAGGTATTCCGATCCTCCGGCGCAGGCGGTCAGCACATCAATAAGACGTCTTCCGCTGTCCGTTTGATCCACAAGGCAACGGGCATCGTGGTATCTTGTCAGACAGAGCGAAGCCAGTTCCAAAACAAGGAAACCTGTTTGAGAATGCTTCGCAGTAAGTTGGTGGAGATCCGGGAACGTGAGCACTTGGCAACCATTGCCGACATCAAGGGCGTTCAGCAGAAGATCGAATGGGGTAGCCAGATCCGCAACTACGTATTTATGCCCTATACTTTGGTCAAGGACACCCGTACCGGTTGCGAAACATCCAATGTCAATGCGGTCATGGACGGCGCGTTGGATCCCTTTATCGAAAGTTATCTGAATTGCCTGGCATCCGGTAATTGGGTGCAAAAATAAATACTTGCATTTTTGTAAAATGCGTGCTATAATGTCACAGATTATGTAAGACACCCGTGGAGGGAGGTTTAAAAATGGAAGTTCTTGAAATTATTTTGACGATTTTGGAGGTTATCTCCAGTGTTGCTCTGATTCTTGTAGTTCTGTTCCAATCCGGTAAGGAGGAGGGCCTGTCCAGCGCCATCACCGGTGGCAGCCAGGATACTTACCTGAATAAGAACAAGAACGGCAGCTTGGATAAGATGCTGGCTTCTGCTACCAAGTGGATTGCTCTGGCCTGGATCCTGCTGACTCTGTCTCTGAGTTTCTTCTAATTGTCAATGAATAAAACCACAGGGGAGACCCTGTGGTTTTTTACAACAAGGAGCGTTTATTATGAAAGCAATGAAACTTGCAGGCCTGGAGCCTGCATCCGTTTTCGGTTTTTTTGAAAAGATCTGTTCCATTCCCCATGGATCCCGAAACACAAAGGCCATCAGTGATTACCTGGTTTCTTTTTCCAAGGAGCATGGAATTCGGTATCAACAGGATGAACTGAATAATGTTGTGATGTTCCAGGAGGGTACTTGTGGTTATGAAGACCATGGGGCCGTGATCCTGCAGGGACACATGGACATGGTGTGTGAAAAAGATGCGGACTGTTCCATCAACATGGATACCGAAGGACTGGACATTGCTCACGATGGTCAGTGGATCTTCGCACATGGCACGACTTTGGGCGGTGACAATGGCATTGCCGTTGCATTTATGCTTGCCTTGCTTGCGGATAAGACCATTCCCCATCCACCCTTGGAGTGCATCTTTACGGTGGACGAGGAGATCGGCATGGAGGGGGCGGCAGGTGTAGACCTCAGCGCGTTCCAAAGCCGCACCATGATCAATTTAGACTCCGAGGATGAGGGAATCTTCACGGTTTCCTGTGCAGGCGGTGCGAGAAGCACGATCCACATGCCTGTTCAGCGTCGAGTGGTCTATGGCCCTTGCGTGAAGTTGACTGTGGAGGGCCTTCGTGGCGGCCATTCCGGCGTGGAGATCCACAAAAATCTTGCCAATGCCAATAAGGTAATGGGCGAATTTTTAGGCCGTGTTCAAAAAATCATGCCCCTGTGCATTACAAAACTACAGGGTGGTGCAAAGGATAACGCCATTCCCCGTTCCTGCGAAGCAACGCTGATTCCTCTAGGTATCCATGTGGAACGTCTTAATGAGATCGCAGAGCAGTTGCAATCTGAGATTCGGGAAAACTATGATGAACCCGATGCCATCGTTCGCGGCGACAATGTGGATGCTCTTGGGGGCAATGCTTTGACGACGGAATGCAGCGCAAAGGTGATCGCTCTTCTGAATGCTGCACCCAATGGCGTACAGTCTATGAGCCAGGATATTGCCGGTTTGGTACAGACCAGTCTGAACCTGGGTGTTATGAGCCTGGATGAAGAATTGACCCTTACGTTTGCTGTACGTAGCAGTGTTAACCAGGAAAAACGGGATCTGCTGAAGAGATTGCAGGATCTGGCGGTATTTTACGATGGTAGTACCACGGAAATGGGGGACTATCCTGCTTGGGAATATAAAAAGGATTCCCGTTTAAGGGATACGATGGTCAGCACGTTTTGCCGTATGTTTGGCAAAGAGCCCGAGGTGGTTGCCATCCATGCAGGCTTGGAATGCGGTCTGCTCAGCGAAAAGCTACCCGGTTTGGATTGCGTTTCCATCGGTCCGGATATGCAAGATATCCACACGAGCAGGGAAAAACTGAATATCGCTTCCACGAAGCGGACATGGGAGTTCCTGCTGGAAGTGCTAAAATCACTCTAAATGAAGACAGACCTGTTAACCGGGTCTGTCTTTTATTTTCAGCAGACGCAGAAGCCAGGGGCCGTCGGTATGGTCAATAACACCGCAGAGGTACAGCAGACAGAAAAGCACAACAGTGCAACAGAGTGTCTGCATTACCGCCGATGGTACAAAACCGGCTACGAAAACCGCAAGGCAGGCGGCAAGAATTGCCCGAACAGGAATGCTGATGTGAATGTGTATCTGTGTTATCTTTGAAAGTCGGCGAAGACTGAGAATGAAATTGATTACATGGGTGACGGTGAAACTAAAAAAATAGCCTATGATCCCATAGTTTGGCAGCAATAGATACAATAATGTGACATCCATAGAGTTTGTGAAAATGTTATATCGGACAGAGGCTTTTTGTTCACCCAAACCTTTGATCATGGAATCAGTGACGGCGTCACAGTAGAGCATCACCGCCAAGGGGGAAAACCAGCGAAGATAATGCCCGGCATCTGCGCTGTTGTAAAGGCGCATGCAAAGGGGTTCTGCGGCCAAATACAGGATACAACTGCAAAATACACCAAACAGCAAAGCAATACGAAGGCTTTGCTTGACTAGGTATGTAATGCGTTCATGACTGCCTGCGGCGTTGCATCTGGCAAGTTCCGGAATCAGCAGTTCTGTCAAGCCAAACAAAATGGCCATGGGAAAGGTGAGGATGGGGAATACCATGCCGCATACCGTTCCGAATGCCGCCAGGGGAGATGCGATACTCTCATACAAGGCAAGCCGCTTGGGCACCATCAGATTTTCCACAGTGGAAATACCTGTGCGCAGGTTGTCCGCCAATGCCAACGGGACGGCGGTTTGGTGAAGACGATGGGCGACAGGGATTTTGGAAGAGGACGGGGAGCGTTCCAGCAATCGGAGGATCACAAGACTGCAAAGGGTCAGTATTGCACCCATTTGACTTCCGAGAATGACCGCCTGGCAGGCTTTTGCGGCGTTGCTCGTACCCCATGCTGCTAAAAACAAGATGGTGCATAGCATGGAGCAGGCCTGTTCGGCCACTTCCACCGCCGCCAAAGTGCCGATCCGGTTTGCGCCGGTAAAGTAGCCCACCATAACGCCGCACAAGCAGTTTACAGGCAAAAAAGTGGCGAACAGCCGGATAGAATCCACGATCTCCGGGTGGCCGATCCAATGCAAAGCAATCTGTGGCGCAAAATGGTATACGCCCAATGCTACGGCAGAACTCGCAACAAGGCTGTATTTTGTGCATCCTGATAGAACCCAAATCACATGACTTGGATGCTTTCTGCCCACTTCCTCTGCGGTCAGATACATGGTGGCGGTGCGGATGCCTGCCATACCGGCTACCAATGCCATGGAACCTACGCTCAATACCAGCTGTAGCAGGCCGATCCCCTCGGCACCGATGCGACTTGAGAGGTAAACCTGGAAGGATGTTCCCACAAAGCGTAACAACAGATTGACGCCTGTCAACAGCATGGCACTATAAAAAATCGGCAATTTTTTGGCCAAAGAATATCCCCCCTTGTCCACACTCTATGCGGACAAAGGGGAGAAAATACGGTTAATTTTGACCGCCCATTTCCTTGCACCAAATGCTTAAGGGGCATTCGTCGCATTTGGGGCTTCGCGCGGTGCAAACTTCCCGACCAAACAAGACGATGCGGTGGCAGAAGTCGGAACTTTCCTCTGGGGGCAGGATCGATCTCAGTTGCTGTTCGCACTTTTCGGGATCTTTGGTTCCGTCAGTCAAACCAAGACGGCCGGTGATGCGGATACAGTGAGTGTCACAGACCACACTGCCAGGAACGGCATACAAGTCACCGAGAAGTAAATTGGCAGTTTTTCGGCCAACACCGGGGATACGGAGCAATTCCTCCATCGTTCCGGGAATTTGGCCGTTGTAGTCGGTGATTAGCATTTGACAGGCCAGGACGATATCTCTTGCCTTATGCTTGTAAAAACCGCAGGAATGGACCAGTTCCTCAACATGGCCTACGTCCGCGTTTGCCATGGCCTCCAAGGTAGGGTAGGCGGCGAACAGGGTGGGGGTGATCAAATTCACCCGGGCATCCGTGCATTGGGCAGACAAACGAACCGCAATCATTAATTCATAATCTTTTTTATAATGCAAAGCACAGGGTGCATCGGGATAACGATGGCGCAGTGCTTCTATAATGGAATGCACTTTCTCTTTCACTATTCTCACTCCAATCGACTGTATTCTATCATAAATCCAGGAGAATGAAAAGATATTTTTGCACAATTCGTGCTTCACGGGGATATGATGGATTAGAAAATTGGGGGGATGTGTTATGCAGATTACTTTGGATCGTTTGCCAATGAATATTCCGGCGCGAGTAATACAAATTGGTTGCAGACAAGAACTGCGTGACCGTTTGCGGGATTTTGGCCTAGTACCAGGAACGATCGTGACAGCCTGTTACCGCAGTCCGGACCGCGGTGTGACTGCATTGGAGTTTCGGGATACAGTCGTCGCGCTGCGCACACGGGATCTGAAAGGGGTGCGCGTCAGATGGGAATGAGAAAAGTCACGGTTGCCCTTGCCGGAAATCCGAATGTGGGCAAGAGTACATTATTCAATACTTTGACAGGGTTGCGCCAGCATACCGGTAACTGGCCGGGTAAGACCGTAGGCGTGGCAACCGGCTGTTTGATAAAAGGCGATACCACCTTTGAATTTGTGGATCTGCCGGGCACCTATGCGCTCAGCGGAGGAAGCGAGGAAGAAAGAATCGCCGCAGAGTATATTACCGCAGGCTATGCGGACTGGGTGGTGGCGGTTTGCGATGGAACAGCGTTGGAGCGCAGTTTGATCCTTGCACTGCAAGTCAAAACATTAACGCCCAATTTTATTCTTTGCGTCAGTCTGATGGATGAGGCGGAGCGAATGGGGCTGTCTATTGATGAAAAGAAACTGTCGCAACTGTTGGATGCACCGGTAGTATTGACTGCCGCAGGGCGTAAAAAGAGTGTCGGTAAATTATTGGAACTCCTTTCCCAACGCCCTCGAAAGGCTGGGGAAAAGAAAGAAACACAAGAAGATACAATAGCGCAGGCGGAATCCATCGCCAAACAATGTGTATCCAAAACGCAGATGAAACCACAGTTGTGGCGCAGGAAGGTGGATCGGATTCTCGTCAGCCGTACCTGGGGAGTCACAATTCTGCTGGGATTGTTGATGGTGTTGGTATGGTTGACTGTGTGGGGTGCGAACATCCCATCACAAATGCTGGAAGAACTTCTCAACAGTGGGTATGACTTATTGCAGAAATGGTTGTTTTGGTTGCCTGATACCCTGCGAGGTCTTTTGCTGGATGGCGCGTATGCTACTTCTGCCCGGGTGCTGAGTGTGATGTTGCCGCCCATGGCAATTTTCTTTCCCTTATTCTCGTTACTGGAGGATATTGGCTATCTGCCCCGAATGGCTTTTTTATTGGATGGGGGTATGCGCAGGTGTGGCGGATGCGGAAAACAGGCCCTGACCATGTGTATGGGTTTGGGATGCAATGCTGTAGGCGTTACAGGATGCCGTATTATTCAATCACCGAGAGAGCGACTGCTTGCCATTCTTACCAATGCCATGATTCCTTGCAACGGGCGGTTTCCAACCTTAATATTGCTTGCCGGATTGGCTTTTGGGAAATGGGCGCCCCTGGCAGTGTGCGGTTGTGTTCTGGCCGGTGTATTGGGTGCTATGTTTACTTCGGGAGTGCTGAGTAAGACAGCACTCAGGCACACATGCAGTCATTTTTTGATGGAGATTCCGCCATTACGCCGCCCGAGGGTCGGGCAGATATTGATTCGTTCCTTACTGGACAGAACATTGAAGATTGCAGGTCGTGCTTTATCTGTTGCCGCACCTGCTGGGATTCTCCTATGGTGCTTGGCACAGATGGAATGGCTTCAAACCCTTGGGAGCCTACTGAATCCCGTTGGTGTTCTAATCGGCATGAACGGAATCATTCTATTGGGTTTTGTGTTGTCCTTGCCTGCGAATGAACTGCTGATTCCTGTGATTATTATGACCATGACAGGTGCAAGTACCCTGCAGGGAGTGGGTACAGGAGATGCTACTGTGTTGCTTGGGGAGTGGTCATTGGAAACACTGCTTTGCACTATGGTTTTTACGCTGTTTCACTGGCCCTGCGCCACCACCATTGTTACTGTATATAAGGAAACACGAAGCTACAAAAAAACAGCGGCGGCAGTATTCCTGCCAACCGCTGTGGGTGTCACGGTATGTATTTGCTTACATTTCCTGTTCCAGTATTTGGGCGGATAGCGCAGATATCTCATAGGCAACACGCTCTGTTTGCCCTTCTTCGGTACGCTTGATGTAAGTGCGGCTTTGAAGCCTGCCAATGATGCGGATGCAATCACCGGTATGACAAAGGGAAATTTCCTCAGCAGTCCGACCCCAAAAGATACAGGGAAGGTAGTCCGCCCGGCGGAAAGTGCGTTTGACAGCCAGCATGGCATCGCAGATATCCCGTCCCAAAGGTGTACGCCGATAGATGGGTTCTTTGCACAGCGGGCCCTCAATGATGACCTCATTGCTGGGCTCGCCATCTTCTGCCACAATGGTGGATGCGAAGATGAAGATCAGCAGATGGCGACTACCACTGGTGCGCGTATTGTGAGAGCGGATCTGTCCGGTAACAGTCAGCATACTTCCGCCGGACAGATCGATGCTGTCCAAGATCCGCTCTTCTGCAATGACCGGCAGACAATCGGAATTCCCGGACAGCCGTGGGATGTCCAGATAAAAGCGGTAAAAACGCTTTCCGTGATTTTCGTGGGAAAATTCAGGCAGGTCTACCAACTGCCCACGGACTGTGATTTGATTGACAATTTGTTCCATAGTACCACCTCAAATTTCAGTTGTATGGAACATTCTATGCGTCAATATTTCGGAAAGAACAGAAGTTTTATCAGCGTTTTTTGGCAGGTTTTCTGCCTTTGACTGGGGCTTTGGGTGTGGGCTTTCGTGCCGGCACCGCTTTTTTTACCGAGAGCTTACCCTTTGCAGGCGGTTTTGTGGTATATCCTCCAGCCTTGGGCGGGATTGCCCGGATCAGACACTTAGCTCCGGATCCGATAAGATCCTCCCGGTGGGCTTTCAACAATGCTTCGCGGACAAGATAATAGTTCTTGGGATTGCGGTATTGGATCAGCGCCCGTTGCATGGCCTTTTCGTGGGGATCGGTGGGAACATATACTTTTTCCATGGTCCGGGGGTCAAGCCCGGTGTAGTACATAACTGTGGACAGGGTGGACGGAGTGGGGTAGAAGTCCTGCACCTGCTCCGGATTGTAACCCATATCCCGGATATATTCAGCCAATTCCACAGCCTCTTTCATGGTAGAGCCGGGATGGCTGGACATGAGATAGGGCACGAGGAACTGATTCATGCCGTACTGTTTGTTCAGTGCGTAATACTTGTCCACAAAGCGATTATACACAGCATTTTTCGGTTTACCCATCCGATCCAGAACTGCATCAGACACATGTTCAGGGGCGACTTTCAACTGACCGGAAATATGATACTGGACAAGTTCTTTGAAAAATGTATCTTTCTTATCGGCCAGTAGGTAGTCAAAACGGATACCGCTTCGCACAAATACCTTTTTCACGCCATCCAATTTACGCAGTTTCCGCAGAAGTGCCACATAATCGGAATGGTCGGCTTTCATATTCTTGCAGGGGGTGGGGAACAGGCATTGCCGTCCACCGCATGCACCCTTTGTCAGTTGCTTTTCGCAGGCAGGGGCGCGGAAATTGGCAGTTGGGCCACCCACATCGTGGATATAGCCCTTGAAATCCTTTTCCTTGATGATCTTCTCCGCTTCGTTCAAGATGGATTCATGGCTTCGGGACTGAATGATCCGACCTTGGTGGAATGTCAGTGCGCAGAAAGAGCATGCGCCGAAACATCCCCGGCAACTGGTCAGACTGAACTTGACTTCCTCAATGGCAGGCACGCCCCCTGCTTTGGTGTAACTGGGATGCCAGGTGCGTTCATAGGGCAGAGCGTAAACAAAATCCATTTCTTCCTGGGTCAGAGGTTTCTGCGGGGGATTCTGTACCACAAATTCCTTGCCGTAAGGCTCAACCAGGCGTTTGGCAGTAAAGGGGTCGCAGTTGTTGTACTGGATCTTGAAAGATTCTGCATACTTGCGCTTGTTTGCCTTCAGTTCGTCAAAAGCGGGCAGAGTAATGGTGGGCAGACTTTGGTCAACCTCGGAAGTCTTGAATACTGTGCTGTCAATGTAGGTGATGTCTTTCACATCCAGCCCGGAATTCAGAGCATCTGCAATCTCAACAATGCTCTTTTCTCCCATGCCGTACATCAGAAGGTCCGCCTGGGAGTCCAGCAAAATAGAGCGCTTCATGCTCTCAGACCAGTAATCATAATGGCCTAACCGGCGCAGGCTGGCCTCGATGCCACCAATCAAAATAGGTACATCCTTGTACCGCTGACGGATCAGATTGCAGTAGACGATCGTTGCATAATCCGGACGCTTGCCCATAACGCCACCGGGGGTAAATGCGTCGGTCTTGCGTTTGTGTTTGGTGACAGAATAGTGATTGACCATGGAATCCATATTGCCGCCGGATACCAAAAAACCCAGCCTAGGACGGCCAAATTCTTCGATTGAACGGGGATCTTTCCAGTCGGGCTGAGAAATAATGCCTACAGTGTAGCCATTGCTTTCTAATACACGGCTGATGATGGCATGACCAAATGAGGGATGATCCACATAGGCATCCCCGATGATATATACAAAGTCGCAGCATTCCCAGCCGCGATCCAGCATTTCCTGTTTATTGTTGGGAAGAAATGACATATTTCGTCCTCCTGTATTTGCTGATGTCATTATAACAGAAAAGCAGAGAAAAGAGAAGAACTTTTTATTTGGTTGACAGGTGTGATATGATAAAAGGAAAAGGAGAACGGCCGTGGCAGTGCGATTGAATGAAGATAAGGAAATGGTGGCAGCCATCCGAGAGGGCTTAAAACGTACCGGTGGATATTGCCCTTGCAGATTGCAGCATACTGAGGAGAATAAGTGTATTTGTGCAGAATTTCGTGCCCAAATTGCGGATCCGGATTTCAAGGGGTACTGCCACTGCATGCTGTATTATAAGGACTAAAAACTTTTTCAAAAAAACGGAAAAAAGGTGTTGACAAATTTTGCACCGCATGGTATTATAGCCAAGCGGTCAGGCAACAGTCCTTCCGTAACAATTTGGGCGAGTGGTGGAATTGGTAGACTCGCTAGATTCAGGTTCTAGTGTCCATTACGGACGTGCGGGTTCAAGTCCCGCCTCGCCCACCAAAAACACAGACGACCTTTCGGTCGTCTGTGTTTTTTGTTTAAACTTTTGATTTTCTCTTGCAACGGATGGCATAACACACACCGTAAACGGCAAGAACTGCCAAAAAGAACACGAAAGGGTTGATTAGCATCAAGACCCATTTGGGAATGATGCCGTTTTCAACAAGTCCAATGTAGAACGCATCTTCTTCCAGGAAGAACCAGTTGTGTTCCATAAGTATATTGCCCAATTTTGCCCAAAGCGTAATCCCAATCAACAGAACAGCACTCTTCCAAATATGCTTTATATCAGGTTTCACAACACTGAATGCAATATTTAAAATGCCCCAAGCCATCAGCACGCCGTGATAGAACATGGTCTGAACCGCTTGGTAACACCAAGGCTCGCCGTCACCGATGCTGGCAGGATAGCAAATGTACATCATAGGTGCCAGCACAGCAAGAACTGCAATCGGCTCTTTCACTTTGTGACCATTGCGGTTAAACTGGGCAATGGCCATAAGTGGGCATAACACAGTGCAGATATGAAACGGAAGTTTATCGGTATTTAATTCCCCATAGACAAATTCGTGCACAAAGAAATCAGAAAGATACGACAGCACCAAGGCGTACGCCAGGAATCGCAAAACCTTTTCCTTTGATTCGGCTGATTTGTTTCGGAAAGCAAACCATGTACCGATGATGCCGCCAAATATCAGCACCAGATATACGATGTGGGCCAATGAAAAAGGTGTAACGGTTATGTCAGTATCAAAATGGGACATCTCGAATAACTTAAAGAACAATTCTCTCATCACATTTCCTCCACCGGAGTTTGTTGTACCAGCGTTCTTCTGCAGGAAGGCGCAGTTCCCACAGGGCAAGTACCGCAAAAAGTAAAATAACAAAAACGATGCCCAGCACCATGGGCGAGAAACTGAGGTAAGGATTGGACCTCAACCACATTCCGTCCGGTGCTTCCATGCCGAAGGTTTCGTACAGAGCATTAACAGCCATACCGCACAGCACAAATGCGCCCAAACCTGTAGCAACGCTGACTGCGTTGAAGACACGGATCTTGACATAGCCGCCAACCATTAAGTACAAGCATCCAAAGAGCATGGTAGAATGACTGAGCATACCTTTGAGGATGTCATAGTCCGCAAGAGTTGGTGTGTTACCAAAATTCGTGTTCAGTACGATTCCAATAATACCGCAAAACGTGCCGCCGTAGAAACAGAATTCACTGAGAAGTTGAAACAACAGGCACTTTTTGCTTCGCAGCAGGGAAGCAATCAGGAGCATCCACATGACCACATTACAGGGGTATACGGGGAGAATTTGGTTATTCTCGATCGTGGCACCTCCTGTGGTAAAATAATCAACCCAAAGGTTGCTGTAATGGATCACAACCGTTGCAATGGCAAAGAATTTTAATATTCTGTTTTTGGCTTCATCATTTTTGGCATACTTAACACTGAGCGTCAAGAGCGCTGCAGTTACGATGCCGGAGATGAGCATATATAGAATGTGTTGTGTATTAAACATGCCCGTATTATACATAATTCGACAGCTCCTTTCAATATTCGGCAGTTCTTTTTAAGAGAATCTTAATGAAGGGTTTGGCTGTTTAACACCCTTGACAGTTGTGCTATAATGTACCTACAAGCAAGGAGGTGAGCGTTTGGAAAAGGAGAGCATCAAGGTCATGGCCCGCAACCGGGAAGCCTATCACGAGTATTTCGTGGAGGAAGAGATGGAGGCCGGTATTGAATTGGTGGGTACGGAAGTCAAGTCCATCCGTCAGGGCACTTTGAATCTGAAAGATGCTTGGTGCGGCATCAAAGATGGGGAAATGCTCCTGAATCAAATGCACATCTCGCCTTATGACCACGGAAACCGCTTCAATGTAGATCCTCGTCGCCCCCGGCGCTTACTGATGCATCGACGTGAGATCATGCGCTTGCTGGGCAAAGTGAAGCAGGATGGTCTGACGCTGATCCCGCTGTCTGTTTATTTTAAGGGCAGCCATGTGAAGGTCAAGGTTGGCTTGTGTAAGGGCAAAAAACTCCACGATAAAAGACAGGCTGCGGCAGAGAAAGACGCCAAGCGTCAGATCGAGCGGGCTATGAAAGAGAGGTACTAATATGAATCCGACTTTTAAAATTACCATGGAAAACGGCGGTGTCATCGAGGGCGAGCTGTACCCCGAAGTTGCACCCCAGAGTGTTCGTAATTTTATCGACCTTTGCAATCATAATTACTATGACGGTCTGATATTCCACCGGGTCATCCCCGGCTTTATGATCCAGGGTGGTTGCCCGGATGGTACCGGTATGGGCGGCCCCGGCTACTGCATCAAGGGCGAGTTCTTCTTCAACGGCGTGCGTAATGACCTAAAGCACAAGCGCGGTGTGCTGAGTATGGCACGCTCCCAGAGTCCGAACTCTGCTGGCAGTCAGTTCTTCATCATGCACCAGGATGCCAAGCATCTGGACGGCCAGTATGCCGCCTTCGGCAAGGTCACGTCCGGCATGGAAGTGGTGGATCCCATCGCTGCCACCAAGACCGGCATGCAGGATCGCCCCATTGAGGTGCAGAAGATCGCATCCATCACCGTAGATACCAAGGGTGAAACCTATCCCGAGCCCAACAAACTGCCCGATCCTTACGGACGTTTTTAATCAAGATACTGGATATAAGATATTTAGGATATGAGATATTATCCTGTATCTTATATCTTCCTATCTCATATCTTCCTATGGGGCCGTACTGGTTTCGACGGGGGTAGTGGGGCTGGATAAGCGTGCCGTGGCGCCTGACCACGATAAAACGGGTAACTTTTAAATTTAACTGACAACAATACTGTTGCTTTCGCTGCCTAAATAGGCGCGCATCCGCCCCGGAAGGTCCACGAGCCGGGCTCGGGTGTGATCTGAGTGGAGAACGTGAGTTTGGTAAGCTTTGCCCATTCCACGCATCATGAAGCTACTGATTCTCGTAGGGTGTTTGTTCCCGACGGGATGAGGGAATGTAAATAACAAACTGCGCACGGAGAAGTTCCTTCCAAGTTGCTTTCGGACACGGGTTCAAATCCCGTCGGCTCCACCATCGAAAACACCCTATGGCCATTCGGCCATAGGGTGTTCGTTTCTCAAAAATCCTCCAGGCGGCGTTGCTTGCGCATCTCCTTGCGCTTGATGGCGGCTTCGTGCTCTGCGCGCTGTTCGTCGGTCTCCAGCTCCAGTGCAGGAACTTGGATTGGCTGTCCCTCATTATTGATGGCTACCATGTCGATATAGGCTTTGTTGATCAGTCGGCGAGTGCCGTCCAAGGCCTCGGTATAGGTATCCACACGGATTTCCATGGAAGTACGGCCCACGTAGGTCACCCGACCGCATAATACGATCATCTGCCCGGCATAGGCAGGTTGTGTGAATTGCAGATTGTCAATGGCGGCAGTAGTGACAATGGCATTGGCGTGACGCACGGCTACGATGCCGGCTACCTCGTCGATCCATTTCAGTAGTTGCGCACCGAACAGCCGGCCATAGGGGTTGATATGGGCAGGGCGGATCAAATATTGTTGTTCCGTCCGGGAATCAGAAACTTTCTTTACAGCTCTCATCGGGAATTTCCTTTCTTTTTTCTTAGTATAGCAAATTCTGTCCTCTTTTACAACGAAATAATTAAACAAACTTTAATGTCATGTTTTAATATTTGCACAATCATGGCAGTTATGGCCTGGTTTGGCAATACAGTTTACGATTGCGGATACGACAGTATAAAAAATCAGCATCCATGCGTTGGCACGGATGCTGATTTTTTATAAACCTAAGGATTCGTAGGTCAGATCCCGGAGAGAAGCGTGGGCACAACCAATCAGGCGAGGCCAGCCGCGGACATGCATGGCAAAGAAAAGAGAAAGGCCATATTGGGGATCAATCATCACATAAGAACCCGCAGCGCCATCCCAGCCAAATTCGCCAAGGGAACTGCGCTGACCTTCCGATTTGTCGATGAGGGTGCGTACACCGAGACCGTATCCATAGCCGGGGCCGGCAGGACAGCCAAACCGGGAATCCATAGTGTATTTGCCCAATTGCTCGGTGCGCATCATATCAATGGTTTCCGGTTTCAAAATCTGTTTACCGGTAGCACCAATTCCGCCGTTTGCCATAGCATCGGCAAACAGACTGTAATCATCCACTGTGGAGTAAAGTCCTGCACCGCCGCTTTCGTACCGACCTGCCAATTTGAAGTCACATTCCTGGGTATAAGGTTGACAGCCTTGCCCTTCCGGAACGATATATACAGCGGCCAGCCGTTGCTTTTGTTGCTCGGTTATATGGAATGTAGTGTCCTTCATTCCCAAGGGATCCAATATGGTTTCCTGCAAATATTCGGAGAAACGCTTGCCAGTGGCCACTTCCACAACGGCGACCAAAACATCGTGGCACAGGCTGTAAAGAAAACGTTCGCCGGGTTCAAATTGCAGGGGAGAACGAACAAACGCATTAACAATATCCACAGTTCCTGCATTGGGGTTTGCAGACAGCACATCTTGGATTGGCTGTGTGTTTCGGCTATAGTCAAATCCTGCGCTCATGGTAAACAGATGACGGATAGTCATGGTGTTTTGTGCCGGAGTGGGTTTGCCGTTTTTTAAAAGAAAAGCATTTTGAAATTCAGGCAGGTATCTGCTGACAGGGTCATCAAGCCCAATGATGCCTTCTTCCACCAGGCGCATGGCGGCGGCGCAGGTGATGGGTTTGGTGCAGGAGAACATTAAGTACATATCATTCCGACGTACGGCCTGTGTGTTTTCGTAATCTCGGGTACCGCAGGTATAACGCAGCAGCGTTTCGTGGTTGCGCATGATCTTGATATCACAGCCGGGAACTTTCATTTCCTTGTGCAGAGTATTTTCGATATAGTTTATAACAGGGGAGAAGTCCATGATTTCGCCTCCTAATTTTGGATAATGTTAGTATAGCATTTTTGCAGGGAATGTCAATAAAAACCTCTTGCTTATAGCGAACAAATGTGCTATAATAAAGCTAAACATAAATGAATGTCATCGCGAGTCGCATATGCACCGTGGCGCTCTGCATAAGTTTTCTGAAATTTGTCGGGGATTGCGAACCAGTGCGCGCACTGGTTCGCAATGACATGAAATTAGGAGGTGATGGGTTTGGAAGCAAAGATGTGTCCTGTGGATGTGATATCCATGTGCAGTGCCGGCGGAGAGATTCGCCCCTTGCGCCTGCGGCTGGAGCAGACCCATCAACTTTTGCGTATCGATATTGAGGAAGTGATCAGCGTCAAAAATGTACAGTATGTGGGTATTGAAGCGCAAATATTTCTGTGTCGGGCTACCATCGAGGGAAAACAGACACTTTTTGAGTTGAAATACACCATCCGCACCCACAGTTGGTGCTTGCTGAGAAAGGTATGTTGATGGGAGAACGGGTTATTTTTCATGTGGATGCCAATTCGGCATTTTTAAGTTGGTCGGCGGCTTACCGGGTGAAAGTGCTGGGGGAAACCACGGACCTGCGAGATGTGCCGTCGGTGGTGGCAGGGGAAAAAGCAGCCCGTCACGGTATCATTTTAGCCAGGAGCACACCGGCAAAAAAGTATGGAATCCAAACAGGGGAACCGTTGTTCCAGGCGCTGGAGAAGTGCCCGGGTTTGGTGGTGATCCTACCGGATTATGAGTTGTATGTGGAAGCATCCCGGCATTTTGTGCAGATGTTACGGCAGTTCAGCCCAAAGGTGGAGCAGTATTCCATTGATGAAGCCTGGGTGGATATGAGCGGCACACAGCGTCTGTGGGGCAGCCCTTTGACCGCGGCAGAGCAAATGCGCAGACGTATCCATGAGGAACTTGGGTTTACAGTGAATATCGGCATTTCCAGCAACAAACTCCTGGCTAAGATGGCAGGAGACTTTGAAAAACCCAATAAAATCCACACCCTTTTCCCGGAAGAAATGGAAGAAAAATTATTTCCATTGCCGGTTCGCGATCTGTTTCTGGTAGGCGCAGCCACAGAACGAAAACTGAAACTTATGGGGATTTATACTATCGGGGATCTGGCTGGGGCGGATGTGAGCCTTCTACGACGTAAATTGGGAAAGCACGGGGAAACCATCTGGCATTTCGCCAATGGTCGAAATGCCGATGCGGTGACTCCAGAACCGGCAGAAAATAAGGGCTATGGCAACTCTGTGACTACTTCTACAGATGTGATGACCTACGACCATGCCCATCAAGTGCTTTTGGGGCTTTGCGAAACGGTTGGTATGCGGATGCGACGGGACGGAAAGTGCGGTGGATGTATTTCTGTGCATCTGCGTACCAATGATTTTGCGCATTTCTCCCATCAGTCACAACTGGGCGGTGCGACCAATATTACAGAGCAGATATTCCGGGAAGCCTGCCGGGTTTTCGACGAAGCATGGGATGGCGTGACCCCACTGCGGCAATTGGGTGTGCAAATGACAAAGATCACCGGAGAACCCTATCAGCAGTTCGACCTGTTTTCCGGAGTGAGTCCGGAGAAGTATGAAAAGAAAATGCGTCTGGATGAAACGGTGGATGCCCTTCGGGATAAATTTGGTGAGGATGTGATCCGCCGGGCGAAATTTGCGAAAGATCCGGAAGGTCATATGACCGGGGGGCTGGATAAGGCCCGGCGTACCGGCGTAACAAAACCTGTACCGGAAGAATTTTAGATAGACTTTTTGCAGCATTTCGCATAAAATGTCATTGCGAACCAGTGCGCACACTGGTGTGGCAATCCGTTCCCTAAATCACAAAGGAAGTGACATCTATGTCCATCGTCAAATTTTACCGAAATGATCCCAATGCGCCTAAAACTACCATGCCGGCCCATTTGGGTGCCAATGCCATCATCACAAAAGGGGACAAACTGCTTTTGGAGCGTCGCCAGGATTCGGATACCTGGGGTCTGGTTGGCGGCGGTGTGAAGAAATATGAAGAACCGGTGGATGCTATGGCCCGGGAAGTTTGGGAAGAATTGGGCCTGCGTATTCCCAAAGAGCGATTTTCCAAATTAGCTGTCTACGGCGAACCAGGACGGATTGCCGCCTATCGGGATGGCAGTATCTGGCGAATGGTCATCGTGGTTTTTGCTTTGGAACTGCCGGAGGATGTCACTTTGCGCATCAGCCACGAGTCCCGGGAATTGAGATGGTTTTCGAGGGAAGAACTGACTAACATTGACATTGTTGTGACCCACAGCGATATTGTGGAAGACCATTTTATAAATAGAATGAATATCCAAAATAATGAATGATTTATAAATATT
Organism: Faecousia sp.; assembly: GCA_045653245.1. Taxonomy (GTDB): domain Bacteria; phylum Bacillota; class Clostridia; order Oscillospirales; family Oscillospiraceae; genus Faecousia. The sequence continues at coordinate 22,043 of JAZOLS010000092.1, forward strand.
CCTGTATTTTTTGAAAAAATACTTGTATATTCACAAAAAGTATGCTATTATTCACTGCGACGGCGCAGTATCCTAGTCAGAATGGCCATTTTCCAGGAAGGGCCTAAAAATCCTTTGAAGGGCACATCGATGAAGTCCCTGGTGTCTGCTTTTTACGCCCAGTTTAGGGTGGATGCTGGGGGTTAAGGATCCCGGGCGCGCTCCAATGGCATGGGGCATACGACCCGGCTTCCGTGGAGACCTGGTTGCGTGCGACGAAGAAAGGGAACTCCCGCGTGGGAAGCCACCTTCGCGTACGGGCCTGGTATGAACCTGCAAAGCGGTGCACAGAATCGTGTTGCTGCGTGCAGTGTAGCCTGCCTTGAGTGAGTATGTTGGGAAAGGGGATCATGCGGCCGGTTGCTATGGCCATAGCGACTGCCGATATCGCCCCTGGAAATCATCCTTGCAAAAGAGGCTAAGATCTTGGTACATTCTGTTGTGGAAATCACCTAGGCTGTCGTAACTGGACAGACAGGGGGCTACAGTACGGACTAAGTGGCAATCGGGTATTTATGTTGGCAACACATAAGCGGACGGATCAAACGGAAACGGCCTGCTCGGCAACGGCAGGTTCTGTCCGGGGAAATCCAACCCGACCTAAGCCGTAAGATTTACCCTGTCTGCCGCCGTCATTTTATTAAATTTAAAAGGAGAAATTCCTGTGTCTAAGGCTGACCCAAGTCAAGCAAAAAAAGAACGCAATAAAACCATCCGGTGGGTTGTCACCATATTTTTGGTGACAATTTTTGTGTCCGGAGCAATTACACTCATTTCTGATGAGATCATGAGCAAAAGCGGTATTGTTACCTCTTTTGTGATCCTGCTGATCATCGTGTTGGTGGGTATCGTTTTTGATATTGTTGGTGTTGCAGTTACTTCTGCGGATGAATCGCCTTTTCACTCCATGGCCGCCCGAAAAGTGCCGGGTGCGCAGGAAGCAATCCGTTTGCTTCGCAATGCAGAACGCGTAAGCTCCATCTGTAACGATGTGATCGGCGATATTTGCGGTGTCGTTTCCGGTAGTGCATCTGCTACGATTGCTGCCCAGTTGCTGGTGAAATTCGAATTTTCCTGGCCGACACTGATGGGCCTTGTGATGTCCGCATTTGTGTCCGGTCTGACTGTTGGCGGCAAGGCTATCGGCAAGACTTTTGCGGTGAATTCTTCCACAAGCATCGTACATTTTGCCGGTAGAGTGATCAGCATCTTGCATTGTCACAAGCAATCTCCCAAAAGCAAGAAATAAGGTTGTGTCGTATCGTGAGTATTTTAGAGAAAATCAACGGTCATCAGGATCTTGTGCAGTTGGATGAAGCCCAACGTGCACAGTTGTGTCATGAGATTCGGGCGTTTTTGGTGGATAACGTTTCCAAAACAGGAGGGCATCTGGCCTCCAATTTGGGCGTTGTGGAATTGACTGTTGCCCTTGAGACCGTTTATGATACCAATAAGGACCGCTTGGTGTTTGATGTAGGTCATCAGTCTTATGTCCATAAGCTGTTGACCGGTCGCCAGGCGGATTTTGAGCATTTACGTCAATTCGGCGGAATTGCCGGCTTTCCGAAGCCCTCTGAAAGCAATACAGATGCTTTCGTTGCAGGCCATGCTTCCAGTTCTGTTTCCATCGCACTGGGCATGGCAAGAGCTAGGACCCTCATGCAAGAAAATTATGATGTGGTCGCGTTGATCGGTGACGGTGCTGCCACGGGCGGTATGGCCTATGAGGGCATGAACGATGCAGCGGAGAGCAAAGAGCCGCTGCTGATCATTCTGAACGATAATGAAATGTCCATTGACCGGAATGTGGGAGGTATGTCCAAGCACTTGTCCCGTTTGCGTACCAAGGATCGCTATTTGGGAATGAAGCAGCACTACCGGGACGCATTGCACAAGATCCCCGGGGGCAAAGCCATCTACACAGTCACGAGTAATGCAAAGAACTGGGTTAAACGATCGATTTTGCCCACCACCATGTTTGAAAACATGGGTCTGACTTATTTGGGTCCGGTGGACGGACACAACGTCAATGAACTGATCCGGGTCATTCGCCTTGCCAAGGAAATGCGCGAACCTGTTCTTTTGCATGTATTTACGCAGAAAGGATGCGGTTATTTGCCTGCGGAGGAAAAACCGTCCAAATTCCATGGAGTTGGCAAATTTGATCCCGCGACAGGAGAAAATTACGGCAGTAAGTCCTATACATTTTCAGATGCCTTTGGCGATACCATGGTTGAACTGGCTGCAGAAGATAACCGCATTTGTGCCATTACTGCCGCTATGCCCAGCGGTACGGGACTTCTGAACTTTAAAAAGCAATATCCCCAACGGTTTTTTGATGTGGGCATCGCCGAGGAACACGCTACATCCATGGCCGGCGGTCTTGCCAAGCAGGGAATGGTGCCGATCTTGGCGTTGTATTCCACATTTTTACAGCGTGCATATGACCAGATCATCCAGGATATCGCCATGCTGAAACTTCATGTGGTGCTGGCTGTTGACCGGGCAGGATTGGTTGGTGAGGATGGAGAAACCCATCATGGTGTTTTTGATGTGGGCTTTTTGCGTCAAGTGCCGGGAATGCGCATTTTGTGTCCGGCCAGCTGTACGGAACTGAAAGATATGCTTCGCTGGGCTGTCAAGGATTATAATGGCCCGGTGGCTGTCCGCTATCCCAGAGGCGGCGATGGTGATTTTACCGCATCCCACTGGGATCCTACGGCGACCGTTGTTTCCCACCGTCACGGTAAGGATGCAGCCATCATTACCTATGGCAATCTGGTGAACAATGCCCTTGCCGCTGCCGATATTTTGGCGGAGCAGGGAATCAACATCTCTGTAATCCGGCTGACACAACTGGCGCCTATCAGTTTCTCCGGTTTGGAGAGCGTCCTTGCTGGCGTCAACCATGTCATTGTGGCGGAAGAAACCTGTGCCGGTATTCACGAAGCTATCGCATGGGAACTGGGGAAGAAACACGCGATTTCTTGTATTGATTTGGGCAATGAATTTGTAACCCATGGCAGCATTGCTCAGTTGCACAGACAGTTTGGTATGGATCCTGCGTCCATGGCCCGGAAAGTCAAGGAGGTGCTTGAAAATGAAAATTAAAAAGCGCCTGGATGTACTTTTGACGGAGCAAATGTATGCCGATACCCGTTCCAAAGCACAGGCTATCATCATGGCTGGCCAGGTCTATGTCAACGGACAAAAGGCGGACAAGCCCGGCACAGCCTACGAGGAAAGCGTGCAGATCGAGGTTCGGGGCGTGACTTGTCCTTATGTGAGCCGTGGGGGATTGAAACTGGAAAAGGCGTTGCGGGACTTCGGGGTAAAACCTGAGGGTTTTGTGTGCAGTGATTCCGGTGCGTCTACCGGTGGATTTACGGACTGTCTGCTCCAGCAGGGTGCAAAGAAGGTCTTTGCCATCGATGTGGGCTACGGCCAGCTGGATTGGAAGATCCGCTCGGATGAGCGTGTAGTGGTGATGGAGCGGACGAATATCCGCTATGTCACTCCTGAAGACCTGGGGGAGCTTCTGGATCTTTCGGTAATTGATGTGAGTTTCATTTCTTTGAAGATCGTTTTGCCGGCTATCAAGGCTCTGCTGAAGCCCACAGGTCAGGTTCTTTGCTTGATCAAGCCCCAATTTGAAGCGGGCAAGGAAAAAGTGGGCAAAAAAGGCGTTGTCCGAGAGCCGGAGATTCATAAGGAAGTACTGGACGGTTTTGTGGAAACTGTCACCGAATTAGGTTTTACCATTTTGGGACTGACTTTCTCTCCGGTGAAAGGCCCGGAGGGCAATATTGAATTTTTGTCGCATCTGACTTTGGAGGACAAGCCGGGCATAACCCCGGATACCTCTGCTGTGGTTCGGGATGCCCACGATACATTAAAGGGGTGATTCGGTGAAAAAAGTAATTATGACGCCCAATCCCTACCGGGATAAGGACTTTCAGACGGTTCGCCGGGCATCTCAGATTTTGACTGAGGCTGGCATTGACGTGCGTCTTTGCCTGCCGTTTGAAGTGGACAGATCCTATGATCTTCCAAAAGACCTGCGCTTCTCCCGATTGGATCGGGAACTGCCCGGTGCGGATCTGATCATTTGCTTTGGCGGTGATGGTACGATTTTGCACATGTCCAAGACAGCCACCCGTGCCGGGATTCCCATTTTGGGTGTCAATATTGGCACAATGGGTTTCATGGCAGAACTGGAAAGCACCGAATTGGAACAGTTAAAGCGCCTGTCTACCGGAGATTTCACCATCGACAAGCGGATGATGCTGGATGTGACGGTTTTCCGGGATCGTGATATCATTTTCCACGACATCTGTCTGAATGATGTGGTTATCACCAAGGGTGCCGTTGCCCGAATCGTGCATTTGGCAGTGGAATGTGACGGCGTGGAAGCCATGCAATGCGGCGGTGACGGTGTGGTTGTTGCCACGCCCACCGGTTCCACTGCCTATAGCCTGTCTGCCGGCGGTCCTATTGTGGAGCCTGCGGCACACAGTATTTTGGTCACGCCCATCTGTGCACACGATGTGGGAAGCCGTTGCATGGTGGCTTCTGACAAGCGGATCATCACGGTCAAATTGATCCGGAATGCACGGAGAAACGCCTACCTGTCCGTGGATGGCGGTAAGTCGGTACGGCTGAACATGGGTGACGTGTCCATTATCAAAAAATCCAATCTGGAAACCAGTTTGGTCCGTTTGAAGGACTGTAGTTTCTACGATGTAGTCAATCAGAAATTCAGGGAGAACAGGTGAGGGGATTCCTATGAAAGCAAAAAGACAAGCAAAGATCATGGAGATCATTTCCAATAAGAATGTGGAGACCCAGGAACAACTTCTGGCAGAACTGCAAAAAGCAGGCTACCGCAGCACCCAGGCCACCATTTCCAGAGATATCAAGGAACTGCGGATCATCAAGGAACTGACCAGTTTCGGTACTTACCGCTATGCAGTTTCCACCAATGAAGTGAGCAATACGTTCTCGGGTAAACTGAATACCATCTTCCGGGAGTGTATTACAAAATTCGACTATGCACAGAATATTCTGGTTATTCATACATTGCCGGGCCTTGCATCTGCGGCTGCATCTGCAATCGATGCTATGAGTCTGAGCGTGGTACTGGGCACATTGGCCGGCGACGATACAGTTTTTGTTGTCATGCGTGACAACAACGCTGCTGCGGCATTCTGCGGTGAAATCAAAAGTCTGCTGAACTAACAGATAAGGAGGGGATTTCATGCTGAGCCTTCTGCATATTGAGAATATTGCGGTCATCGAGCGCTCGGAAATTTCCTTCGAGCCGGGCTTTAATGTACTGACCGGCGAAACGGGTGCCGGTAAATCCATCGTTATCGATGCCATCTCTGCCATTTTGGGTGAGCGTGCCTACCGGGATATGATCCGAACCGGTACAGAAAAGGCTTCTGTCCGGGCGGTGTTTACAGATGTTCCGGAATTGCCCTGGTTTGCTGAAAATGGCGTGGAATACGATAGCGAGACGATCATCCAGCGAGAGATTTTCCTGGATGGGCGCAACGTCTGCCGGGTAAATGGCAGTCTTGTGAATGTATCCATTCTGCGCAAGCTGGGAATTCAACTGATCAACATACATGGACAGCATGATTCCGCATCCCTGTTTGATGAAGAAAATCATCTGACCTTTTTGGATGCTTTCGGTGACCAGAGCACATTGATCGATACATATAAGGAAAAATTCAGCGCTGTTTCTGTGCTTCGCCGGGAGATTGATGCGCTAACTATGGATGAAAGCGAGAAGCTTCGCCGCATGGAAACCCTGCGCTATCAGATCGCAGAGATCGAAAAAGCGGAACTGGTTGCAGGGGAAGACGAGGAACTGGAATCCCGTCGGAAACTCCTGCAGAGCGCAGAGAAGATCGCTGACGGTATGAATGATGCTGCCGAAAGTCTATACGGCGCCGAGGATACTGACGGCGCGGCTTCTATGCTTGCTATGGCGGAGCGTGCCTTGGCGCGCATTAGTAAATACAGCGAAAATATAGCCGAAATCCACGAAAAAGTGGCGGATCTTATGTACCAGGTGGAAGATGCCGCACGTCTTGTGTTGGATGCTCGGGATGAATTGAGTTATTCCGACGAGGAATTAGACAAAATCGAATCCCGTTTGGATGTGATCCACAAGCTGCGCAGAAAATATGGTGCTACCTGCGAAGACATTTTGGAATATCTTGAAAAGGCAAAGCTGGAGCTGGACGAGATCGAGTTTGCCGATGACCATTTGGAGCGTCTGAATAGCAAACTCCAAAAGGCGGAGAAAGAAGCCTGGGGTGCAGCATATGCGCTTCGTAATGCACGTAAAGCGACTGCTGAAAATATGTCCGCACGAATTCTCGATGAACTGGCCCAACTGGATATGCCCCGGGTGCAGTTCGAGTGCCGCTTTACGGAAACGGAACTGTCTGCAAACGGTGCAGACAGTGTGGCGTTTTATATGTCCGCCAATGCCGGTGAAGATATGAAGCCACTGAGCAAAGTGGCATCCGGCGGCGAATTAGCCCGGATCATGCTGGCAATGAAGAATGTGCTTGCGGAAAAAGACCAGGTCAATACGCTGATTTTTGACGAAGTGGACACCGGCGTATCCGGCCGAGCAGCGCAAAAAGTAGCAGAAAAACTGCGCAGCGTGGCAAATCACAAGCAGGTGCTGTGTGTGACCCATTTGCCCCAATTGGCGGCATTGGCGCAGAATCACTTGTTAATCGCCAAAGAGGAGCGTGGCGGTCGTACCTATACAACTGTTACCCCGTTGGATCTTGAGGGCAGAAAACGGGAACTTGCCCGGATCATTGGCGGTGCAAACATTACAGAAACCACACTGAAGAGTGCGGAGGAAATGCTGCGTACTTAAAGCTGCGAGAAGGAGAGAAAAGCGGTGAAATTAAAAGTGCTTATTGCTGTTTTGTCGGTGATCTTAGTATGCTTATTGGCGTTGTTGCCCTATGTTCACCGCTTGGATGTACCTCTTGCATCCTCTTCTGTGGTTTCTTCTTCAACATCAGTACCCACATCTTCACAAATTACTGAACCTACGACATCCCAGGTAACTGTGCCGGCTACCAGTCAACCGGTCACACAACCTACCACGCAAGCACCCACCAATCCGCCGACGAAACCGACTACAAAACCATCCAATAAGCCCTATTCTGATAATGCGAAAGTAAATGCATTTGTGGAAGAACGCATGAAGACCTGGACTTGTCCGGTGAAAGATGCATTTGGCGAAGTGGTGGGCAGTCGCACCTTTGCATCCAGTCGCGGTGGTGGAAAGCGCGCCCATGCAGGCCTGGACTTTGTAGCACCCCATGGAACAAAAGTCTATGCCATTACATCAGGAACGGTTCAGCGTGTTGCACTGTTCTACCAAAATACCTGGGCTGTGGAAGTGAAAAACGATGATGGCTCGATTCTGCGTTACTGCGAGATTGAAACGGGTCTAAAAGTCGGGGACCATGTAAAACAAGGCGACGTCATCGGTACGATCCTGCGTGCGGAAAGCGGAACAGAGATGGTACATATGGAGGTCTATTTGGGTGACAGCGAAGGCGCATTGACCCAAAGCGGCAACAAGACATATAAGTACGTCAGCGATAAAAACTACTTGCGCAGAAGCGATCTTTTAGATCCTACATTCTTAAAAGATCTGCCCAAAGGCTGATTTTACACAATTTTCTTGACAAACGGGTATCTTTTTGTTAGGATACCTATAACACAGCGATGGGATGAAGTAAGTGAACATCTTTCCGCCAGAGAGCTGCCGGTTGGTGCAAGGCAGTGGGGAAGACCTCTGAAATACCTCCCGGAGTGGTCTGCCTGAATTCAGTAGGGCAGAACGGGGTCGCCCGAAACAGCGAGAGGCGTTGTTGGACGCCGTGAGGGGATGGCCGTGAGGTCATACTGAACCAGAGGTGGTACCACGTAATTTTTACGTCCTCTGTCCGTATGGGCAGAGGACGTTTTGTTTTTCTTAGGAGAGAGATATGATTGAAAAACCAATAGATGTACTTGCGCAGTCTCCTGTTCGCAAGGGAAAAAAACAAAAATCTCAATTCCGGGGGGATGTGCAGGCCTTTCTGCAGAGCAAGGGATATCCTGTTTCAGTAGAAAGCGGCAGCATGGGTGCAAAGAATATTGTAATTGGTGATCCAAATTCTGCAAAGTATCTGATCACAGCCCACTATGATACACCTGCCAGTATTGGTCTTCCTAATGTTTTGACACCATGTAATCCGTTCACCTTTATTTTGTGGCAGATCCTGTTAGTTGGGATCTTCTTAGCAATTTCTGTCGTTGTGATGATTGGGGTCAGTACCTTGTCCGGCGATGTGTCTTTGGGAATGATAACCTGGTATCTGGTATATTTTGGGATGCTGGTACTATTGATCGCAGGACCGGCGAATAAGAATAATGCCAATGACAACACTTCCGGTGTGGTTACTTTGCTGGAAACCGCAATTGCCTGGCCGGAAGATAAGCGGAACCTGGTATGTTTTGTTCTCTTTGATCAGGAAGAGGCAGGTTTGGTTGGCTCTTCTTCGTACCGAAAAGCCCATAAGAAAGCCACGAATGATCAAATCGTGCTGAATATGGATTGCGTTGGTGACGGCAATGAGATATTGTTGTTCCCGATGAAGAAGTTGAAAAAAGACAATGAAAAAATGGCGCTTTTGCGCACATTGTGTGGTAACCGGGATGTGAAATCCATTTCCCTCCGGGAAAAAGGATTTGCAACATATCCTTCCGATCAAAAGCACTATCCCTATGGTGTGGGTATCGCCGCGTTTAATCGTAAGAAGGGAGTCGGTTTGTATGTTGACCGGATCCATACTGCCCGGGATACCATCCTGGATGAAGAAAATGTAAACTATCTGCGTGATACATTGCTCACATTGGCAGATGTACACGCAGCCGAATAAGAAAGGAAATGAACTATGAAACTGTATGATGAACTGGTTGCCCGTGGCCTTATCGCCCAGGTGACCAATGAAGAAGAAATCCGCGAAATGATCGACAATGGCAAGGCCACCTTCTACATCGGCTTTGACCCCACCGCAGATTCTCTCCACGTTGGTCACTTTATGGCCCTGTGTCTGATGAAACGTCTGCAGATGGCCGGCAACCGTCCCATTGCCTTGATCGGCGGCGGCACTGCCATGATCGGCGACCCCTCCGGCCGTACCGATATGCGCTCCATGATGACCCAGGAAACTATCCAGCACAACTGCGACTGCTTCAAAAAGCAAATGGAGCGTTTTATCGAATTTGGCGAGGGTAAGGCACAGATGGTCAACAACGCCGACTGGCTTCTGAAGCTGAACTATGTGGATTTCATCCGTGAGATCGGCGGTTGCTTCTCTGTCAATAACATGCTCCGGGCTGAATGCTTTAAGCAGAGAATGGAAAAGGGCCTTAGTTTCCTTGAATTTAACTACATGCCCATGCAGTCTTACGACTTCTACTACCTGTTCAAGCACTACGGCTGCAATATGCAGTTCGGCGGCAATGACCAGTGGAGCAATATGCTGGGCGGTACAGAACTGATCCGTAAGAAACTGGGCAAGGATGCCCACGCCATGACCATTACCTTGCTTCTCAACTCCGAGGGCAAGAAGATGGGTAAGACCGCATCCGGTGCAGTGTGGCTGGATCCCAACAAGACTTCTCCTTTTGATTTCTACCAGTACTGGCGCAATGTGGGCGACGAAGATGTGCTCAAGTGCATCCGCATGCTGACCTTCCTGCCCATGGAGCAGATCGACGCTATGGCAGACTGGAAGGATGCTCAGTTGAACACAGCCAAAGAGATCCTGGCCTTTGAATTGACCACACTGGTTCACGGTGAAGAGGAAGCCATCAAGGCACAGACTGCCGCTAAGGCACTTTTTGTCGGTGGCGGTGACGATTCCAATATGCCCACAACAGAGATTACAGAAGACCGACTGATGGATGGCAATGTTGGCATTCTGAATCTGATGGTTGCCTGCGGTCTTGCACCCTCCAATAAGCAGGCTCGCCAGTTGGTGGAGCAGGGCGGTGTGTTCGTCAATGATGAGAAAGTTACTGCGCCTACTATGCTCATTTCCCGGGAAATGCTTGCCGCGGGTGTGAAGATCCGCAAGGGTAAAAAGGTATTCCACAAGGCAATTTTGGCATAAGTCCATCATCTATGATGCCCCCGGTTACACCGGGGGCGTTTTCCCTAAGATAATTTTAACTGGACTTTTGTCAGAAAATGACTATAATGATATTTGTAGAAAAAGACATGGAGGATTTCCTATGAAACTCAACTACAAACGCACGATTTTGGTAGGTTTTGCTTTCTTCCTCATTTGCGCTTTTTGGCAGGCCTACGATGCAACCATTCCCGTTATTCTGACAAATAAGTACGGCATGAGCCAGTTCTGGTCCGGTGTGATCATGGCACTGGATAACGTATTGGCGCTCTTTATGCTGCCTCTGTTTGGCACACTGTCGGATAAGTGCAAGTCTAAGCGCGGCAAGCGTACGCCGTTTATTATCTTCGGTACAACAGTTGCTGCCATTGCTTTAATCGCACTGAGTGTCGTGGATAATATCCAGTTGCAGAAAATTGCGGATTATACTGCTCTGGACGATGTTCCTACTTTAGAGCGCATTTATGACGAGCAGGCAGAAACTTTGCTGAAGACCCCGGAGGGGGAAGCATTCCAGTTGCAGAATCTGTTCAGCAAGGAAGAATTCTCCCAGATCAAGGTCAACGAAAAAGACCCTGTGACCGGTAAGGACAAGGTAACAACGGAGTACACCAACTATGTTGCTCCTGCACGGGAAGCCTGCGTGGCGGAGATCACCAATTCCGACCCCAGTGCATTGGTGCTGTTTGTTGTGTTGCTTTTGGTGATTCTGATCGCAATGTCTACATTCCGCTCTCCTGCGGTTGCGTTGATGCCCGATGTGACCGTCAAACCTTTGCGAAGCAAGGCCAATGCAGTCATCAACTTGATGGGTACGGCAGGCGGTATCGTTGTTCTGGTGCTGGGAATTGTGTTCTCCACTTCCGCAGTCAAAAATGCGTTTATGTCTTACACCGTCTATTACGCCGTGATCGCAGGATTGATGTTGGTATCCCTGGCAATCTTCCTGCTGACTGTCCGCGAGCCTGCTTGGGCGAAGCAAATGCAGGATGATACCGTGAAATTCGGCATTGAAGAAGAGGATGAGGTCAAGTCTGCAACCCGTAAACTGACATCCGGAGAGAAGCGCTCTTTGATTCTGATTCTGTTGTCCGTTGCCCTGTGGTACTTCGGCTATAATGCGGTCACTTCCAAATACGCGGTATACGCCACCAACATCCTGGATATGGACTACAATACCACCATGCTGCTGGCCCAGGGAGCGGCAATCGTCGCCTATCTGCCTGCAGGTATCGTGGCATCCAAGTTCGGTCGTAAAAAGACCATTTTGGGCGGTGTTGCCATACTGGCACTGGCCTTTGGTGCGGCATCCTTTATGCGTGCAGGCAGTCCTGTCCTGCTGATGAACATTCTGTTTATTGCCGCAGGCGTGGGCTGGGCAACCATCAATGTCAACTCTTTCCCCATGGCTGTGGAGCTCAGCTCCGGCGCTGATGTGGGCAAGTATACCGGTTATTATTACACCGCCTCCATGGCGGCTCAGACTCTGACCCCCCTGCTTTCCGGCTGGTTGATGGACAACGTTGCGGATACTATTTTGTTCCCCTATGCGGCTATTTTTGTGGCTTTGGCCATCGTTACCATGCTGTTTGTAACTCACGGCGATAACAAAATTGAAGGCAAGAAAGGCCTGGAAGCCTTTGACATTGAGGACTAAGGGATGATCACGTTATTGATCTTCCTTGCTGTGCTGTATCTATTTGCGCTGAGGGGCAGAACAGGCCATCCGCTTTTATCCGAACTGCGAAAATGGAAATATGCCCATCGGGGGCTGCACAGTGATGGTGTACCGGAAAACAGCATGGCGGCATTCCGCTCGGCTTTGGAAAACGGCTACGGTGTCGAATTGGATCTCCACCTGCTTGCAGATGGAAACCTGGCTGTCATCCACGATGCATCCTTGTTGAGGACTGCAGGTGCAGATGTGGAAATCGAGAATTTGACAACGAAAGAATTGGGAAATTACCGCCTTGAAAATACGGATGAAACCATTCCTACATTCCGCCAAGTGTTAGCATTGTTTGACGGTAGGGCACCTTTGATTGTAGAGCTGAAACCGGAAAACGGCAATCACAATGCATTAACCGCTACGGCTTGTGAAATGATGAAGGATTATAAGGGACTGTACTGTATGGAGTCCTTTGACTCGCGGTGCATTCGATGGCTGAAAAAGAACCGACCGGAAATCGTTCGCGGACAACTTGCACACAATTCCCTCCGGGAGAATGGGAAAGTTCCTTATATTCTGCGTTTTGTTATGACCAATCTCCTGAGTAACTTTTGGAATATCCCGGATTTTGTTGCTTATCGCTATTGCGACCGGAATCGTTTGAGTGTACGGATTTCCAGAAGCCTGTGGAAGATTCAGGGCGCGTCCTGGACACTGAAAACTCAGGAGGAATTTGATACTGCCGTAAAGGAAAATTGGATTCCCATTTTTGAAGGATTTAAGCCATAAATTAAGACACCGGCACAAGCCGGTGTCTTTCTGCTTACTTGGCTAAATCGCATAAAACCTGCTGATGGGCAGGGGAAAGGGGAGTTAGCGGCAAACGTCCTGGTCCGCAGTCATAACCAAATGCCGCCATAGCCGCTTTGATTGGGATGGGATTGACTTCACATCCGAGAAAATCCGTCCAGGGAAGCATGTGGCATTGCAAGGCTGAGGCGGTGTCAAAATCTCCGTCAAGTGCTGCATAAGTCATTAGATTCATCTGCTCCGGGAACAGGTTGGATATGACAGAAATTACACCCTTGCCCCCTAAGGACAGGATCGGTACAGTCAAATGATCATTACCGGCCCAAATGTAGAAATCTTCCGGACATTTTGCCCTTATGCGAAGAATTTTACCAATGTCCGTGGATGCTTCCTTGATGCCCGCCACATTCGGAAGTTTGGCCAATTCTTGATAAACGGATACGGGCATATCTAGGCCTGTTCGGCTGGGTACATTGTAAAGAATGATGGGAATTTTTACAGCGTGGGCAATTGCGCTGTAATGAGCAGCCAGCCCATCCGGAGTCGCTTTGTTGTAGTATGGACTGACGATCAGCAGACCGTCCGCACCTACCTCCTGGGCGGCAACGCTCAGTTCTATGGCATGTTTGGTATCATTGGAGCCTGTTCCGGCAATGATCTGCATTTTGTTCCCGACAAACACCTTTGCATGTCGGAAAAGGGCCAGTTTTTCTTCATCGGAAAGGGTGGCGGATTCCCCGGTTGTTCCTGCCAGGACAACTGCTTGAATTCCGGCATCCATTTGCTTTTGCAAGAGGATTTGAAGCATGGGCAAGTTGATTTTTTTGTCTAAAAATGGGGTTACCAGTGCGGTACAGACTCCAGTAAAAAGCGGTGTTTTCATGATACATCCCTCCACGCCAGTCTATGCCGTACGTATTGGAATTGCGTATTGCAAAAAATGGTGAAATAGGCTATAATACATGGTTGATGACAGAAATGAGGATGAACACATGAAGACCCATGATTTTTGGTATGATCTTCCTGAGGAACTGATCGCGCAGACACCTTTGGAGCAACGGGATACCTCTCGGCTTTTACTGTTGGATCGGTGGACGGGGAGACTGGAGCATAAACATTTTTATGACATTCTTGACTATTTAAAGCCTGGGGATTGCCTGGTAATGAACGACTCCCGGGTGCTTCCAGCCCGTTTGTTGGGACATCGTCCCACCGGTGGCGCGGTGGAGGTTTTGCTCCTTCGTGACCTTGGAGATAAGAAGTGGGAGTGCCTTTGCAAGCCCGGACGTAAGATGCAGGTGGGCAATCAAGTCATTTTTGGTGACGGCGAATTGACTGCAACCGTTGTTGCGGTGCAGGAAGATGGCAACCGCGTGGTAGAGTTCCACTATGAGGGCATTTTCCTGGAAGTTCTGGAGCGTTTGGGAAAAATGCCTCTGCCGCCTTATATCAAAGCAGAACTCAAGGATCAGGAACGATATCAGACAGTTTATTCCCGTGAGGTTGGCTCTGCGGCCGCACCCACAGCCGGTTTACATTGGACGAACGAGTTGTTGGAAAAAGCCCGGAAAAAGGGCGTTCAGACTGCATTTGTGACACTCCATGTAGGTCTTGGTACGTTCCGGCCTGTTAAGGCGGAAGAAATATCTGAACACCATATGCACAGCGAACTGTGTATGATCTCCCGGGAAACGGCGGAAATTTTGAATCAAACCAAGGCCAATGGTGGACGTGTGATTTGCGTAGGTACGACTTCCTGCCGTACATTGGAAAGCCTTGTGAAAGAGGACGGCACGTTTGAAGCATGCTCCAAGTGGACGGAGATCTTCATTTTCCCCGGATACCAGTTCAAGGCCATGGATGGACTGATCACCAATTTCCATTTGCCGGAAAGCACCTTGGTGATGTTGGTGTCCGCCTTTGCCGGTCGGGAAAATGTTTTGCACGCCTACGAAGAAGCCGTAAATGAAAAGTACCGTTTCTTCAGTTTCGGCGATGCCATGTGCATCCTATAGGAGGATAAAATGTTTGAATTAAAGAAAACCGAGGGCAAAGCCCGTCGCGGCGAATTTACATGCGCCCACGGCACTGTGCAGACTCCGGTATTTATGAATGTGGGTACGCAAGGTGCTATCAAGGGAGCGCTAAGTGCCGAAGATCTGAAAAATATCGGTTGTCAGGTGGAACTGTCCAATACCTATCATCTGCATCTGCGGCCTACGGATAAAGTAGTCCGGGAAATGGGTGGGCTGCACAAGTTTATGACTTGGGATGGTCCGATTTTGACGGATTCCGGCGGATTTCAAGTGTTTTCCCTGTCTTCACTGCGAAAGATTAAGGAAGAAGGCGTGTACTTTTCTTCCCATATTGACGGTCGTAAGATTTTTATGGGCCCGGAAGAGAGCATGCAGATTCAGTCCAATTTGGGCTCGGATATCTGCATGGCCTTTGACGAGTGTATCGAA
>JAZOLS010000093.1:0-4040 GCA_045653245.1 Faecousia sp.
CTGGCAGAGCGTGCCAAGGCTAAGGGCATCGAAGACGTAGTCTTTGATCGCGGCGGCTACATTTATCATGGCCGTGTTGCTGCCCTGGCTGAGGGTGCTCGCGAAGGCGGACTCAATTTCTAAGGTAGAGGAGGAAAAGAAATGGCTTATAATAAGACTTCTGTCAATGAAGCTCCTGAGTTCATTGAAAAGGTCGTTTACCTGAACCGTGTCAGCAAGACCGTTAAGGGCGGCCGTGTTATGAAGTTCTCCGCTCTGGTCGTCGTGGGCGACGGCAAGGGCACTGTTGGTTACGGCCTGGGTAAGGCTGCCGAAGTTTCCGAGGCTATCATCAAGGGCATCGCGGATGCCAAGAAGAACATGATCAAGGTCTCTCTCTCCGGCAATACCATTCCTCATGATGTCATCGGTATTTTCGGCGCTGGCACGGTTCTGCTGAAGCCTGCTACCGAAGGTACCGGCGTGATCGCCGGCGGCGCTGTCCGTGCCGTTATGGAGGCTGTTGGCATTAAGAACATCTGCTCTAAGTGCCTGCGTTCCAACAATCCCCAGAATGTGGTCAAGGCCACCATGGCCGGCTTGGCCTCTCTGCGTTCTCCCGAGCAGGTTGCTGCTATCCGGGGCAAGAGCGTAGAAGAAATCGTATAACAAGGAGGGCAATTAACATGGCAAATCTGAAGATTACTCTTGTTAAGAGCCTGAACGGCCGTCTGGAAAAGCACATTGCGACTGCTGAGAGTCTGGGCCTGCGTAAGATCGGCCAGACAACCATCCAGCCGGACAACACTCAGACCCGCGGTAAGATCGCCAAGATCGGCTACCTGCTGCAGGTTACCGAAGTAGAATAAGGAGGAGACAGAATATGAATCTGCATGAACTCTCTCCTGTCCTGGGTTCCACTCAGGTGGGCAAGCGGAAGGGTCGCGGTATCGGTTCCGGCAACGGTAAGACCGGTGGTCGTGGCCACAAGGGTCAGAAGGCCCGTTCCGGCGGCAAGGTCCGCGTCGGTTTTGAAGGCGGCCAGATGCCTCTGGTTCGTCGTGTTCCCAAGCGTGGCTTCAACAACATCTTTGCTAAGCCTCTGACTGCTGTCAATCTGGCTGTACTGAACTGTTTTGAAGATGGCGCTGTGGTCGACGCTGCTGCGCTGATTGAAAAGGGTATCATTTCCAACTGTCCCTATGGTCTGAAGGTCCTGTCCAACGGCACCTTGACCAAGAAAGTAACTATTAAAGCAGCGGCTTTCTCTGAGTCTGCAAAGGAAAAGATCCAGCAGGCAGGCGGAAAGGCCGAGGTGATTTAAGTGTTTACTACGCTTAGAAACGCTTGGAATATCCCCGAACTGCGCAAGAAGCTGATCTTTACTGTGCTGATCATGCTGTTGTACCGCATCGGTAACGTGATTCCGGTGCCCTACATCAACGTGGATGCACTGACCAGCTACTTTAACACCACCCTGTCTGATACCATTTTGGGCCTGTACAACGCCATGTCCGGTTCCGCCTTCTCCCAGGCAACCGTTCTGGCACTGTCCATCCAGCCCTACATTAACGCATCCATCATCATCCAGCTGCTGACCATTGCAATTCCTGCTCTGGAGCGGCTGCAGAAGGATGGCGGCGAAGAAGGCAAGAAGAAGCTGAATATGATCACCCGAATCACGACTGTGGCTTTGGGTCTGCTGATGGGTTGGGCATATTACATGATGCTCGTCAACTCCGGTGCAGGAATCGTCACCGAGACCGGTTTCCTGAACGCAGTGGTCATCATTCTGGCTTTTGCTGCCGGTTCTTCCGTTGTTATGTGGCTGGGTGAGCAGATCACCGAGCACGGTATCGGAAATGGTATTTCCATCATCTTGTTTGCGAACATCATCTCCCGTCTGCCCGCGATGCTGAACACCACCATTCATATGGTTTGGTGGCACATCATCCTGGTTGTTGTAGGTATGTTGGCTCTGATCGTGCTGATCGTTTTCACCAACGATGCTGAGCGCCGTATCCCCATCCAGTATGCTAAGCGCGTAGTTGGCCGTAAGGTCTATGGCGGACAGAACACCAATCTGCCCATCAAGGTGAGTATGACCGGTGTTATGCCTGTGATCTTTGCACAGTCCATTTGCTCTCTGCCCGCTACCATCTGCGCATTTGGTGGATGGACCAAGGGTTGGTGGTATGAGAATGTGTTCAGCTCAACCAGCTGGCTGTATGCGCTGATTTACTTCCTGCTGATCTTCTTCTTCAGCTGGTTCTATGCATCCATCCAGTATGATCCTGTTGAGATCGCCAACAACTTGAAGAAGAACGGCGGCTTTATCCCCGGCTTCCGCCCCGGTAAGCCCACTTCCGACTTCATCAAGAAGGTTATCAACAAGATCGTTGTATTTGGTGCTGTATACCTCGGCATCGTTGCACTGCTGCCCATTATTGCCGGCAATCTGCTGCCCTCTGTCCAGTCTCTGGCAATCGGCGGTACTTCCGTAATCATCGTGGTCAGCGTTGCACTGGAAACTGTGAAGGCACTGGAAGCTCAGATGCTGATGCGTCACTATAAGGGCTTCCTGGACTAAGCAGGAGGACTGGCAGGATGAATCTGATCCTACTGGGCGCTCCCGGCGCCGGAAAGGGGACACAAGCAGAGCTTCTGGTACAGAAACTCTCCATCCCCGCCATCTCTACCGGGAATATGCTCCGTGAGGCCATGAAAAATGGCACTGCACTGGGGCAGCAAGTTAAGAAAATCATGGACGAAGGTTCCCTGGTTCCCGACGATGTCATTCTTGACATCGTTGCGGAACGGGTAGCCCAGGATGACTGCGCGAACGGCTTTATCTTGGATGGTGTGCCCCGCACACTGGCCCAGGCTGAGGCACTGGAAGCAAGAGGAATCCACATTGACCATGTGATTTCTATTGAGATTGACGATGATGTGATCGAGGGCCGAATGACCGGCCGGCGGGTCTGCAGCAAATGCGGTGCCAGCTATCACATGGTTGCCAATCCCCCGAAAGCCGAAGGCATTTGCGATATTTGCCAGGGTGAGCTGATGATCCGAAAGGACGATGCGGCTGAAACAGTCCGTCATCGTTTGGAGGTTTATCACAATCTGACGGAGGTTCTCAAGGACTTCTACGCCAAGCAAGGAACCCTTCGTTTGGTGGAAGGCAATCAGTCCATTGAGGGTGCCAACCGGGACATCCTGAAGGCAATTGGGGTTGAAGTATGATAGCAATCAAAAATGAGCGTGAGCTTGCGATTATGCGCCAGGCTTGTAAAATTACCGCGGCAGCCCGTGCTTTGGCAGGGGAAATGGTAAGACCCGGCGTTTCCACCAAGCAGATCGACAAGGCCGTTTACGATTATATCGTAAGTCAGGGCGCGAAACCGTCGTTCCTGAACTACAACGGCTACCCTGCAAGTGTCTGTATCTCCGTCAATGATACGGTGATCCACGGCATCCCCGGCGGCTACGTGTTGCAGGAAGGGGATATCGTCTCCGTGGACGTGGGTGCGTACTATAAGGGATTTCATGGCGATTGCGCAGCAACTTTTCCCTGCGGTGCCATCAGCGCCAAAGCTGAAAAGCTGATCAATGTCACAAAGCAGAGCTTCTTTGAAGGGCTCCGCTTTGCGAAGCGCGGACACAGAGTGTCCGATATCTCCCACGCCATTCAGACGTATGTGGAGTCTAACGGTTATTCGGTTGTGCGGTCATTCGTAGGTCACGGCGTTGGTGCACAACTGCATGAGGAACCGGAAGTACCGAATTTTGGTGCACCCGGTCGTGGTCCCAGGCTGATCCCCGGAATGACCCTGGCCATCGAGCCTATGGTGAATGCGGGCGTCGCTGACGTGCGCGTCCTCAAGGATGGATGGACCACAGTCACAGCCGATGGAAAGCTCTCGGCCCACTATGAAAATACTGTACTCATCACCGACGGCGAGCCGGAAATACTCACCGTCACTGAAGGACTTTAACTATGGACCCAGAACGATTATCGGATATTCAAATTGCGGATGTGGTCATCGCCACAGCCGGCC
>JAZOLS010000094.1:0-3763 GCA_045653245.1 Faecousia sp.
AAAGTGGGGGCAATGACCCGATCCACCAGCAATACTTCTTCTGCGTTACACACGCTGGGACGGCTGGTTTTTGCATTTTTTATGATCTTCAATGCCATATCGAGATCGGCGGTTTTTTCCACATACACATGGCAGATACCCGTGCCGGTGGCGATACAAGGTACAGTCGCGGTACGCACGCAGGCGTTGATCAGTCCTGCACCGCCACGGGGGTTCAGCAGATCCACATAGCCGTTGGCGGTCCTTAAAGCAGTCGCACTGGTCCGGGAAGTATCTTGCACCAAATTGATGGCATTTTCCGGGATGCCGACTTTGGCAAGACCTGCGCGCAGGGCGGTGACAATGGCATTGGCGCTGCGGAAGGCTTCTTTGCCGCCCCGTAGGACGCACACATTGCCACTTTTCAGTGCCAATGCGGCGGCATCGCTGGTGACATTGGGCCGGCTTTCGTAAATGATGGCGATGACACCCATGGGAACAGCAACTTTTTGAATTTTTAAACCATCGGCCCGAATATGTTCATCCAGCAACAGGCCCACTGGGTCGGGCAGTTCTGCCACTTCCCGGATGCCCTTAGCCATACCCTCGATCCGCTCGGAAGTTAAGCGCAAGCGGTCCAGCATGACGGTGGAAATGGTATCTTTGGCGGCTTCCAAGTCCAGGCTATTGGCGGCCAGGATGGCATCGGTATTTGCCATCAGCGCATCTGCCATGGCAAGAAGAGCTGTATTTTTTTGTGCTTCTGTAAGCCGGGCGATGTCCGATTTGACAGCCCGGGCATTTTGTAACATTTCCATCATACGCATTTCTCCGAAAAGGTAGTGCCCACAGCCTTGCCGTCCAGGATGTCATAGAGATTTTCCGGGCGGCTGCCGTTGGCAATAACCATATCACATCCGCAGGCAAGGCAAATTTCTGCTGCATGGAGTTTGGTGACCATACCGCCCGTACCTTGGGTGGTGGAACTGACCCCGGCCAAAGCCAGGATCTTTTCATCCAACTTTGTGATCCGCTGAAGCAGGACTGCATTTTTGTCCTTGTGGGGATCGGCGGTATACAGACCGTCAATATCCGACAGGAGTACCAAAAGGTTAGCATTGACACTTTGTGCCACAATAGCAGCCAGGGTATCATTATCGCCGATAACGATCTCGTCGGTGGCGATAGTGTCGTTTTCGTTGATGATGGGCAAAGTGCCCAGTTCCAGCAGACGATTCAGCGTATTGATAAAATTGCCCCGCCGCTTTTCGTTGGCGGTGTCATCCCGGGTGATCAGCAATTGGGCAACGGTGTGGTGATATTCGCTGAAGAGTTTATCATATGTATACATGAGCTCACATTGCCCCACAGCGGCGGCTGCCTGCTTTGAGGGGATATCTGTAGGCCGCTGGCGCAGGCCCAATTTCCCCACACCCATGCCAATGGCGCCGGAAGATACCAAAATAACTTCATGGCCGGCATTTTTAATATCACTCATAATTTTACACAGCGTTTCTACCCGACGGATGTTCAGGTGCCCCGACGGATGGGCTAGAGTAGAAGTGCCGATTTTGACTACGATTCGCATAGGAACCCTCCTGTACAGCATTTCTAATATTGTATACGCTTTGCGGTCTAATGTAAAGAAGAAAAGAGGAAAAAGTGAGAAGAATTCAAGGCGTTTATTAATTATTTGTTCACAGTCTGTTGATTTTTGTCGGAGCGTATGGTACAATGTAGCAAGTACAAATTTCCGTGACGGAAATACAATCCCTATATCGATCTGGAGGTAGAAACCATGTTTTGTGAAAACTGCGGTAAACAGATTCCGGACGGGTCTGCATTCTGTGAGAATTGCGGCGCCCGGGTAGAGGTTGCGCCTGCACCCGCCGCACCTGTAGAAACAGCTACACCTGTGGCAGCGGCTGCGCCTGCAAAAAAACTGACCTTTGCTTCTCTGGTGGAAAAGGCCAAGGCCATCCATCAGAAGAATAAGCTGATCTTCCCCATTGCTGGTGCTGTGGTGGTAATCGCTATTGCGCTTATCATCGTGTTCAGCATTTTGGGCAAGCAGGTATCCATGAAGAATTATCTGGAGATCACCATGGAAGGCTACGACGGCTACGGCCAGATGTCCTATGATTTCGGCGATGTCTCCTTCGGCCTGCGCGCCGCCGGTGATAAGGACTGCAAAGAGTTCGGTGACGGTGACGATGACGAGTATTTCCTGAGCTACGACAAGAGCGACGTTTCCAAGGATTACCGCGACAATCTGAAGAAGGCACAAAAATTGGTGGAGTCCATCGCGATCAGCTATGAGCTGCCCGAGGGCAAATCCAGCGATAAGCTGGCCAACGGCGATGTGATTACCTTTACCATCGAGTGTGATGAGGACATGGCAGAAAAGCTGGGCCTGACCATCAAGGATACTACCTTTGAATATACGGTAGAGGGCTTGAAGCCCGTCGCTAAATTCGATGTACTGTCCTACTTTGATCTGAAGGCAGAGGGGTACGACGGCTACGGCAGTGTGAAGCTGGTTTGCAACAAGACGGCTTCCGAAAAGGTGGGAGATATCACCTTTGAGATGGAGGCCGGTGAAGGCCGCATCCGCTGGACGGATGGCGACGGTTACAGCTCTTCCATTTGGCCTTACCTGGACGGGGAAATTAGTGACGTATTAAACGGAAACACTGTGAAAGCCAAGCTGGATATATCCGCTGATGTCTTGGTGCGCGAAGGCGTGGAGCTGGTCGGTCTGGAAAAGGAATACACTGTCAGCGGTCTGAAGGAAACCACCAAGGTGGATCTGCTGCAGTACTATAAGGTGGAATTTAAGGGCATCGATGGCTCCGGAACTGCAACTGTGACACCGACTCAGGAGACACTGACGGTTGGCGAGTATGTTGTGGATCTAAAGACCGGCAAATGGACAAAAGACGGCGAGTATTTCACCAGAACCAGCGTGTGGGTCAATGACGACTGGGGTCTGTCCAACGACGATAAGATCGTTCTGAAGACGGATTCTAACAATTACACGCTTCAGGAAAATGGCATCAAGATCACAGCTACTGAGCAGGAAATCACAGTTTCCAATTTGCCTACCTATGTTACTACGCTGTCTGAGATCAAGGACTGTGCTGAAAAGGAAGCAGAAGCAAAGCAGATCGTTTTGGATTATTTGAATGAAAATTGGTCCAGAGCAGTTCACGGTACTTATTTTGGTAGTTACAGCAATCAGACCATCGGTGAGGATATCAAACTGTACAAGCTGGTTCTGAGTACCCCTAAGAGCACATCTTCTTACGATAAGAACGATCTTTGGATGATCTTTACTGTAACCATCAGCGACAATGAGATCACCACGCCTACACTGTACTACTTCGCAGTACAGTACGGCGACGTGGCGGTTTATGCGGACGGCACGCTGTATACACGTGATGGCTATGCAGAGGCACGAGGCTATGATGCCTATGAAGGTGTGTATGCTGCGTTTATTGAGAGTTATAATCTGAACATTGAAGTCAGTGAATAACATATTTTTAGGAGGATAAAAATTATGGCAAAATTCTGTAAATTCTGTGGTTCCCCCCTGGAAGAGGGCCAGGTCTGCACATGTCAGGCACATGCACCCGAGGCAGCGCCTGCTGCCGCTCCTGCACCTGAGGCAGCTGCACCTGTTGCAACAGCTGCTCCCGCTGCAGCACCTGCCGGTAATGGTTTTGTGAAGAAGCTGCTGGATGTGTTGAAGGGTTACTGGAAAGCCCCCAAGGAAGCCGCTGCT
>JAZOLS010000095.1:0-17518 GCA_045653245.1 Faecousia sp.
TGCTGATCCACGCCGGTCCCTTTGCGGACATTGCTATCGGCCAGTCCTCTGTTATCGGTGACCGTCTGGCTCTGAAGCTCTTTGACTACCACGTAACCGAGTCCGGCTTTGCTGCTGACATCGGCTTCGAGAAGTTCTGGAACGTTAAGACCAGACTTTCCGGCCTGACTCCCAACGTTTCCGTTCTGGTTGCTACCGTTCGCTCCCTGAAGATGCACGGCGGCGGCCCGAAGGTCACTCCCGGCGCACCCCTGCCCAAGGAGTACAAGGAAGAGAACCTGGAGCTGCTGGAGAAGGGTACTTGCAACCTGTTCCACCATGTCAACACCATCAAGAAGTCCGGCATCACTCCCGTTGTCTGTATCAACCGTTTCTACACCGATACCGACGCAGAAGTTGCTCTGCTGAAGAGACTGTGTGCTGAGCGCGGCATCCGTTGCGCAGAGTCTAACCACTGGCGTTACGGCGGCGAAGGCGCTGCTGAGCTGGCTCAGGTCGTTGTTGAGGCTTGTGAGCAGAAGAACGAGATCAAGTTCCTGTACGATCTGGAAATGCCTCTGCGTGAGCGCGTTGAGCGGATCGCCAAGGAAGTCTACGGTGCTGACGGCGTTGTTTGGCTGCCCCTGGCTACCGAAAAGGCAGAGCGTTTTGAGTCTGATCCCAAGTACGCTGACTACTGCACCATGATGGTTAAGACTCACCTGTCCCTGTCCGACAACCCCGCTCTGAAGGGCGTGCCCACCGGCTGGCGTCTGGCTGTCCGCGACATTCTGGAGTACGGTGGCGCTAAGTTCCTGTGCCCCATGGCTGGTACCATCTCCATGATGCCCGGTACTGCTGCTGACCCCGCATACCGTCGCGTGGATGTGGACACCGAGACCGGCAAGGTTTCCGGCCTGTTCTAATTCCTAATTCCATAAACAAAAGGCAGACAACGACCGTTGTCTGCCTTTTTCTTTTAAACATTTCCTTGCCTCTCCCCCTGGGAGAGGCGCCCAGTGTACACACTGGGCGAAGAGGGCAGTTTTTTACACCCTCTCAGTCAAAAATCAAAGATTTTTGCCAGCTCCCCCAAAGGGGGAGCCAAGTTTCATAAGTGCTTACTTTCCAAGATATACGCGCATGGTGCGTCCAGCTACTTGGATGCTGCCGGTTTCCTCCGCCAGCACCTCAGCGCCGGCATGCTCGCCGTCTGCGACCAAATTCCACTGCCCCTCCAGGGTATAGGGAAATGCCTGGGGCGTGGGATTGATCAGCACCAACGCCTTATCGCCATTGGTGGCCTGGTACTTGACCACCATACCGTCAGAGCCGAAACTGTCGAAGGTGATGGTCACACTGCCGTCACGGCCCAGGATGCTGTAGGCCTTACGCATAGCCATTAATCCCTTGTAGTACTGCATGGTCGCATACTCTTTGGAATCTGCCGTCAGAAGATCCCATCTGATGTTGTTGACCTCATCGCTGGACTGGTAACTGTTCTCATCGCCATCCTTGCTGCGCAACATCTCTTCACCTGCCTGCATAAAAGGTGTGCCCCGGGACACCATGATGATACCTGCACCTAACTTGTTCATGGCCAGACGCTGTTCATCGGTATTGCTGGCGTTGGACAGCAGCAGCTTATCCCACAAAGAATGATTGTCGTGGGCGCTCATATAGTTGATGACCATGTTGCCGTTTGCAGTCCAGGTAGCGCCAATGGTATCGCCACCCATGATACCAAATTCGATCTTTCTGCGGTTCAGCGCGTACGCACCGCTGATAAAGCCCTGGGACATAGTTTCAAAGGTGCTGCCTTTCAGGCCGTCGCGGATCACATCATTGAACACCGCAACACTGCCGGCTGCGCCCTGGCTGGGCTGAATCTTGTTGATGTGGGACTGATTTGCCTGATCACTGCCATCAATGGTAGCACCCATGGTCCAACCCTCGCCATAGATCAGCGCCTTGGGGTTGACTGCATGGACAGCCTTTTCGATCTCCTGCATGGTTTTCACATCGTGCAACCCCATCAAGTCAAAGCGGAAACCGTCCAGGTCGTATTCTTCTGCCCAGTAACGGACGCTGTCCACCATGAACTTGCGGAACATATACCGCTCAGAGGCAGTATCGTTGCCGCAGCCGCTGGCGCTGGGGTTTGCGCCGGTGAAGGTGTAGCGGTAGTAGTAATAGGGCACGATCTTCTGGAATGCACTGTTAGCATCATAGGTGTGGTTGTACACCACGTCCATCACAACGCCCAGTCCGGCATTGTGCAACCCCTGTACCATCTGCTTGTACTCGTTGATACGCACCTCGCCATGGTAAGGATCGGTGCTGTAACTGCCCTCGGGTACATTGTAGTTCTTGGGATCGTAACCCCAGTTGAATTGTGGGGTGTCCAGTTTGGTTTCATCCACAGTTGCGTAGTCATAAACCGGCAGAAGATGCACATGGGTCACGCCCAAATTCACCAAATAATCCACACCTGTCGGAATACCATTGCTGTTGGTCAATCCTCGCTCGGTAAAGGCAAGATACTTGCCGGGATACTTGGACTGAGTCAGTTTGTTGCTGAAATCCCGGACATGGACTTCCCAAATGACCGCATCAGAATAGGTCTGAATGCCGGAATCATAAGCCTTTCCCCAACCCTTGGGGTCGGTCTTACTCAGATCCACCACCATGCTCCGGTCACCATTGACACCGGCCGCCCTGGCATAAGGATCTGTGGTCTCGTTGATACCCAAGACGGTGGTAACCGTATAGGTGTAGTAGATGCCATGACCGCAATCGGTGCGCGTATGCTCCCAAACACCCTTATCACCCTTGACCATATCTACCGTTGCAAAGGCCTCGCAGTCGTTACCGGCGGTAAAGAGATTCAGTTTCACCGCAGATGCGGTAGGTGCCCACACCTTAAAGGTAGTATTCTTACCCTTGATTACCGCGCCCAGATCGTCACCGTCATAGGTATAGTTATCCAGGAATTCCTGGCAGTCGAAAATGCCGGTGGGCATGACGGTCTTTTTGCCAAAGCCCTCAATTTCCACCTCATAGACCTTGGAAAGATCCAGTTTTTCTGTCAGGGTGATCTTGCCGTTGGCAGCAGCTTTGTCCAAAGCGTCAACAGACCGAATGCTGATCTGTTTTCCGTCCTGGGTGACTTTGATCTGTTCCAAAGTGTTGAGTGTTGTGGCAGGGGTGACGAAATACTGGATGGTGTTGAAGTCCACCATACCTGCCATGCTGAAATCACGAATGCGTTCCAAAGTTTTTCCTCCGTCGTTACTGATGTACTGATTAGCATCCCCGGATTTCAGGTAAATGACCGTTTCCTTTCCGGTGATGATGGCAAAGCGATCGCTCTCATAGTCCTTGGTGGCATTGCCCCAACTGCTGCCGCCGGGATCGGAGCAGTTCCTGCGAACGATAAAACCGATCTGGCCAATATTTTCGGCACATTCACTACCACTTTACCGCCGTACTCACACGGATAAAATACGTTTCCTGTACCGTCCTTGCCGGCCCACCAGATCCAGATATCGCAGTTTTCGATGCCGGAACTGTGCTTCCAGTAGAAAGTTACCTGATTGTAGCCATCTTCCGGGGGCAGGAAGTATTCCGGTACCGGCACCGACGATGATGGTGCGCCGGTATCATCCTGGGGTGTGGATGCGCAGGCTGCCATAGAAAGCAACAGCGTCAAAGCAAGCATTACCGAAAGACCGCTTTTGAATATTCTTTTCAAAGTCAGTCCTCCTTTATTTCGTGGCAAACCGACCATTTTCCCGGGTCACGCCGGAAATCCTCCGTTTTAATGCGGATGTCGCATAATTCGCATCCAAGCGCCAGCTCCAGTTGCCCTGGGCTGTGGACGGAATATTCATCCGTCCGGATTCGTTATCCAATTCCAAATAATCCTGGATAGGCACCATAGCCAGATTCGCACGACTTCCCATAGCAAAAGCGATCAACGCCCGGGTGATGCTCTGCCCTTTCTTTCGGGGGCATTCTCTTCGGAAACGGGCCATAGTTTCGGAATTCAGTCCCCTGCCCCAACTGACGGTGCAATCGGAATCATGGGATGCGGTGTAGACCACCCAGTTGTCGGAAGTATACCGCCGGGGAAGATTGTCACTATTATCCTCATAGAAAGCAAAATGGAGCATCTTCATGCCTGGAAATTCGGTAAAGGCCAACAATTTTCGCACCTCATCGGTAACGATGCCCAAGTCCTCTGCAATGATCTTGATATCCGGGAGTTCTTTTTTTACCACCCCGAACAGTTCCATTCCGGGTGCTTTATGCCATACACCGCCCCGGGCGGTTTGGCTGGGCCAGGGAATGGCGTAATAGTTTTCAAAGCCGATAAAATGGTCGATGCGCAAAATGTCGTACAAGTCAAAACTGGCGCGGATTCTGTCAATCCACCAGGCGAAATTCTCCTGTTTCATCCACTCCCAGTTGTAGATGGGATTGCCCCACAACTGACCGTCCGGGGTCAAGCCATCCGGAGGAAATCCGGCAACCACTACGGGCTGGCCATCCTCATTCAACAGGAACTGCTCTCTTGCCCGCCACACATCCACACTGTCGTGGGCGGCATAGATGGGCATATCACCAATAATGGAGATGCCTTTTTGGCCGGCATAGGCGTGAAGCTTGTCCCATTGAGAGCGAAATGCATACTGCACCCACTGCCAAAAGGCCATCTCCTCCCGGAAATCTTCTGCACAGGCCCGGGCAGTTTCCACATTTTTATGTTCTTTCTCCCATTCGGTCCAAGGCCGGTAACTGTAGTGGACTTTCAAAGCCATAAACAGAGCATAGTCCTTCAGCCACACGCTCTCTTTCTGGCAGAAAGCACGAAATGCGTCGTCCTGTGAAAAACGGGAAAATGCCTTTCTCAGCAAAGGATATCTCGTTTCGAACAGCCAACCGTAATCCACCCGGGCAGTATCATGCGCATTTTCCACCAGTTCTTCCTGGGTCAGCAGGCCTTGCGCTGCCAAAGTGGGCAGATCGATAAAATAGGGGTTGCCTGCCCGGGATGCCGGGGACTGATAGGGGCTATCCCCATAGGATGTGGGATTCAGGGGCAACACCTGCCAGCAAACTTGCCCGGTCTGCGCCAAAAAGTCCACAAATCGGAAGGCTTCCTTGCCGAAAGAGCCGATGCCGTACTTTGACGGCAAACTGCTCACCGCCATCAAAATGCCGCTTTTATGGGTAAAACCAAAGTTTTTCAAGGTAGGTTCTCCTTATTTTTTAAAAATGCCGTAGCCGTATGGGGGCAACGTACAACAATCCGTCACTTCCCCGGTGAGCAAGTTCTCCATGGGCTCACGCAGAAAAATTGCAGGCGCTTCCGCATTCCTATAGTTTTCCACAAACACATAGGTGTGCTCGCCGTCAGTCCGGCTGTGGGCTGTAACGCCATGGGGTAAAGGCGCTTGCGCATTTACCACCGAATCGATGCCCAACTGCTCCAAAAGATCAGAAAGAACTTTTTCTTTCAAACTGTCGGTATCCCGGCAAGCCTGGTAAATAGCCTTGCCCTTGCCACAGGTGTTGCAGGTCACCGCCGGGGTATCCTTATAATACCCATCCGTATAGCAAATGATCGCTTTTGCGCCCAAAAGCTTTACAGTTTCGCAGTAATCTGCCAATTCGTGTCCTTCCTGCCCTGCGTGGCGACGCTCTCCGGGATAAAGGGTATCGATCTCTTCCGAGATAATGCCAAAAACCGCTTTCAATTCTTCCCCCGGGATACCCCCCAGGTAGCAAAGATCATTTTCATCCACCGTACCCAGCATATACGTGCCGTACAGCATGCCGCCACCGTGCACATAGCGCGCAAAATTGGAAATAGTGTCTTTCCCGGTCAGATACAGCATGGGTGCAATGACCAATTTGTATCCGGAAAGGTCTGCATTTGGAGCAACAATGTCGCAGTTGATGCCACGCTCCCAAAAAACGCGGTGATAGGCATAGCAGGTCTCAAAATACTTTTTATTATCCTTTGCGTAGCCCTGGCAATCCTCCAATGCCCACATATTTTCCCAGTCGAAGATCAGCGCCACCTGGGAATCTACCGCACTTCCGGCAATTTCGTCAATTTTCTGCAAAATACTGCCGGTGGTCTGCACGGAACGGAACACCCGGGTATCCGCTGTGCCGTCATGACCCACTACCGCACCATGGAGTTTTTCCGAAGAACCCCGACTCTTGCGCCACTGGAAATACTGGACGCTGTCGCTTCCATGTGCCACCGCCTGCAAAGACGACAGCACATCCAATCCTGGCGCTTTGGGCTTGTTATAGGGCTTCCAGTTCACAAGACTGGGAGTGCTTTCCATGAGCAGGAACGGCTTTTTCTTCAAGCTTCTGTACAGATCATGCCAGAAGGCCGCCCGCTGGGCGATCACAGCATCATCGCCGTTGTGCCACTCGGGATAGCAATCCCAGGAAGCAAAATCGATGACATCCGCTACCTTATGATAGTTCAGTTCCGTAAATTCATACATCATATTGATGGTCACGGGCAACCCAGAATATTCCCGAATGGGGGCAATCTCATTTTCGAGAAAGGAGATGGTTTGAGCGGTCACAAAGCGGTTCCAGTCCAGGTTCAAACCGTGAATACCGGTCTCCGTCAAGGCTCCCGGGGGCTCGATCTGGTCAAAATCGTCGTAGGTGTGACTCCAAAATGTGGTCCAGTAGGCGCAATTCAGTTCCCGGATATCCCCATGGAATTTTTCCCGCAAAAATTGCCGGAAGGCATGGACGCACAGATTGCACCGGCACTGACCGCTGTACTCGTTGGAAATGTGCCACGCGATGACGGTTGAGTTGTTGCCGTAACGTTTTGCCAATTCCGTATTGATTTTCCGCACCTTTTCCCGATACACGGGCGACGTAAAGCAGTGGTTATGCCGGCCGCGGATATGCTCCCGGCGGCCTTGATCATCCACGCGAAGCACCTCGGGATACTTTTCTGCCAGCCAGCGGGGCCGGGCACCGGATGGGGTGGACAGGATCACTTTTCCGCCATTGGCACCGATTTTTTCGATGATCTCATCCAAAAAAGAAAAGTCATACTCCCCCTCTCTGGGCTCTAACGTGGACCAAGAAAAAATGCCCACGGTCATTTCGTTGCAGTTTGCCTGCTTCATCAGAGCCATATCTTCATCCCAGATTTTTTTATCCTCCATCCACTGCTCCGGATTGTAGTCCGAGCCGTGGATAAAGTGGGGAAAACTGGGGCAGGGATGCTGTTTTTTCTCCATAGTCCATTCCTCCGCAACCGGTTGTTCTTAATTTATACTATCACCAATTTCTTGCGAAATCAACCATAGAAAATCGTACTGCCGGCTTATTTATGATTCCTTTCCTATATATTCATAGCAGTTCATAAGTTTTTTCACAGTATTTTGTTTCTTTTTGGCATACCTTAAAACGATTTCCTTTCTCCAGAACACACTCCCTTTTCCTCACAAAGTCAACACACCATGTAAAAAGTGTTCATTTTTCACAGAACTAGTCCACCGTTTTTGTGCAAGATATTGGAAACTGTTCCAGAAAAAATCTGTTGCGTTGCAAGACGCGAACAAGTATATTTTATGAAGACGCCATTCCCCTGGGAATGGAAAAAAATTAAAACCGCGCAAGCGGTTATCTTTAGGAGGAAAGAACATGAAAAAGTTTCTTTGTGCAACACTGGCACTTGTCATGTGTCTGGGCCTGTTTGTTGGCTGTGCTCCCGCCGAGCAGGGCGACAACGGCACCGATTTGACCGGTACCTACGACATCACCATGTGGGTCAGCGAAAAGGAAGGCGCTGCCGACCAGTTCAAAACCCAGATCGCTGCATTCATGGCTGCCAACCCCGGCATCACCATCAATGCTAAGATCGAAGGCGTTTCCGAAGCCGATGCAGGCTCCAAGGTCATCGCTGACGTTGCTACCGCACCTGACATGTACTGCTTCGCACAGGACCAGCTGGCACGTCTGGTGCAGGCTGCTGCTCTGGCTAAACCCGGCAAGGCTGCTCAGGAGACCATCATCGCTAACAACGATGCAGGCTCTGTTGCTGCTACCAAGGTTGCAGGCGACATCTACGCCTACCCCATGACCAGCGACAACGGCTACTACATGTACTACGACAAGAGCATCATCTCCGAGGAAGATGCTAAGGATATGGCCAAGCTGATCGCAGCTTGCGAGCAGAGTGGCAAGAAGTTCCGCTTCGCCCTGGAGAACGCATGGTACACCGCTTCCTTCTTCTTTGCTACCGGCTGCCACCACAACTGGACCACTGATGCGAATGGTGAATTTACCTCCGTGGACGACACCTTTAACTCCGACAAGGGCATGATCGCCATGAAGGGCATGCAGATCCTGACCAAGTCCCCCGCTTACGACAGCAATGCTGACATCTTCACCGATGCCGGCGTTATCGTCACCGGCACCTGGAATGCTGAGGCTGCTAAGGCTCACTTCGGTGACAACCTAGCCGCCACCAAGCTGCCCTCCTTCACCGTTGACGGCAAGACCTACCAGCTGGGTTCCTACTCCGGCTACAAGCTGATGGGCGTTAAGCCTCAGACCGACGCCAAGCGCGGCGCCGTTCTGCAGATGCTGGCTCAGTTCCTGACCAACGAAGAAAATCAGCTTGCCCGTTTCAACAGCTTTGGCTGGGGTCCCTCCAACCTGAAGGCTCAGGCTAACGAGGCTGTTAAGGCTAACGAGTCCCTGACCGCTCTGGCTGCTCAGAGTGCTTTCGCTACTCCTCAAGGCCAGATCGCCAGCCCTCTCTGGGACAACGGCAAGCTGCTGGGTGCTGTTGCTAAGTCTGCTACTACCGATGCGGAACTGCAACAGGGTCTGGATGACTTCACCAAGGCTCTGAACGCTTTCACCAGCCTGACTCCCGCTCAGAGAGCTGCCTTCACCGTCATCGGCGGCATCAAGGACACCGGCTGGCAGACTGACTTCGAGATGAAGGAATATCCCAAGGGCACCTGGACCTCCGTTGAGGCATTCGATCTGACTGCCGGCACCGAGTTCAAGGTCCGTCAGGGCATGGGTTGGAAGGTCGCTTTCGGTGACAATGCCGGCAACGCCGACACCTCCATTCCTCTGACCGACAAGCCCAACTACAAGGTTGAGGCCGACGGCAAGTACTACATCCAGCTGGTCGTTGCTGATGACGGCCAGACCGCTGTGATCAATCTGATCGCTGCCAACTAATACAAACTGAGGATTCAGGGGTGAGCTTCGGCTCACCCCATCCTTGGCAGAAGGCATTGCTTACCGATGCACAAGAGCGGTTTCGTCTTGTACTGGGCCGGCAATGTCTTTTTTGAAATACGGAATAAGGAGGTAGAATATAAACTCCGGTTTATATAGTTTGCATATGACCAAGCTCAGCGATCTGCAATATTTAAAGCTGACAAAGCTGCAACGGCTGTGGTACAATCTGACGCTGTTCTTTTTCAGCATCCCCGGCTGGTTTGTAAAACTGGGGCGCGGAATCCTCGGTTTCTTCAAGAATGTCGGACTTTCCATCAAAAACTTCTTTGTGGACATTGGTACTACCTTTGCCAAGGGCAATTGGGCAGTGAAGCTGTCCTTCTTCATCTTTGGTTTTGGTAACCTTTATTATGGCCAAGTAATGCGCGGCCTGTTTTTCCTTCTGTTTGAAGTGATCTTTATCACGTACATGTTCCTGCCCAGCGGCGGTATCTACTGGCTGCAAAAGGGTCAGTGGTTCCAGAAGGATGCAACCATCGGTACAGTACAGGGCGGCACCTCTTACGATCCCATCTTCGACACCGAGGTTTGGCACGCGGGCGATGACTCTGTCAAAGTGCTCCTGTACGGCCTGTTGACCATCATTTTCATCGTAGCATTTATTTACACCTGGCGGCTGCAGGTTAAGCAGTGCCGCATTTGTATGGACATCACTGCCCAGGGCAAGAACGTCAAAAGCGGTAAGGACGATCTGCGTTCTTTAGTGGACGACGAGTTCCACAAAACCCTGCTGGCCTTGCCTGTATTCGGCATTGCGGCCTTTACAGTTTTGCCCATCATCTTTATGGTTCTGGTGGCATTCACCAGCTACGACGCCGCCCACGACGGTTACAGTAATCTGTTCTCCTGGGTCGGCTTGGATAATTTCAATGCACTTTTCGATTTCGGCTCCGGCGGTTTGGGCCTCGCCTTTGGTGAGATCCTGTCCTGGACGCTGATGTGGTCCTTCTTCGCCACCTTCACCAACTATTTCCTGGGTATGTTCGTGGCGATCCTCATTAATAAGAAGGGTATTAAATTCAAAAAATTCTGGCGGACCGTACTGGTTATGACCATCGCGATCCCTCAGTTCGTTTCTCTGCTGTACGTTTCCAAGCTGTTTGACGACTCCGGCATTATCGGTAAATTCCTGCTGGAGATAGGTTGGTTCCCCCAGGCATTGCTGGATATGAACATCAACTCTTTCTGGGATCATGAGCTCTCTGCCCGGATCCTGCTGATCGTCATTAACATCTGGATCGGTATTCCTTATATCATGCTGATGGCTACAGGTATTCTGATGAATATTCCCAGCGATCTGTATGAATCTTCCCGGATCGACGGTGCAAACGCATTCCAGCAGTACACCCGCATCACCCTGCCCTATATGCTGTTCGTCACCGGTCCTTACCTGCTGACCAGCTTTGTGGGCAACCTGAATAACTTCAACGTTATCTACCTGCTCACCCAAGGTAACCCTCTGAACACCCAGCTTGGCACACCCGGTGGCGCCTCTGTGGGCTCCACGGACCTGCTGATCACCTGGCTGTTCAAGATGACCCTGGGCAGCACCGATTCCAAGTATTACTACGCGTCCATCATCGGTATCCTTGTATTCGTGGTGGTGGCAATCCTGTCGCTGATCGTTTACAATGTGATCCCGTCCACTAAGAACGAGGAGGATTTTAAATAATGGCTAAAAAGATTACAAGCGAAACCGCCAATCCTGCTCGCAACAAGCGTTCCATTGGTGTGGCAGCCGGCCGCCGGATCGGCAACACCTTCGTGTATATCGTTCTGATCCTGATGACCGTGATCTGGCTGTTCCCCTTCTTCGGCATCGTGCTGGAGTCCTTCCGCGTGGAGATCCCTCAGCAGGTCAGCTACCTGTGGCCCAAGCAGTTCGGTTTTGACAACTACATCAAGCTGTTCACACAGACCGACTTCCTGCAATGGTTCCTCAACACCGGCATCATGGGCCTGGCCACCGCATTTTTCCAGGTTTTCTTCGTATTGTCCGTCAGTTATGCATTGTCCCGTATGCGCTTTAAGGGCAGACAGGGGCTGATGAACATTATGCTGATTCTGGGCATGTTCCCCGGCTTCTTGACCATGATTTTGATCTACAAGGTCTTTGCAGACGCCGGTCTGACCATGGAAATGGCTCCCGTGGGTTTGGTCATCGTCTACTGCGCCAGCTCCGGTATGGGCTACTATGTTTCCAAGGGCTTTTTCGACACCATTCCCAAGAGCCTGGACGAGGCCGCCCGTGTAGACGGTGCCACACGCTTCCAGGTCTTCTATAAGGTGATCATGCCCATGGCCAAGCCCATTGTCATCTACACCATTCTGATGGGCTTCATGGCTCCCTGGGGGGACTTTATGACCGCGAGCTATATCATCCACGAAAACAGCGAAGGCATGAACGTTGCTGTTGGTATGTACGAATGGCTGTCCAAGACCAATCTGAATACCCACTACACCATGTTCTGTGCCGGTGGCGTTGTGGTGGCAGTGCCCGTTACCGCACTGTTCCTGATGCTGCAGAAATACTACGTTGAAGGCGTCACCGGTGGCGCAGTCAAAGGATAAGAGGAGAAGATTATGGCTACTGTTAAATTTACCAACGTACAAAAGATTTACGAAAAGGGCCAGACTCCTGCCGTTGCAGATTTCAATCTGGCCATTGCGGATAAGGAGTTTATCGTTTTGGTTGGCCCCTCCGGCTGTGGTAAGTCCACCACACTGCGCATGCTGGCCGGTCTGGAGGACATCTCCGGCGGCACCATCGAGATCGATGGCGAAGTGGTCAACGACCTGCAGCCCAGAGACCGGAACATCGCCATGGTGTTCCAAAACTATGCTCTGTACCCCCACCTGACCGTATTCGAGAACATGGCATTCAGCCTGCGGCTGAAGAAGATGCCCCAGGACGAGGTCTACAAACGTGTCACAGAGGCCGCTGAGGTTCTGGGCATCACTGAGTACTTGACCCGGAAACCCCGGGCTCTGTCCGGCGGTCAGCGTCAGCGTGTGGCCATTGGCCGCGCCATGGTCCGCGACTCCAAGGTGTTCCTGATGGATGAACCCCTCAGTAACCTGGATGCCAAACTGCGTAACCAGATGCGTGCGGAGATCATCCTCCTCCGGGAGAAGATCGACTCCACCTTCGTTTACGTTACCCACGATCAGACCGAGGCTATGACTCTGGGTGATCGCATTGTCATCATGAAGGACGGCTTTATTCAGCAGGTGGGCACCCCCGACGAGGTGTTCGACCGTCCTGCCAATCTGTTCGTCGCTGAGTTTATCGGCGCACCCAAGATGAACATCATGCGCACCCAGCTGATCGAAGAGAACGGCCAATACTATGTCACCCCCTACGGCGCCAAGATGGAAGTGGACGGAGAAAACGGCCGACTGCTGAAAGAAAAGGGCATCACCAGCCGCGAAGTGATCCTGGGCGTTCGTCCCGAGCACATTGCTTTGGTCAACACCTCCGACGAAAGCACCATCGACAGCACCATTTTGGTGAACGAAATGATGGGCAGTGAGCTGCACCTGCACGTACGCACCCCCGATGGCGAGAAGCTCATCGCCCGCACTCCCACCGTCAACCTCTCCCACGAGGAGCGGAATCAGATGCACACCGGCTACCCCATCCATCTGACCTTCCCTGGCAAGGTAATGTACTTCTTCGACCCCGAAACCGAAGAGAATCTGCTTTACTAAGCCAACCAAAAAATGCGCCCCAGGCTTTCGCCTGGGGCGTTATTTTAGTTGCCATTATCTCAGAATTTCGGGTATTCCTTAGCTCTCCCTTTGGGAGAGCTGGCAAAAATCTTCGATTTTTGACTGAGAGGGCATATCCCATCGCCCTCTCCACCCAGTGCGCACACTGGGCACCTCTCCCACAGGGAGAGGCAAGTGCTGTTCCTGCTTTATCTCAGAATTGCGGTGGTCTGACCGGCGAGGGTTAGGATATTTCCTTCCAGCGTGGCTTCACCCATGCCCACGAAGGCGGTCAGCGCCTTGCAGGGGAAGTCGGCAAACTCGGAAAGATCGATCTGTACGGGCTCGGTGGTGGTATTGTGCAGGACGGCAACCGTACTGCCGTTCAGGGTGGACAGAAAACCGCCTGCTTTGGTGCCGGGGACATCCACAGCAACAAATGTGCCGGAAGCGATCTCCGGATTGACTTTGCG
This sequence comes from Faecousia sp., assembly GCA_045653245.1. Lineage (GTDB taxonomy): Bacteria > Bacillota > Clostridia > Oscillospirales > Oscillospiraceae > Faecousia. The sequence goes on from JAZOLS010000095.1 coordinate 13,485, forward strand.
GATCGCGATCACCTTTTTGTAATGATTGTACAGGCTATCCGCCTTGCCCAGTTGATCCGCCACCGTGCCATTCGACTGCTCGCCCTTATAGTTTGCACCTGTGGGATCTTTCACGGTATCCCCATCGCCCCACAACATAGCCAGCCGGCGGTTGGCATCGGTATTGGCACCGCCCCGGGAGCCCAGCATACCGATCTCCTCGCCGTAATAGACAAAGGTGGATCCGGGCATGAGGATCGCTAAATTCGCCGCCATTTGTGCATGGCCGAAATCCACCTGCAGGAAACCGGCTGCCCGGTCCATATCATGGTTGGAAATAAAGGTCACAGGCATAGCATCAGGGTTCTTTTCCTTGATCTGGGCCAAATACTGCTCCATATAGTAGGACAAAGTGCTGACTCTGCCGCCCTTTGCGGCCTTAGCGATCTGCCCGTTCTGCTGGGACATGGTGAAATTAAAGCAGTTGGTGGAGACGAAATAAGGCAAAGTTGCCGTATCCGCGTCCCAAACTTCAGCTACAGAATAAATGTCCGGCTTGATGGCCCGAAGTTCCGCCATGTACCAATCCCAAAATTCTGCGTTGCGTTCCTCTTCCCCGTAGTAGATGTATTTCGCAGCATCGAAACGGAAACCGTCAACCCCCATATCCAGGTAGGTCTTGGCCAATGTGACCATTTCCTGGCGTACCAAAGGGTTGTCAAAGTTCAATTCCGGCATATCTCCGGAGAAATTGCACTCATAGTAATGGGCAGAGCCGGAGATCTGCTGGAATGTTCGACCACCGATGGGTGCATCCGCATAGGTGTAAAAGTTGTAATAAGGGTTGGAGGTATCGTTATTCTTGTGAGCATTGCAGAACTGGTCAAACCAAAAATGATGCGTGGAGGTGTGATTGATCACCAGGTCCAGGATCAGTTTTACGCCCCGGTCGTGGCACAATTGGATCAGCTCCCGTAGATCCGCCTCTGTGCCGAAACGATGGTCGATGGCATAGTAGTCCATGGTATCGTACTTATGATACGATGGAGACAGAAAAATGGGGTTCAGCCAGATCCCCTCCACGCCCAGACTCTTTCTAGATTTGGGGTCGCCGTCGTTAAGATAGTCGAACCGGTTGATCAGACCTCGCAGATCACCGATGCCATCTCCATTGGAATCAGAAAAAGAGCCCACAAACACCTGATAAAACACCCGGTCATTGGTCTTATTCTCCTGTGCCGTGCCCACGCCCTGGATTAGAATTTCCCCGGTCACAGGGTCTTTGGGGTAGCCATCCCCCTCAGTCTGCTGCACCGGCGCACAAGCCGCCAAAAGCAGGCAAACAAGCAATAATACACTCAAAAAACGCTTCATAAGTATCTCCCTGTCACTGCGCGATATCGATATTCTCATATTGGGGCAACGTATGGTCGTAGATATAGTAGTTGGGTCTGCGTCGGGCCACCGACGGGTTGTTGGTGTAGGCGATGATTACGCTTTCCGTCATTTTAAAATGCTGCATATCCGTAATCTGATGGGGTATGGCATCCACATGATAATATTTTCCATCTTCAAACTGCACCAAATTCCACCAATGGTTACTCTTGCCACCCACCCGGGCAACTTCCAAATTGGGGATCTCCAACATATCCAGCATAACACGCACCATCGCGTAGTAGGTATAGCAATCGCCGTACCACTTGGTAAAGCCCTCGTAGGCGGCATTTTCGATACTGCTTTTATCCGAAGTAAACGCATAGCCCATGTAATTATGCACCCGTTTAAAAATAGCGTAGATCTTTTCATCCTGGGTCATGCCCGGTTTGATGATCTGATCCAGCACTTCCTGGGCCTTTTCCCGGACGATCTGCCCGATGTGGCTCTCCACCACAATGGCTCTGGGCATGATGAGGGTATTTCCGTCGGAATCCGTGGCGCTGTAGAACACGGTATAGCGTCCCGGGGTATTGCTGTCAAAATCACCAGAATCCACAGAATAAGACAGATCGCCATCCTGGGCATCCGTGACTGTAACGCCAGTCTTATACGACACCGCCGTTCCCAATTCCATATAAATCGTATCCAACCCGGTAAACTGAGGGCCGTTTCGGGCAGGAATGACATTGACCTGGGCCTCTACCTCAGCCGTATTGCCAAACAGATCTGTCAGCACCAGCACCAAAGTCCGCTGACCTGCCATCACAAACTGCTGAGATTCTTTATAAGTGACGGTCACCGGAGTGTGATCCACAACATTTTCTACAAATTCCTCAGGGTCGGGCATAGCGCCGGCCTCCACCGTAACTTCCCTGCCCACGCCCTGGGGCTTGATATCTTCTGTGACGGTACACTCCACGGTATATTCCCGTCCGGCACAGCGCAGTTGCAGTTCAAAAACACCGCAAGCACCTTCCGTAAGAGGTGTCAGCAACTGCGCGCCCACATTGCTGTCTGCAACAAAATCCCGGGCATCCACCTTGGTCTCCTGCCCCAATTGGACACGCAACGCCGGGAGCAGTTGAAAACGATAGAGTTGCGTCGTAACGGTGCAGGTTCTGTAACTCTGCCGAAATACCAGTGTTACTTCCTGCCACCCAAGTTTCGCCATATCCATCTCTTCCTGGAAGGAAACCTGAATATCTGTTCCTTCCAAGCCCTCCACAAAATCCGATGCCTCAATTTGCGCCCGGTCCGCCAGGGTCAAGGGATGGATGCTCACCGAATCCGGCAGTACCAGTGGGCCGGACAGGCACACCACGCCGCCAACAACCACCGTACAAGAGATTGCCAGGGCCACCAACGCCACAATCAGCCATATGCGCCACAGGGGCGTTCTTTTTTTATTTTGCATATCTTCAACCATAAAATGGCCTCCAAAAAACCTGCAGGCGAAAAACCGCATATTTTTATTATTTTATCACATTTTCCGACAGAAAGCAACATGCGCGTCTTCGGATTGACGGACCGCGCCGTGTATGGTATGATACTTCTATATAATTCTGTCTACAGAGAGGATATGCTATGGAAATTTTGAAAGGGCAACAAATCTGTACCTGCGGCAAGCGCCACAACGGTATCTTGGATGCATATGTCCTGAAAAAAGGTGCTGTGTCCCGAACCGCAGAATTCGTCAAGAAGTATGGCTGTAAGCGCGCTTTTTTGCTGGCAGACGCAAACACCTTTGCCGTTGCAGGCGCGCAGGTAATTCAAAATCTGACAGAAAACGGCATCGATTATTCTCAGTTTATTTTCCCTGCCGGCATCAAACCGGATGAGGTAGCCGTGGGCTCCGCCGTCATGCATTATGATTCCTCTTGTGATATCGTCATCGGCATCGGCTCCGGGGTGATCAACGACATTGGCAAGATCCTGGCCAAAACCACCGGGCATCCTTATATCATTGTCGCAACCGCCCCATCCATGGACGGCTACGCTTCCCAGTCTTCTTCCATGGAAGTGGACGGATTGAAAACATCCCTGAACACCAAATGCGCCGATGTGGTCATCGGCGACATTGACATTCTGAAAAATGCCCCTGCGCGGATGCTGATTTCCGGCATTGGGGATATGCTTGCCAAATATGTGAGCATTTGCGAATGGCGGATCGGTCATCTGATTACGGGAGAGTATTACTGCAAGGAAGTGGCTTCCCTCATCCGCACCGCTGTGCAGAAATGTACGCAAAACGCCGCCGGGCTTCTGAAACGGGACGAAAACGCCGTGGCCGCCGTGTTTGAGGGCCTGATTTTGGGCGGTTTGGCCATGAATTATGCGGAAGTTTCCCGTCCTGCATCCGGCGTGGAACACTACTTCTCCCACATTTGGGATATGCGTTCACTGGAATTCGGAACAACTGCGGATTTTCATGGCATTCAATGCGCCATCGGCACTTTGTATGCCACCAAGGTTTATGAGCAACTAAAAAACATCGTACCCAACCGGGAAAAGGCGCTGACTTATGCGAAAAAGTTCGACCTGCAGACCCACTTCGATCAATTGCGCGCATTTCTTGGGAAAGGCGCCGAATCCATGATTCGTCTCGAAGAGAAAGAGGG
>JAZOLS010000096.1:0-49022 GCA_045653245.1 Faecousia sp.
CAGAACATCGGTATCGTTCAGCAGGATGTGTTCCTGTTTTCAGACACAATTTTTGAGAGCATCCGCTACGGAAAGCCGGATGCCAGCATGGAAGAAGTGGTGGAAGCAGCTAAAAAGGCCGAATTTTACTATGATATTATGGCCATGCCCGACGGTTTCCGGACCTATGTTGGCGAGCGCGGCACATTGTTGTCCGGTGGACAGAAACAGCGTGTTGCTATTGCCCGGATATTCCTGAAAAATCCGCCTATTCTGATTTTGGATGAAGCAACTTCTGCCTTGGACTCCGTGACAGAAGCGAAAATCCAGCGGGCATTTGATGCGCTGGCTAAGGGCAGAACCACCTTGATTATTGCCCACCGGCTATCCACCATCCGGGCGGCCAACCGTATCGTGTCCATCGCTGATGGCAAGGTCACCGAGTGTGGCAGTCACGAGGAATTGCTTCACACCGGTGGCATCTATGCTCAGCTGTATAAAACACAGAATGCCCGATCCGGCGAGAAGATTGGAGAATAAAAAACAGCACCATTCCGGCAGGAATGGTGCTGTAAACATTAGTGCATCATTGAAGCTGTACGATGACCAGATGCGCCGACACAGGTCGTGTGCCGCCGGCCGAGGGCGTAATGGTCAGCGCTGGGGCAGTTCCCTCGGGGTTACGCACGGTCAATACAGAGTTGGCAGAAGTGGTTTCCACAATGGCCATGCCGACGATTTGGGTGGTTTCGCCCGCCCGGCCGGCCACTGTATAAGCCAGGTCTGCGCCGTTTAAGGTGAGGATCAACTGCCCGGCTTCGGCCACGCTTACCTGGAACAGTACCTGGTAAGTGCCGATCTCAGCCAATGTGAAGGAGCCGGGGCCAGACCGGGCGATACCCGTTCCGCTATTGGGGCCGTCCTGGGGGAAGCTGACATCCGTGCCGGGGGCAACGGTTGCGGCATTGTCAGGCGGCATCAGTGCGTAGAAATCTGCAAATCCCAGTACACCACCGGCAGGACCTTGCGGACCGGCTGGCCCTGCAATACCTGCAGGCCCCTGTGGGCCAATCGGACCGGTTTCACCGACAGGCCCTTGAGGACCAGCGGGACCGGTTTCACCGACAGGGCCTTGTGGGCCGGCGGGGCCGGTCGCACCAACGGGCCCTTGCGGACCGGTAGCACCGGTTTCACCGATAGGGCCTTGCGGCCCTGCAGGCCCGGCAACACCCGCAGGCCCTTGAGGACCCGTGGGTCCGGTCTCACCAGCGGGCCCCTGAGGACCAACGGGCCCGGCTTCCCCTGCAGGACCCTGTGGGCCGACGGGCCCAGCAACACCGACAGGTCCTTGCGGACCGGCAGGGCCTGCTAAACCGGCAGGCCCCTGAGGACCAACGGGCCCGGCTTCACCGGTAGGTCCCTGGGGGCCGACAGGACCAGCTACACCGGCAGGACCTTGCGGACCGGCTGGCCCTGCAATACCTGCAGGCCCCTGTGGGCCAATTGGGCCGGTTTCACCGGTAGGCCCTTGTGGACCGACAGGTCCGGCTACCCCCTCAGGCCCTTGCGGGCCAACCGGGCCTCTGGGGCCGGGGATACCCTGTGGGCCGGCAGGGCCTCGTGGACCAACGGGTCCCTGCGGGCCGGCAGGACCCGGAGGACAGTTTGTATAGCAGCAATTACGCTCTCGATCTGTGCAATTATAGTCTCGCTGGGGATAACGCTTACAGGAATTGTCATCAAATTGGGAATCGCAATTCCTATCCTCGAAGTTATTATATCTGTTCAATACAATCCCTCCTTATATTTTGCGCGCCTTCTATCCTATGCTATTTTGACAAGATCTGACACGCGGTGATTGTGGCGCATTTGTCAAATAGCGCCGTTCTTCAATGGCATCGACCTATTATATGAACAGGGGAAGAGAGATGTGCCTGTCCTTGTATAAAGCAAAAAGCCGGTTGAGTACAAAACTCAACCGGCTTTTTTTACATTTTTTCGGGGGCGGAGAAGCCCAGCAGATCGATGGAAGTTTCCAAAATATTCTTTGCCAATGCAATCAAAGCAATGTAGCCTGCTTTCAGTTCCTCATTTTCCTCGCCCAAGATCCGGGTCTCGTGGTAGAACTTGTTGACTGCACCGGCCAGTTCATAAATGTAGGCACAGATCAGATTGGGAGCAGATGCCTTTACGGCGCTCTCCAAGGCGGGAGCGAACTTGGTGATGGCGATCATCAGATCCTTGGCGTACTCATTGGCAGGAGCTTGAATGAGCAGGTTTTCCCATGCACCGTACTTCGCCAAAATGGACTTGATCCGCACGATGGTGTAGAGGATATAAGGACCTGTGTTGCCCTCAAAGGCGGCAAACCGCTCCATATCAAAGTTGTAGTCCTTGGTGGGCTGATTGCTCAGGTCACCGTATTTTAGCGCACCCATGGCGATCTTTTGGGTAGTGGCTTCCACTTCGTCATCGGGTACGATGCGGTTCTCCACAACCTTTGCCCGGACAAAGTCCGTCATGTCGGAAATCAAGGTTTCCAATCGCAGAACGCCGCCGTCACGGGTCTTGAAGGGCTTGCCGTCCGCACCGTTCATAGTGCCGTGGCCTACATGCTCCAACTGGGTATCCGTATTGACGATGCCGCTTTTTCTTGCGGCACGGAACACCTGCTCAAAATGGAGATTCTGCCGCTTGTCGGTGACATAGAGCATCTTGTCCGGCTTCCAGTCCTGCATACGCTGTACCATGGTAGCCAAATCGGTGGTTGCATAGATGGCAGAGCCGTCGGACTTGATGAGGATGCAGGGGGGGATCTCGTTCTTATCGCCCTCCTCGGTGACAGGAATGACCCATGCACCGTTGGACTGAACAGCCACACCCTTGGCTTTCATGTTGGCCACCATGTTGGGAATATAGGGGTCAGCATCGCTTTCGCCCAGCCACTTTTCAAAGTGAACGTCTAGGTTGTCGTAATTCTTCTTCAAATCGGTGACGGATACATGCATAATGTGCTGCCACAGAGCCCGATAACCCCGGCGGCCCTGTTGCAACTCAAAGGTGGCCTGATGAGCCTTGTGGGAGAACTCAGGATCAGCCTTCTTGGAAGAGGCGGTGGGGTAAATCTCCTCCAACTCGTCCACAGTAAAGGGAGCGGTTTCGGGATATTCCCCGGTGAAATCCGGATCGAAGTAGGGAAGCTCCGGTTGACGCTCCTGCAGTTCCGCAATGATCAGACCCATCTGCAGACCCCAGTCGCCCAGGTGCACATCGCCGATGGTGTTGTAGCCAAGGAATTTGTGCAGGCGCTTCAGCGCTTCGCCGATGATGGCAGGACGCAGGTGGCCGATGTGCAGAGGCTTTGCCACGTTTGCACCGCCGTAGTCCACCACAATGGTCTTTCCTGCGCCAATCTTTTCCACACCGAAGTCTTCTGCGGTGCGCATTTGCTCCAAGTAGTTCTGCAGGAACTGACCGGAGAGTTTCAAATTGATAAAGCCGGGCATGACCGCTTCGATCATGCTGTAATCATCCGCGTTCAGTTTCGCGACGACCGCGTTGGCGATCTGAATAGGAGCACATTTGTACTGCTTGGCAGCAGCCAGTGCACCGTTGCACTGATATTCGCACAGGTCGGGCCGGTTGGAAACAGTGACACGGCCGAAAGATGCGTCATAACCGGCATCAATGAATGCCTGCTGCATTTTTTCTGTAATAATGTCTAAGATTTTTTCCATGTTATTTACTCCTAAATGTTTGTCATCCCGAGCAAGCGAAGCGCGTCGAGGGATATACGCATGAAAGATTAATTCCAATCCTTCGATAGATCAACCCACTGGGGATTCATGGTTTCAATCAGTGCATTTTTCTTTGTACGACTCCATTTTTTGAGTTGCTTTTCTCTGGAAATAGCACTGTATACGTCGTTTGTACTTTCGTAATAAACGAGTTTGCATATGTTGTATTTACTGCTGAAACCATCTACTAAATGATGGCGATGTTCGTACAAACGGCGAAGTAAATTGCCGGTGACGCCGATGTAGAGAACAGAATCATTCCAATTGGCGAGAATATAGACGTAGTACATACGCGTCCTCCTCTAACGGACCGCTTCGATAAAAACGGGTGCGAAGATCCCTCCGCGCGCTTCGCTTGGTCGGGATGACAACGCTTTTAACCGTTCGTCTTATTCTGTGCCATCCATTCCAGGTAATCGTCGTAAGTGCCGTAGCGGTCTACGATGGTGCCGTCCGGCTGGAAGGCGATAACGCGGTTACAGGTGGAGGTGAGCATTTCGTGGTCATGGGAGGCGAGCAGAACAACGCCCGGGAAAGCCTCCAGGCCTTTGTTCACAGCCTGGATGGATTCCATGTCCAAATGGTTGGTGGGCTGGTCAAGGAGCACCACATTGGCACCGCTCAGCATCATTTTGCTGAGCATACAGCGGACCTTTTCACCGCCGGACAGCACGTTGACGGGCTTGAACACGTCCTCGTTGGAGAACAGCATACGGCCCAGGAATCCGCGAAGATATACATCGTCCTTCTTGGCGGAGTACTGGCGCAGCCAGTCCACCAGTTCTTCGGAGGTGCCCTCAAAGTAGGGGGTGTTATCCTTGGGCAGGTAACTGCGGATGGTGGAGATGCCCCACTTGATAGAGCCTTCGTCCGGCTCCAGCTCGCCCATGAGAATTTGGAACAGGGCAGTCTGCGCCAGTTCGTTTTCACCCACAAAGGCAATCTTATCGTTCTTACCTACGGAAAAGTAGACCTTGTCCAGCAGTTTTACGCCATCCACAGTTACAGAAACATCGTTGACGGTGAGAATGTCCTTACCCAGTTCCCGCTCCGGCTGGAAGCCTACGAAAGGATAGCGACGGGTAGAGCAGGGCATTTCTTCTACGGTCAGCTTGTCCAGCAACTTCCGACGGGCGGTAGCCTGCTTGGCCTTGGATTTGTTGGCAGAGAAACGCTGAATGAACAGTTGCAGTTCTTCAATCTTTTCCTGGTTGCGCTTGTTTTTGTTGCGGATCATGGCCTGCACCAACTGGGAAGATTCGTACCAGAAGTCGTAGTTGCCCACATACATCTTGATCTTGCCGTAGTCGATATCCACGGTGTGGGTACAAACGGTATTGAGGAAGTGCCGGTCGTGAGACACGGCGATGACCATGCCGGGGAAATCCAGCAGGAAATCTTCCAGCCAGTTGATGGCCTCAATATCCAGGTTGTTGGTGGGCTCGTCCAGCATGACGATGTCGGGATTGCCGAACAGCGCCTGAGCAAGCAAAACTTTCACTTTCAAGCGGGGGTCGGTGGTCTCCATCAGATCGTAGTGCAGCTCTGTGCCAATGCCCAGACCCTGCAAAAGACGGGAAGCGTCGGATTCTGCTTCCCAACCGCCGATCTCTGCAAATTCTGCTTCCAAGTCTGCGGCGCGCAGGCCATCTTCGTCGGAGAAATCCGGCTTTTCATAGATGGCATCCTTTTCTTTCATGATGTCGTAAAGATGCTGGTTGCCCATGATGACGGTATCCAGAATGGTGTATTGGTCGTAAGCGTTCTGATTCTGTTTCAGAACGGACACACGCTTGTCGGGATCAATGGAAATAGATCCGGAAGTGGAGTCCAGTTCGCCGGTGAGGATTCGCAGGAAAGTGGACTTTCCGGCGCCGTTGGCACCGATGATGCCGTAGCAGTTGCCGGGGAGGAACTGCAGGTCTACATGCTGGAACAGCCACTGGCCGCCGAATTGCATACCCAAATTGCTGACTGTAATCATAACTTCTCCTTTAGAGCACATAAAATTTCAGTATAATTATACCATAATAAACCAAAAAAGCAAGCCGATCCGCTGAACAACATAATAAAAATGTCATTCCGAGCCAGTGCGCACACTGGCGTGGGAATCCCCATCATAAGGAGGAGATTGCCACACCAGTGACATCGGTCACTGGTTCGCAATGACATTGCAATTAAAGAATTCCCCGTAACACCAACAGAAGCAGGATGCAGGTCGCCAAAAGGGCAACGCCCAACAGATAGATACCCCATTTTGCGGATGCAGATTTGGAGGAAGTCTTCAGGATCAACCCGGTCTTGCGCAGGGCGGACACCAGGGGTTTGTAAAGAATTAGCGTCAATGCGCTGTTGAAGCCGGCTTTCAGTGCATTGAAAGGCAGAAACACGGGGATGAGCATGGCGGCAATATCCGAACGGGAAGTGCCGGTCATGTAAAGAGGCGTAATCAGCCAGTTCCACAGGAGCATGGTGGTGATCATCGTTACAGAACCCAGAACCAATCCCAAAACTGCACCGCTCAGGGAATGTTTCTTCTTATACACAAAGGCTGCGGTGCATGCGAAACAGGTACTGGAGATCAGATTCATCAGACAGCCGATAGGTCCTGTGGTGCTGATGGTCACCATTTCCACCAACGCAACCACGAAAGAAATCACAAACGATGCCATTGGCCCCAGCAGGAAACCGCCGACGGTGATGACCACATCTTTCGGTTCATAACTCAAAAACAGCACCACCGGAATGCGGATCAGCGCCACCAGCATAAAGGCCACAGCAGCCAGCATGGCCAAAAGCACCATTTTCTTTGTGTCCAGTCGTTTTTTCATTTTCGTCACCTCGCAAAATGCCCCGAGTGGATACACTCAGGGCATAAAAATGCAAGGATGCGCATCTTCTTCCATCCAGACTTTACTGTCGGTATCGGAGTTGCACCGATTCAGCGCACTGCGCTCGCGGACTTTACCGCCGGTCGGGAATTTCACCCTGCCCTGAAGATCCATTTGAAGTTATCTACAGAATACCACAGGGCGCAAGCCTTGTCAAGAAAAGAAGAATGTGTTACTATTTATTTAGGTCATCGCGAGCCGGTTCTCAAACTGGCGTGGCGATCCCCCGGATCGTGCGGAAACCTAAGGGGATTGCCACGGTCGCTTTGCTCCCTCGCAATGACATGCATTGTTATGTGGGCATCGTCTCGGATGGGGTGGAACTTGCCGGAGGAACAGTGGGCTGAGGTGTTTGCTGGGGCATTTTGAAACTGCGAATGGTTCCCTTGGCAGATGTGTCCGTCACGTCACCGCCGATGACCTGGTTCTTGTAGATCAGCAAGGTTGCGTAGACGGGTGCGGTGGCGTCGGGATAATTGTTGATCTGATACACATAGCGCATGACGGTTTTGCCGGCATAGGCAGAAAGATCATACCCCTGGCTTTTCTGCAGGTCATTGTAGCGGTTGAAGACATCGTTACCGGTTTCAGGGATGCGTACCTGCCCGGATTCCACAGGAGAGGTAGTCACTTCCCAGCCGAAACTTTTGAGAAATGCCACCCGGGCATCGTTGTTGGCAACCCCAGTGGATGCAGTGGGTGTAGAATCGTTACCGCCGAACAACAGGACGAGGCCTGCGATGGCCACCAATACGGCGGCCAGGATCATCAGGATCTTTTTCTTATCGACCTTTGCGGTCATTACCAGCATAGAAATCCCTCCATATTAGAATTGGCATTACAGCCTATTCGCTCTTGGACAAGGATAGAACGGAGAAATTATGGAACGATTGGACAAATTTTTGGCAGATAGCGGTGCAGGTACGCGCAGTCAAGTAAAACCGATCATCAAATCCGGACGGGTGACGGTGGATGGCGCGGTGCAAAAGGATGTGGGCGCGAAAATTGACCCCGCCTCACAAACGATCTGCCTGGACGGACAGCCGCTGAACGGCAAGCAACGTTTGGTGGTGGTGCTCAACAAGCCTGCCGGCTTTATCACCGCGACAGAGGACAAACAGGACAGAACGGTCATGGAACTGCTGCCAAAAGACTTGCAGGGCAGGGGTCTGAATCCTGTGGGTCGATTGGATAAGGCTACGGAGGGCCTTTTGCTGTTTACCAACGATGGTGACTTGCTTCACCGGCTGATCTCTCCCAAGAAGGAGGTGCCGAAAGTTTACTATGCCCAACACGAGGGTATGGCTACCGACGAGGATGTAGCGGCTTTCGCTTCCGGTCTGACGTTAGGGGACGGGACGGTTTGTTTAAGCGCAAAACTGGAGCCGCTGGGCCCGGGACAGAGTCGCATTACCGTCTGTGAGGGCAAGTATCACCAGGTGCGCCGTATGATGGCATCCCGTGGCATGCCGGTAACCTATTTGGAGCGTCAGCAGGAGGGCAATCTGACTTTGGGGGGTTTGCCGAGAGGACAGGTCCGCCTGTTGACAGATACGGAGATCCGGATGTTGGAAGGGGAGTAACCCTTGATTTTTTAGCAATACATCCAAAACGAAGTGCTTTTTTTGCAATAATATGTCAAAAGGTGCTTGCAAATTGTGCAAAAGGGTTGTATAATGATTAGGTAATTTTGTAAAATATGCGACCATACAAAGATTAAAGGAGGTCTGAAAAATGTCTAACAGTGTTTTTCAGAATGTCATCGTTCAATTAAGAGATATTTCCGAGCGGACCTTTGGCGTGATCGACGGAGATGGCTGCGTGATTTCCTGTACGGATATGACGATGCTGGGCGAGCGTTGGCCCGATGCTGCTGTTAAGGTGGCAGGTGCGGTTGAGCACCCGGTTCCGTTTAATCAGAAGTACTTTAAGGGAATTTTTAGCGGCAACGGCGGCCTGGAATATGCCGTGTTCTGTGCGGGAACTGACGATACTGCCCGTACCAGTTGCCTGATGGCCTATATTGCGCTGAACGATGCCAAGACCTTCTACGAAGAAAAGCATGATCGTGGTACGTTTGTCAAAAATATCATTATGGACAATATCCTGCCCGGTGATATTTATATCCGTGCCAAGGAACTGCATTTCGTTACCGATGCACCCCGGGTGGTATTTTTGGTTCGGCAGACCAATCATGCGGATGTGGCAACGGTGGACGTTCTGTCCGACCTGTTTCCGGATAGAAGCCAGGACTTTGTTCTCAGTGTCAATGAGACGGATGTGGCGGTTGTCAAGCAGGTGACAACCAATACCACCGCTGCGGATCTGGAAAAGTTGGCTATGGAGATGGAAAAGGTATTGAAGAATGAACTGTTTGTAAAAACGGTCATCGGCTTCGGTACGATCGCGGAGCATTTGCGCTCCCTGGCGGATTCCTACAAAGAAGCCCAGACTGGCATTGATGTGGGCAAGGTCTTTGATACGGAAAAGAGCATTATTAACTATGAAAACTTGGGTATCGGCCGTTTGATCTATCAACTGCCCACGACTCTGTGCGATATTTTCCTCAGCGAGGTATTCAAGAAGAACTCCATCGATTCTCTGGATCAGGAGACACTGTTTACCATTAATAAATTCTTTGAAAACAATCTGAATGTTTCAGAAACCTCCCGGAAGCTGTTTGTTCATCGGAACACTTTGGTGTACCGACTTGAGAAGATCAAAAAGCTGACAGGTCTGGATCTGCGGGAATTCGATCACGCCATCGTTTTTAAGGTGGCGCTGATGGTGCGCAAGTATCTTTCCTCCCGGGAAGCACGCTGATTTGTTTTTGTCGGGCCTGTTGCGTTGCAGCAGGCCCGTTTATAACTGTAAACAGTCGAAAAGTTACAAAAACACCCATGTTTCCACTGGAAATGCCTGGAATCAGGCAAAAAGATGCGCAAGGATATTGACATCCGCGTTACAATGTGTTACAATTTGGTTACATTCATTCTGGAGAAGAACGACTATGATTGAATTTACCGATGTAGTGAAGTCCTATTCCGTTGGCAACCGGGCGCTGAAGGGCGTGTCCATGCAGATTGAGGATGGGGAGTTTGCTTTCTTGGTTGGACCTTCCGGTTCTGGCAAGTCCACCATAATTAAAATGATTACCGGAGAGTTGAAGCCTACCTCCGGTACTGTTCATGTTAATGGGTATTCGTTGGAGCGGATCCGCAAACGGGAGATTCCTTATCTTCGCCGGACTGTTGGTATCGTGTTCCAGGATTTCCGGCTGATTCAAAACAAGACTGTCTATGAGAATGTGGCATTTGTCATGCGGGCGATCGGCGCCCAGGAGAAGGAAATCCGGGAACGGGTGCCTTATGTGCTGAATCTGGTAGGACTGGAAAACAAGAGCCGCCGTCATCCCGGCGAGCTGTCCGGCGGTGAGCAGCAACGTTTGGCCATTGCCCGGGCGTTGGTGAACAATCCGTCCACCATCATTGCGGACGAACCTACCGGCAACCTGGATCCAGCCCGTTCTCTGGAAATCATGAGCTTGCTAATGGAGATTAATAATTTGGGCACCACCATGTTGGTGGTCACCCATGCCAAGGATCTGGTGGAACGTTTCCACAAGCGTGTCATCGCCATTGATGACGGCTTGATCATTGGTGACGGAATGGATGGGTATTACACACATGAAGATTAATAATCTTGGTTACTTAATAAAAGAGGGCATCCGGGGGATTTTTCTTCATGGGTTTGCCTCTGTCGCCGCTGTCTGCGTTACAGTGGCTTGTCTGCTGATCGTGGGCGGTTTCTCCTGCCTAACATACAATCTGAGCATCATGGTGGAGGACCTGAATAAAACCAACCAAATCATGGTTTATGTGGACGAGAACTACACTGATGCCGAGGCCAGAAGTGTGGGCACTTTGATCAATAAAGTGGACAATGTGTTCCAGGCATCCTTTGTGTCCCGTGAAGAGGCTTTGGAGGACTTTGTAGCAGACCATGGCGGTGACGGTGCCTTTGCAGGTGTGGATGCCAATCCTCTGCGTCATCGTTTTGTGGTACTGTTGGAAGACAACAGTCTGATCAAAGAAACTGTGGCGGAACTGGAAAAAGTGGAAGGCGTTGTGAAGATCAGCGCGGCCTATGAATTGGCGGAAGGGTTTAGCACATTGCAGGATGTTCTGCATATTGCATCCTTTGCGATTATCGGCGTTCTGCTGCTGGTGAGTTTGCTGATCATTTCCAACACCGTCAAACTTGCTATGTATGACCGTCGGGATGAGATCGCCATTATGAAAATGGTGGGTGCAACCAACGGATTTATCCGTCTGCCCTATGTGGTGGAGGGCTTTACTTTGGGAATGCTCGGCGCTGCACTGGCCTTCGGCCTGCTGTGGATGCTGTATGACGTGGTGCTGTCGAAGATGGCCTCTGTGGATACGCTGCAATTGCTGAGCTTTGTGCCTTTCCAGGAACTGCTGCTGCCTATGATCAGCACTTTCTGCGCTGCCGGCCTCTTCGTGGGCGTTGTGGGCAGCTGGACTTCTATTCGGAAGTTTATGGATGTTTAAGAAAACCTCTCAAGACAAAGGAGACCCTTTGAAATGAACAATAAAAAGCTCTGGATATCTTTGTTGGCCGGTTTGATGGCTGGCGTCATGATCCTGACTCTGTTGTTGCAGTTGGTGCCCACTCAGGTACAGGCTGCAAGTTCCAGCGAGATCAAAAACCAGATCAACGAGATGGAAAAGGAACAGGCTGCCCTCCAGAAGGAATTGGACAAACTGGAACAGCAGCGCAAGGAAAATCTGTCCGAACTGAAAGATATCGTGGCCCAAAAGAATATTGTGGACCAGCAGATCGGCTTAATCTATGAGCAGATCGAGAGCATGAACGATCAAATTGCTGCCTATGCGGTCATGATTGCCGACAAACAGGCGGAACTGGATAAGGCAAATGAGGATCTGCAGAATATGAAGCAGAAACACATGGAGCGTTTGCGCGCCATGGAAGAAGACGGCTCGCTGTCATACTGGTATGTGCTGTTCGAGGCAAACAGTTTTACGGACCTTTTGGACCGACTGAATATGATCCAGGAGATCGCCGCTGCTGACGAAAAGCGCATTGCAGAAATGGGTGAGGCTGCCAAGTTGGTGGAGGAGACCCGTCTTGTGTTGCAGCAGGAGCAGGATGCTCTGCAAGATAGCCGGCAGGAACTGGCGGCCAAGCAGGCAGAACTGGATATGCGGGCAAAAGAATCCGAGCAGTTGTTGGTGCAACTGCGTGCCAAAGGCGAAGAGTTCGACCGGTGGATGGAAGAAAAAGAAGACGACCTGTCCAAACTGGAAGATGAACTGTTGCAGTTGGAAAGTGACTATGACAAGGCTAAGTATGAAGAGTGGTTGGCAACTTCTGTACCTCCCACGACTTCTTCCTCCTCGTCTTCCTCCAATAGCGGCAACAGCACCACCATTTGGCGTGCCGGCACGGCCCTGACGCCCAATACAGTCAACGGCGTTACCTGGTATACTCCTTGTGATTACAATCGGATCTCCAGTACATTCGGTATGCGTATGCATCCTGTGTATCACTATTGGAAGATGCACAATGGTGTTGACTTTGCCATTGGACATACCCCCATTTATGCTACCCGTGCCGGTGTGGTAACGGTGGCTACCTCTTGGGAAGATGAAAGCGCAGGCTATTATGTGGTGATCGACCACGGCGACGGTTTCCGCAGTGTCTACATGCACATGTGTAAGCGTGCCTATGTAAAAGTGGGCGACTTTGTGCAGGCAGGTCAGGAAATCGGTTGTGTGGGCTCCACCGGTGCATCCACCGGCAACCACCTGCATTTTGGTATCAGTAAATACAATCCCTCCAAGGGGAAATATGAGTATGTGAATCCTTTGCAGTACGTAAAATAAGCATTGTCCCACAGCCCTGCGGGGCTGTGGGCATCCTTTATCTTGAGGTGATTACATGAAAAACGAGAGAATCAATCGAACGTTGTCGTATGTTTTGGTAGCGCTTCTGTCGGTTGTCCTGACAGTGACCGTGATGCTGGGCTTCTTTGTTTACCGTCAGCAGGGAAGTTCAAAACTGACCGTGTTGGAACAACTGATCCTGGACCGTTTTATTGGGGGAGTGGATCAGACTGCCCTGGAAGATGCTGCTGCACACGCAATGGTCGGTGCGTTGGGCGACAGGTGGAGTTACTATATCCCCGCAGATGAGTATGCCGCCTATATGGAGCAGATGAACAATGCTTATGTGGGTGTGGGCATCACCATCACACCCGAGGAAAGCGGCGGTATCCGCGTGCTGGATGTGACCGTAGGAGGCCCGGCAGAAGAAGCTGGTTTGCTTGTAAATGACGTGATCGTTAAGGTTGACGGGCAGTCCATTCTCGGTATGACGTTGGAAGAAAGCAAAAACCTGGTTTTGGGAGAAGAGAATACTACAGTACAGTTGACAGTAGTGCGTGGCGGTAAAGAGATGACCATCGGTGTGATACGCAGAGCGATCCGTACGCCGGTGGCACAGGCGCAGATGTTGGAACAGAATATCGGTTATGTGGCGATTATGAATTTCAACAGCAATTGCGCCACGGAAACCATTGCGGCAATTGAAGAACTCTTGGCGCAGGGCGCACAAAAACTGATCTTTGACGTCCGCAACAACCCCGGCGGTTATGCTAACGAACTGGTGGCTGTGCTGGATTACCTGCTTCCCAAGGGAAAACTCTTCACAACGGTGGATTATGCCGGGAATACGAATACGGACTGGTCTGATGAAAAGTGTCTAGATATTCCCATGGCAGTGTTGGTCAATGGCAATTCCTACTCAGCCGCGGAATTTTTTGCCGCAGCTATGGAGGAGTATGATGCAGCGGTGATAGTAGGGGAGAAGACCAGTGGCAAAGGCTATTTTCAAAGCACTTTTCGCTTGCCGGACGGTTCGGCAGTGGGCCTTTCTATCGGCAAGTACTATACACCGGATGGAAAAAGCCTTGAAGATGTGGGCGTGACACCGGATATTCCTGTGGTTTTGGAGAATGATCAAATAGGTTTGGAACCCATGCAGGACTCGCAGGTTTTGGCTGCTCTCAAAGCATTACAACCATAAAAACGGATACCCATTCGGCTTTATAGGCGAATGGGTATTTTGTGGTTATAAAAAATGATTTTACTATGTAAAATGTTTGACTTTTTATCAAAAATACAGTATTATGTAATTATCTATGTGTTCTTTTGTAAACATAAAATATCATAACGGGGAGCGTAGGATATGAACGAAATTACCAATGAAAGAGAGTCGGGTATTGAACTCAATCTGCAGGAATTACTTGAGGTATATCTGAGAAGATGGAAACTGCTGGCGCTGTGCGCATTTTTGGGCATTATGATTGCTTACGGCATTACTGCGTATTTGATCACACCCATGTATCAGTCCCAGGTTACCATTTACGTGAATAATAACCGCGTGACAGAGGATAAGAATAATCTGACAAGTTCCGACCTTTCTGCGTCCATTCACCTGGTGAAAGGATATATGATCGTTGCGAAGAGTGACCCCGTTATCGAGAAGGCAGTTCGCAAACTGGGCTCGGACTATACTGTGGCCGAAGTCAGCAATGCGATTTCCACAGAGCAGATCGACGAGACCGTTATTTTTACCTTGAAGGTTACACATGCGGATCCTGAAAAAGCAGCACGCATTGCTACGGTGTTATCCGAGGTGATTCCCGTAGAAGGGCCCAAGGTGATCGAGGGCACCTCTGCACGGTTGGTCAACACTGCCAAAGTTCCGAAGAGCCCCTCTTCGCCCAATTACGTTGTAAATCTTCTTTTGGGTGCGATTATTGGTTTGCTGTTAGCGGTCTTGTATGCGACGATCATGTTCCTGAAAGATACCCGTATCAAAGACGAAAATGATCTGATGGACACATTTGACCTTCCTATTTTGGGCCGGATCCCGGATCTCAACAGCGATTTTGCCGGTAGTAATTACAGTTATTCGGCTGATAATGAGTAAGGAGGGGAAATCGATATGACTGAAAAGCAAAAAAAGAAGCAGGCTGCCGCACAGGCAAAGCGTATTTCTAAAATTAAACAGGACAGAAAACATATTCTGTCTACAAAGAGCAGTTTTTATCTGCAGGAGGCCTATCGTGCCCTTCGTACCAATGTGAATTTTGCCCTTGCTGATAAAGAAGGATGTAAAGTGATTATGATCACCTCATCGTTGCAAAGTGAAGGTAAAAGTTTGACTTCCCTGAACCTGGCCATTGCCCTGGGGCAAATGGATAAAAAGGTCCTGCTTGTGGACTGTGATATGCGTCGTCCCAGAATGGCCAGACTGCTGAATCTGAATGCCCCGGCCGGTTTGAGCAACTTGATTATGGATCCCAGCCTCCTGGAGGTTGCAGTGATCAACAATGAAGAGCATGGTATTGATCTGCTCCTGGCCGGCGATATTCCGCCCAATCCGGCAGAACTGTTGTCCTCTGCCCGGATGCAGAAACTGTTGGAGCATATGCGCACGAAATACGATTACGTACTGCTTGATTCTCCCCCTGTTGACTTGGTGGTGGATGCAGTGGCTCTGTCGTCTCAGTGTGATGGTGTATTGTTTGTGGTACGTGCCGATCAAACGGAGCGTGGTGCCGTGATTCACGCAATGGACCAGTTGGGATATGCCGGTGCGAATGTAATTGGATTTGTTTTTAATGGTGTCACTTCGCAAACAGCCAGCGGCTACGGTAAGTATCGGTTCCGGAAATATGCACGCAGCAATAACCGTTTTGGACGGTATTATCGCAATGGATATCGGTATGGTTACGGCTATAACGTAGGCCGCGAACAGCTCAACGAGATGCCCCAGGACTTTGCGGCATCCGAACGGAAGCCTTAATACAATGACGGATCTGCATACGCATATCTTGCCAGGAATGGACGATGGTGCTAAGACTGTGGAGAATGCCCTGGCAATGCTTACGGAACAGGCCAAGCAGGGCGTAGATACAGTGGCGCTAACGCCCCATTTCTATAGAAGACGGGAAACCCCTGCTGATTTTCTGGTCCGGCGAGATGCTGCTTGGAAACAACTTCAAGAAGCAACGAAGGGCAAGGAATTCCCACAATTGATTTTGGGCGCGGAAGTGGCATGGTCTACGGACATGACACAGTGGCCGGAATTAGAGGCGCTTTGCTATCAAAATTCAAAGACTCTATTGGTGGAATTGCCTGTCATGCCCTGGACGGACAGTATCTTTCGGGAACTGGACAATTTGGAGGGCCGACGGGGCATTATCCCCATGATCGCGCATATTGATCGGTATTTCCACCTTCAGAAAAAGAAGGATATTGAGAGAATTTTGGAGATGGGCTATCCAATTCAGGTAAGCGCCGAGGCGTTTTTCCACTTTTTCCTGAGAAAACACGCAATGGACCTGTTGGAGAATTATGACGGGCTTTTGATTTCGGATTGCCATAATATGACCGAGCGCGTCCCAAATGTGCGCAATGCCATGAGAATTGTGGAAAAAAAGCTTGGCAGGCGCATAGCTGACAGGATCGAGTCCATTACAGATGAGATTCTGGTAGATTGACCCCTTGTTTTGCAAAGGGTATGACATTAGCAACCAAGTAATGCAAAAAGTAAAGGATGCAATATGAAACAGATTCTGAAAACTGTCTGGCAAGCAGATCAGAAGAATTTTCTTCTGATCTTGCTTTTGAATATTGGTGTAGCACTAGCCAGCAGTATCAGCATCGTTATGCTGGTTCCCATGTTGGACCTTTTGGAGGTCTCCGTTGGTGACAGCGGTGCGTTGGGAATCTTGTTGCAGCCGTTTGCCGGACTCACATATTTGCAGCGTGCAACGGCGATTATCGTTGTGTTCATTGTTCTGATGTTGTTGCGTGCAGTTTTGAATGCCTTTGCAACGGTGAGACAAAATGCCTATCTGGAGCGCTATGAAATGGTCATGCGCAAAGATGTCTACAATGCCATTGGTGCTGCCAGTTGGGAGACGTTGTCCAGTCGTTCGGGTCCGGAGCTGATCCAGTTGATTACCTTGCAATGCCGCCAGGCAAGATTCTGCCTGCAGTGGACCATTGCGCTGATTGCTTCTGCGTTTTCCGCACTTTTGCAGTTGGCAATCGCTATGTGGATGAGCCTTCCGGTGACGTTAGTAGCATTGGCAGTGGGCGCAGGATTTCTTTTCCTGTTCCGCCCATTTCAAAAGAAGTCTAAGGACTACGGGAGAAAAGCGGTGGAAGTCAACCGCGAGCTTCACCGGGAAACCCAAAATCAGTTAAACAGCATCAAGGAGATCCGTGCCTACGGGGTGGAGGATCACCACAGTGAACTGTTTGCTGAAATCAGCCAAAAATACTATGATACCAGCCTGCGTACCACGCAACTGCGTGTGATCCCCCAGTTATGTTATTCCGTTGCTGCAGCGGTTCTGATTGCGGTAGCGTTTGTGTACAGCGTGTTGATCCTGGATACGGGAACGGCCCAACTGGTGGTGCTGGTGTACATATTCTCTCGGCTTTGGCCGGTGTTTTCCTCTTGGCAAGGGCAACTGCAAAATATTCAGGCCTATGTACCGGCTTATGAGACGATCCGCAATTCCATCCGGGAACTGACCTGCGGCGTTCGGGAGCCTGAAGTACAAAGCGGTGCCCTGACATTTGAGCTGGAAGTGACCTTTGACCAGGTAGGCTTTACCTACCAAAACGCCAGCGAGGCGGTCTTGCAGGATCTGCAATTCACATTGCCCTGCGGATCTGTGACGGCCTTGGTAGGTCCCAGCGGCGCAGGCAAAAGCACAACGGCGGATCTGCTGTTGGGCCTTTTGCGACCCACAAAGGGTCAGATCCTGGTGGACGGTGTGGCGCTGGATGCAGAGAACCTGGGCGCATGGCGCAAGGCTATCGGATATATTCCCCAGGAGCCGCTAATCATCAATGCAACCGTTCGGGAAAATCTGTTACGTTTTCATCCCAAGGCTACGGAAGAAGAGATGATCCGTGCACTAAAGCGCTCTTTGGCTTGGCCGTTCATCGAGAAACTGCCCCAAGGATTGGATACGGTATTGGGAGATAAGGGTGTGCGGCTCAGCGGTGGTGAACGTCAGCGGATCGTGCTGGCTCGGGTGCTTATGGGTGATCCCAAATTGATCATTCTGGACGAGGCCACAAGTGCTTTGGACTATGAAAGTGAAAGTTATATCCGCCAGACCATCCGTTCTTTGCGGAACGATACAACGGTGCTGATCATAGCCCACAGAATGGCCACCATTCGGAGTGCAGACCGAGCTGTCGTCCTGCTTGACGGAAAAATTGCGGAGCAGGGATCATTGCAGGACCTGCTGCAAATAGAAGACAGTTACCTGGCCAAAATGGTCAGCGTAGAATAAGGAAGTAACCTATGGAAAGAGATTATTTAATTGCTGGGCTTCGGGTGCGGATGGACACCTGGGGTCGCACAGAAACGCAGGCACAGCCGTATCTGACGGAAACGGCAGGGGATGCGGATATGGTCATCACCTCCGATGCCAAGTCGCTCTATGAGCGCCAATCCCATTTAAGCCTGGACGATTGCGAATATCTTTCCACAGGCAGTAGCTTTTACCGCCAGTTGTTGAGATTCGACGGTATGATGCTCCATGCCTCGGGTGTAGTCATGGATGGCTATGCATACCTGTTTTCCGCACCCTGCGGAACAGGCAAATCCACACATACGACCATGTGGCGGGAAGCCTTTGGTTATGACCGGGTGGTCATGCTCAATGACGATAAGCCTGCATTGAGGCTGGAGGACGGTCGTTGGTATGCTTATGGCACTCCCTGGAGCGGGAAAACCCCTCAGAACACCAATATGCGGGCGCCCCTTGGGGGCATTTGCGTGCTGACCCGGGGCGAAACCAATGAGATCGTTCCATTTGGCGGAATCCCGGCGGCGCAGGCGATCCTGGAGCAAACAGCCCGTCCGGCAGGCCCGGAAGTTCGGGGACGGATGCTGGAATTGTTGGACAGTTTGCTGAATACCGTTCCTGTATGGAAACTGAAATGCACCCCTACCCATGATGCGGCCCGGGTGTCTCAGAAAGCAATGAGCGAAGAAGCCCAAAAACGATTTGGATAAGGGGACAACGAAATGAAACTGAAAGATGGATTTATTTTGCGCACAGTTGCCGGGGAGACGGTGGTTCTGCCCGTGGGTGGTGTGACCGATTTCGACATGATGATCACTCTGAACGATACCGGCAGATTCCTGTGGGAGCGGCTGGCCGTTGGTGCGGAGGAGGCAGACCTGGTACGGGATCTGCTGGCTGAATATGATGTTACCGAAGAACTGGCACAAAAGAGCGTAGCGACGTTTGTTGCACGCTTGAAGGAGTTGGATTTCCTTGCCTGATGCAGTAGTCCGGTTGGCGCAGGTTTGGCCTTTGATGCAGGAACGTATGGACGCCGGGGAATCCGTGCAGTTCACCCCCCAGGGCATCAGTATGCGCCCCATGCTCGACGGTGGGCGTGACCAGGTGGTGCTGTCAGCCCTGCCGGGGAAATTGAAAAGGTACGATCTGCCCCTGTACCGCCGGGATGACGGCAAGTTTGTCCTGCACAGGATCGTAAGGGCAGGGAAGACCTATACCTGCATTGGAGACAACCAGTTTGTATATGAACGGGGCTTGCGTCAGGATCAAATGCTGGCAGTGGTCACGGGCTTTTACCGTAAGGGGAAGTTCTGTGCGGTGAACGGTTTTGGCTATCGGATGTATTGCCGCCTGTGGTGCTGGACGCGCCCGGTGCGCTATGTGGTGCATTTGGGCATGGCTGTGCTCCGCCGCGTGAAGAGAATATTCGTAAAAGAACAGGAAGATTAAATCTTCCTGTTCTTTGTATAACGATGGGGCCAGGCGTATCGCCTGGCCCCCAAATATATGGTGAACATCAAGGAAGGAAGACATCTTCCTCGCCTGCGTTTTCATCGGGATCACCGCTGGTGGTGATCACATCAGCGATCTGGAACTTCAGAACTTCGATTTCAGGATCGGTAAACATTGTTTTCATGCTGATATTCTCCTTTCTGTACTTCGTGCGGCTTAGTTCTCGAATGCCTTATTTGCACAGTCGATGTACATTGCAAAAGCCTTTGCCAAAGCCACCATGTTGGCGTCGTTGGAGTTTTCAATAGTACGGCGGACGTATTCATAACCGCTGTAGGTCAGGGTGGGGCCGCAGACCTTTGTCACGCCATCTGCTTCAAGGTAGTAGGGCGTGCAGGTGATCACGTCGTCCATGTCTTTGGGAGCTTTGCGTTCAATGTAAGCATAGCCCGCTTCGTTGATGGGGACAGCCGAGTAAATATCACCAATGAAGAACTCCATGTTCAGATCCTTGCCCTGGAGCTCAGCACTGGGAATATACTTGATACGATAGGTGATGGCATCATCAAACAGAATATTCGCGCTTGCTACGGTGAAGCCATTCTTTTCGCCGGTTTCGACATTAAAGTTGCTATTACCCAAAACAGTTTCGTCGTAGGTAAAGGCAGGCAGGTTGGCCACATTGTAGTTCATCAACTGCTCGGCGGTGAGACTATTGTCAAAGTACTTCTGAGCAGCTGCGCCGTAGTGCAGGAGCGCTGCGCAGAGGTTTTTGGTCTTTTCGGAAGATGTATCGCTGTTCAGCATGTTCTGCGCATAGATCTTGGGACTGTATTCCAGGACGTCGGTGTACACATAGGTGTCACCGTACTTGGCATAGCCCACGTAGTAAGCGGAGATACCCATGTTCTTAGCGACGATGCCTTGGCTGTAACTATAATAACAATTGTTGTCTCCGTCATACGAGAAGTCACACATAAGAACAGGATTGGTGTGGGCAGCGGCATCGGTGGGATTGGAGAAGATCATCATGCCTTTGTCATCTGCCGTAGTTTCTGCAAGGGAGAACTTGATGCGGATCTGGATATTGTTTTCGTACAGCAGAGTGCCGGAGACCATCTTGATGACCACATCACCGCAGGAGCAGGTGCCGTTTTCGTAGATGTGATTTGTGCCGTCACAGCCGGTATTTTCCTGCAGTTTATAGAGGGCGATATCCTGCTGTGTTGCGTTATAATAGCGGAAGCGTGTTTGACCAGAGGTCTTGTTATATTGCAAAACATATCCGCCTTTGCCTTTAATTACAGGCGAACCATCACTAAATTCAATAGTATTTACCATCTCGGAAGATGCAGAAGTCAACCCATTTTTAGCAGAGTCTTGACCTATATATTGTCCACTATTGGACTTAATAGAATACCCTGTACTATACGTTGCAATGGTGAACGAGGCTTTTAAAAGATCTTCGCTAAAAGCAATCGTATTTTTACTGATTGTAACAGCAACAGTATTGCTAGTTGCATCCAACGTAGTCAAGCCACCATTAAATGCAACATTGCCCGCCTCATAGACGATCAAATATGTACCGCTCCAATCGGCTGGTTTGCTGGTAACCTTTACAAACTGACTACCTGTAACAGGTGTATCGGGTGTATCGGGATCAGGTGTATCAGGATTGGGAGTTTCACCACCCTCACTGCCAGTTCCAACTAGCCAAAGTTTGACATTTTCCTGCGTAGATTTATAACAGGCAAAACGCGGAGAGGAAGAATTATACTGTAGAACACGTTCGGTGTTTCCTACATTAGTGACAACCATATCGCTGCTATTAAAGGCAACTGTCCACGAAGCTGTATTATCCAAGGTCATCGTTTTGCTATAAAGCTCATTGCTTGAACCACTATAATACAAATAGTTGCCAGCAGCATCCTTGAAAGCGTAGGAGCCAGAAGTTTTACCGGCTTCGACAGTAAAGATTGCGACATTGTCAATAACTACAGTTGAGTTATTGAAAGTAACTCTGTCACGGTATTTAGTGCTAGTTTGTGCGCCCATTGCATTGGCACCGTCGGAGTCGGTGAAGATGACTTGTGCACCGATAGTAAGTTGGTCAACACTTGTAACTTCGGTGATGGACTCCCCCAATGCTCTTGTGGGCATGGTAAAGGTGGGGATAAATCCGATGACCAGTGCCAGGCACAGGAACATGCTTAAAATCTTCTTCATTGTTTTCATTGCTAAATTTGTCCTCCTTGCGTTTATTTTTGTTCAAAATGTTTCCGGGGAAATGATTGTTTCCAGCAATATTTCTACTCATTATAAATAATACCATAGATATTGCGTTTTGCAAGCCCCATTTTTACTAAATGTTGTGTTTTTTGCAATTTTTCTGCAAAAAACACGATTGTTTCAGGGCGAATGGGGATCGTTGCGATGAGCAGCTATCCAAAGGACCTCCCAGGTGGAGGCGGGCCGTA
Organism: Faecousia sp.; assembly: GCA_045653245.1. Taxonomy (GTDB): domain Bacteria; phylum Bacillota; class Clostridia; order Oscillospirales; family Oscillospiraceae; genus Faecousia. The sequence continues at coordinate 22,052 of JAZOLS010000096.1, forward strand.
CTATGCGCAGGTTTCGACATCCGTGTGTTACACCTGTCGGCGCGCAACATCCCCCAGGGGGAGGCTTGGCCTTGCAATGTCATGATGAAAAACACAGAAAAATTTCTTGACTGTGTGGGTAAAATCTTCTATAATGTAAGAACCTATGGAAATTTATTGCTGAGAAAGGATCTTTACTATGGCAAAGGAATATAAAATTACCAGTCTGCGTCTGCAGGACCTGGAAAAAGAACTGAACTATCTGAAGACCACCCGTGAGCGTGAGATCGCCGCCATGATCGCCGAGGCCCGCTCCTACGGCGACTTGTCCGAAAACTCCGAATACGATGCCGCCAAGAACGAGCAGGCCAAGCTCTATGGCCGCATTGCCGAATTGGAGGACATCCTGTCCCACGCTGTCATCATTGAGGACGAGAACGAGGCCACAGGCCGCGTGGGTCTGGGCTGCAAGGTCACTGTCGAGGATGTGAAGACTGGCGTGCAGACCACCTACACCATCACCGGTTCCCAGGAAGCCAACCCCATGGAGTACAAGCTGTCCGACGATTCTCCTTTTGGCCGCGCTGCTGTGGGCAAGTCCGAGGGCGACGTGTTCATGGTCAACGCGCCTGCCGGTTCCTACGAGATGAAGGTCATCAGCGTTACGCGCGAGGGTTAATGTATGGCAAAGTTTGAACCCCAGGCAGAATTGCCTGTATCTGAGCAGGCTCAGATCCGCCGGGAAAAGTTGGCGGCTCTGCAGGCCGAGGGTCGGGACCCTTTCGTCCAGACCAAGTTTGATTTTAATAGCGACTCCGCCGCCATCAAGGCCGATTATGAGCTCTACGAGGGCAAGACCGTTCGCCTGGCCGGCCGTCTGATGAGCAAGCGCGGTATGGGCAAGGTGTCTTTCTGCGACCTGCAGGACGCTACCGGCCGCATCCAGTTATTTGTCAAGATCGATGAACTGGGCGAGGAGGAGTTCGCATACTTCCGCAAGTATGACATCGGCGATATCATTGGCGTGGAGGGAGAGGTCTTCAAGACCAAGACTGAGGAAATTTCCGTCCGTGCCAAGACTGTCACCCTGCTGTCCAAGTCCCTGTTGCCCCTGCCCGAGAAGTTCCACGGTCTGACCGATAAGGAGATCCGCTTCCGTCAGCGGTATGTGGATCTGATGGTCAATCCCGAGGTGAAGCAGAACTTCGTGATCCGTTCCAAGTTCATCAAGTTCATGCGCAACTACCTGGATTCACGGAACTACATCGAAGTGGAGACCCCGGTACTGAACACCATTGCTGGCGGTGCATCCGCTCGTCCTTTCATCACCCACCACAATACCCTGGACATCGATATGTACATGCGTATCGCCACCGAGCTGCCCCTGAAGCGGCTGATTATCGGCGGTATGGATCGTGTGTATGAGATCGGTCGTATTTTCCGTAACGAGGGCATGGACCCCAAGCACAATCCGGAGTTCACATCCGTGGAACTGTATCAGGCTTACGCGGATTTCCATGACATGATGGACATTTGCGAGGGTATCATCTCCGGCGCTGCCAAGGAGATCCTGGGCACCTACGAAGTGGAGTGGATGGGCGAGAAAATCAACCTGGCTCCCGGTTGGCGGCGTATGACCATGGTGGAGGCCGTCAAGGAGTATGTGGGCATCGATTTTGGCTCCATTACCGACGATGCCGAGGCTGTGGCCGCTGCCAAGGCCAAGGGCGTGGAACTGGCAGATGCCGCAGAGAAGACCTGGGGCAACGCACTGTACGCTTGCTTCGACCAGAGAGTGGAAGAGCATCTGATTCAGCCCACATTTATTACCATGTATCCTGTGGAGGTTTCTCCTCTGACCAAGCGCAGCCCCGAAGATCCCCGTTTGACAGAGCGTTTCGAGGCGTTCATTTGCCACAGCGAGATGGGCAATGCCTACTCCGAGCTGAATGACCCCATTGATCAGCGCGGCCGCTTCATGAAACAGGTGGAGCAGCGTGGGCGTGGTGACGATGAGACGGAGATGCTGGAGGAGGACTTCCTGAACGCTATGGAGTATGGTATGCCCCCCACGGGTGGAATGGGCATCGGCATCGACCGTTGCGTGATGCTCCTCACCGGCGCAGATTCCATCCGGGAAGTTATCCTGTTCCCCACGATGAAACCGTTAGATAATTGATATGATAAAAAGCACTGCCGAAAGGCAGTGCTTTTTGTTTCATTATGCATTCAAGAAACGGGCGAGGAAATCCTTGGTTTCCTGTTTTTGGGGATTGCCAAAAACTTCTGCAGGTGTGCCTTCTTCGCAGATGACACCCTGGTTCATGTAGACCACCCTGCTTGCCACATCCCGGGCGAAAGCCATCTCATGGGTGACCACCATCATGGTCATACCTTCCTGGGCCAGGGTCTTCATAACGGACAGGACTTCGCCAACCATTTCGGGGTCAAGGGCGGAGGTGGGCTCGTCAAAGAGCAGAACCTCGGGATTCATGGACAGCGCCCGGGCGATGGCTACACGTTGCTTCTGACCGCCGGAGATCTGTGCAGGGCGGGCATTCTGATAGGGGAGCATACCCACCCGATCCAGATAGTCCTTGGCTACTTTTTCAGCCTCAGCCTTGCTGCGGCCCAGCACCTTGATCTGAGGCAGGGTGCAGTTTTGCAGTACCGTCAGATTGTTGTACAGGTTGAACTGCTGGAACACCATACCTACGGAAGCCCGGTACTTGGACAGAGATTCGATCTCTGTCTGGATGTTCTTTCCGTGCCACAGGATCTCGCCATCTGTTGGCGTTTCCAGCAGGTTGACACAACGGAGCATGGTGCTCTTACCGGAGCCGGAGGAACCGATGACGGCCACCACTTCGCCGGAAGATACTTCCAAGTCGATGCCCTTGAGGACATCTACCTTACCAAAACTCTTCTTTAGCCCCTTAAGTGCAATAACAGGGTTCTTATCAGTCATGGTGCACCTCCTGCTTGGTTACACGGATCTCCGCATTGGGATCGGATTGAGAGCCGCAGATCACAAAACTGTCGGTGATCTGGAGCTTCTTCTCGATGAGCCGCAAGAGACGGGTGACGGTGAACGTTAGGATGAAGTAGATCACGCACACCACCAAATAGGTCTGGAAGGTCTGGAAACTTTCCCGTTTGATGATGCCGGCAAAGTAGTAAAGCTCGGTGACACCGATAACGTTCAGCACAGAGGTGTCCTTAATGTTGATCACGAACTCGTTGGCAACAGAGGGCAGGATGTTTCGCAGGACCTGGGGCAGAATGATGTGCAGCATGGCTTGCCAGTGGGTCATGCCCACGGCGTAAGCACCTTCAAACTGACCCTTGTCGATGGAGATAATGCCGCCACGGACGATCTCCGCCATGTATGCGCCGGTATTGATGGAAACGATCAGGATGCCTGAGGGGATCAGAGGCAGGGTCTGACCACCGGTTGCAAAGGCATAGCCCCAGTAAATGACCATAGCCTGGACCATCATGGGCGTGCCCCGGAATACTTCCACATATACGGTGATTACAGCGTTGATCACGCGCTGCAGGAATCGTACAAAGCCGTTCTTGGACAGAGGACAGGTGCGGACAACACCTGTCGCCAAGCCGATCAGCAGACCGGCAACCGTGCCCACCAGGGCGATGAGCATGGTGTAACCAACGCCGCGGAGCAGGAACTCGTAGTGCTCTGTCAGTAGATTATACGCATCTGTTAAAAATTCAATCATTTCTCAATTACTTCTTCTTATAAATAATGACCAGGTTGGAAGAGTAATAGACATTGGTGAAATCGATCTGCTCTTCACGCTCTGCGGTGGGGCTCATGCCGGCGATGATAGCATCTACAGCACCGGAGTTCAGTGCGGGGATCAGGCCGTCCCACTCGTAGGAGTAGATTTCCAGCTTCATTCCCAGCTTGTTGGCGATGTACTGTGCGATTTGCACGTCGTAGCCGTTGGCATACATGTTATTCTTGCCCTCACCACTGATGGCTACAGCGCCAAGGGAGGGGGTGTCCATATCGGTCCAGTTGAAGGGAGCATAAGCGCATTCCATGCCGACCCGCAGGGTACCGGTGGGATTTGCAGGAGCTTCGCTGGTCAGCACCAGAGAGGTGACTTCCTTACCGGCGGACAGTTGAACCATCTGATTCATCAGCTCGGCACGGGTCTCGTCAGAGATCTCAGCCAGGATGGTGTTGATCTGCTCACGCAGCGTGCTGCCGGTCTTCAAGCCAACAGCAATGCCTACATCGGCATCGGTGGCGGTAAAGCCGGTGTCGTTGTTCTTCAAAGCCAGGTAAGCCAGGGAATCATCCCCCAGACAGACTTCGATAGCGGTGGGCTCTTCGGCAACGTAGCCGTCGATGGTGCCGGCCTTCAGAGCGGTCAGCAGATCGGCAAATTCAGGCAGGGTCTGACCCTGGACATCGGGGATCTGAGCCATTGCGTCAGCGTGGAACGTGCCGGTCTGAGCGGCGATTTTAGCGCCCTTCAGGTCAGCGATGCTCTTAGCGGCAGCAACATCAACGGAAGCAGCGGGTGCGCTGCAAGCGGCCATGGACAGTACCATGCCCAGTGCCAATACGATTGCAAACATTCTTCTCATAATTTTTCCTTCCTTTTCCGGCTTTCGCCAATAAAATAAAAAAACTGGACCGCTTTGCAAAGCAGTCCATGCGTGTTGGTCGTCCATCAAAAAGAAAGAGTCGGAACATACATTGATAGCGCTTCACAAAACATTGTGACAGTCCGACAGATGTTCTCTGCCGACCCAGCAGAAAGGATTCAGGCATCCTTCCAACTTCGGCGGTCTTCCCTTTCTCCAACAGCGGCTGCCTGGCCTTGCTGAAGGGTACTGATGTGTACCGCGCCTCTATCAAGCGATTCAGTTTTCCACATTCTAGCACCGTATGTTCCGGAAGTCAATAGTTTTTTCTACAAATTTTTTGCTTTCTAAATAGGGACTTGAAAAAAGGGGGAAAATTGCTATAATATATGCAATGCTTAGAAGTGTTTACTTTTTTGGAAAGGGTGAGGAAAATGGCAGGAAAAGTTCCGTTTTGGAAGCGAAAAGTACGTCTTGCGCCTACGCAGATCATTGCGATGGTGTTTGCTGCCATCATTTTGCTGGGGACGCTGATCTTGACATTGCCTGCATCCTCACGAAATGGGGTTTCTCCCGGATTCCTGCCGGCGCTGTTTACGGCCACCTCGGCTACCTGCGTTACCGGACTGGTAATGTTTGATACCTGGAGCCAATGGAGCGGTCTTGGGCAGGCGGTGATCATCTGCCTGATCGAGATCGGTGGTTTGGGCTTTATGTCCGCGGCGTCTTTTGTGATTTTCATTCTGCGCAAGCGTGTGGGTCTCAAGCAAAGAATGGTGATGGCACAGGCGCTAAGTGTCAATGACATGACCAGTGTGGTGCGGTTGCAGAAAATTGTGATCTTTGGAAGCCTTTTGGTGCAACTGGCCGGTGCGCTGATCCTAATTGCGCATTTTTGGCCTCAATACGGCATGGTTCACGCAATCAAATGGGGTTTGTTCCATGCTGTTTCGGCTTTCTGCAATGCAGGATTTGATATTTTCGGCTGTTTGCAAGCAGGCAGCAGTTTAACACTGTTCCGGTCTGACCCGGTGGTACTGCTCACATTGGGTTCTTTGGTGGCCATTGGAGGTTTGGGCTTTTTCGTATGGGAAGAGGTCATCCGAATCCACAACTGGAAACGGTTTTCCGTTTATACGAAATTGGTATTGCTGATGTCCGGAATTCTGACCCTTGGCGGTATGATCGGATTCTGTATTCTGGAGTGGAACAATCCGGAAACCATGGGGAATATGCCATGGTATGACAAACTTTTGGGAGGACTGTTTCAGTCCGTTACCACTCGCACAGCAGGCTTTGATGCCTTGGGGCAGGGCAGTCTGACAGATGGTGGCAAGGCCTTTACGATGTTACTGATGCTGATCGGCGGATCTTCCGGGTCTACTGCAGGCGGTGTCAAAACCGTGACCATGATGGTACTGTTGCTGTTCTTGTGGTCCCGGATTCGGGGCAAGGGGAGTGTACAGGTTTTCAAACACTCCGTACCGGACAACCAGGTATTGGATGCTATGACCATTGTGACGATCGTGGTAGGGCTGGCGGTTTTTGGTGGTCTGTTTATCAGTGCCACATCACCTATTAGTTTTACCGATGGCCTGTATGAAGCAGTCTCGGCATTGGCAACAGTGGGGTTGACCACCGGTGTGACTACCACTTTGAGTGTACCTGCGCAGGTGCTGATTATTATTTATATGTATTTCGGTCGTGTAGGCGTGCTGACCTTAAGCATTGGTTTCCTGATGGGCAATCAGGCTCAGGAACGTTTCCGTTATGCAAATACAAACCTGTTGATTGGATAGGAGGATATCTTATGAAGTCCTATGTAGTTGTCGGTTTAGGCCGATTTGGCAGTGAAGTCGCGCGTCAACTGTATAAATGCGGTTGTGAAGTGTTGGCTGTGGATCTGAAAAGTGAATTGGTTCAGCAGATTTCACCGGATGTTACCCATGCTGCTGTGGGTGACAGTCGGGATAAGGAAGTACTGAAAATACTGGGCGTGGGAGAATTTGATTGCGCCATTGTAGCCATCGGTGATGATTTAGCCGCTTCCGTGCTGATTACCATGAATCTGAAGGAATTGGGTGTGCCGTATTTGGTGTGCAAGGCACATGATGATGTCCACCGCCGGGTGTTGGAGAAATTGGGCGCTGACCGTGTGGTCATTCCCGAACAGGAAAACGCGGCAAGACTGGCTAAGAGCCTGTCCTCACCCAATCTACTGGATTATATTGAACTTTCTGAGGAGTACAGCATTGTAGAACTTCCTGCTCCTCAAAGCTGGATCGGCAAAACACTGAAGGAATTGAATGTCCGGGCAAAACTGGGTGTCAATATTCTGGCAGTGCGCCGTAATGGAAAAATGGATGTTTCTCCTGCGGCGGATTTTAGTTTCCAAAGCGGTGACATTGCAGTTGTTCTGGGTGACACAAAGGCCTTGGGTATTGTACAAAGATTATGATGGAAACGAGAATTACTTCCCGTAAAAATCCGCTGATCCAGCAGGTGCGGCGGTTGTTAACATCCAAAAAGGAACGGGAAAATGCGGGCCTTTTTGTGGCAGATGGAACGAAACTGCTTGCTGAGGCCGTGCGGTACTATTCCGGATTGCAGACAGTTATTTTGTCTGACGGCGTGGTAGCGGATGTGCCGGAGCAGGTTGAGATCATCCGGGTTCCGGAGGATGTGATGGCGTACATTTCGCCAATGGAAACTCCCCAGGGAGCGCTGTTCCTGTGCCGCCTGCCCGAACCCAAGGACTTTACGCCGAAAGCAGGAATGCTTCTGTTGGATGGTATTCAAGACCCGGGCAATTTGGGAACGATCTTGCGCACGGCCGATGGGCTGGATGTGCCGGTTGTGCTGATGGAGGGCTGTGCAGACCCCTACAGCCACAAGGTAGTCCGTGCGTCCATGGGCGCAGTGCTCCGGGTACAGCCTGTGCAGGCAACCTGGGAGCAGGTGCGCACCAAATGCGAGGTCGCCAGGATCCCTGTGGCAGTCACGGCGCTGTCGGATCGTGCGCGGGATATCCGAAATGCAGATTTGCCGTCCATGGCGGTGGTCATCGGCAGTGAGGGCAGAGGTGTGCGACAGGAAGTTTTAGGGCAGGCGGATGCAGAATTGATTATCCCCATGAATGCCCATTGCGAGTCCTTAAATGCGGCGGTGGCGGCGACCATCGTTATGTGGGAAATGAAAAACTGACAGAGATAGAAGGTTACGATCATGCTTATACATTGGATATGGCTGGCCACCCGTCCGGACCTTAACGACCGGCAGAAACTGGCTGTGCTGGACGCTTTTGGCGATCCGGAGGATATTTTCTACGCCGATCAAGCGCGCTTTGCCAATGTAGAGGGCATGACCCAGGCCGGTATGGAGTCTTTGTTGGATAAGAATCTGACTCAGGCCCGGGAGTTCCTGGACGATTGCGTGGAAAAAGATATCCACATCTGCACATTCCACGATGGGGCGTATCCTGCAAGATTGAAAAATATTTCCGACCCACCTGTGATACTATATTATAAAGGCAATCTCACCGGACTGGATGCTAGTCCGGTCATCGGTGTGGTCGGAACACGAAAAGCATCCGCCTATGGTTTGACCACAGCCAAGAAAATGGGCTATCAGATCGCCAAGTGTGGCGGTATTTTGGTATCGGGCCTTGCCGAGGGAAATGACGGCAGTGCTATGGCCGGTGCATTGACAGCCGGAGGCAAGGTGGTTGGCGTATTGGGCTGCGGTGTGGATGTGGTATATCCTGCTATGCATCGCTCCTTGTACCGGGATACAGAGCAAAACGGTTGTCTGATCTCGGAGTTCCCACCCAAAACACCGCCGTATAAATGGAATTTTCCCAAGCGCAACCGAATCATCAGTGGTCTGAGCAATGGCGTGTTGGTAGTGGAAGCGCCGCACGGCAGCGGCTCGCTGATCACTGCCCGTCAGGCAGCGGATCAAGGCCGGGATGTGTTTGTTGTGCCCGGAAATATCGATGTACCGACTTTCCACGGGAGCAATGCGCTTTTACGTGATGGGGCGATTGCTGTCAGCAGCGGTTGGGACGTAGTCAGTGAATACGCAGCCCTGTACCCGGATAAAATTCGCAAAGAGACGGAGGGAAGTGTTTTCCTGGCAACATCTGAAAAAGTCTTGCCGAAAGTAGCCCAAAAGCCGGATACACCGGTGAAAAATTCCCTCTTCGACAGAAAAAAAGAGAAAAAACCCGTTGACAACGCTGAAAAGAAAACGTATAGTGTCCAGCAGGATATTTTGGCGTCCCTTTCCCAGGAAGAACGGGAATTGCTGAAGCCTCTTCAAAAGGGTGACGCGCTGGTGGATGATCTGATTGCTGCCAGCGGCATTCCTGCCGGCAAAGTGTTGAGTATGCTCACCATGCTGCAGATTCGCGGCGTGGTGGAACTGCTGCCGGGCAAGCGAATCTCCCTAAAATGATGAAATGGAGTAACAATATGGCATCTAATCTTGTGATCGTAGAGTCGCCTTCCAAGGCTAAGACTATTGGAAAATACTTGGGACCGGATTATGTCGTAAAGGCCAGCATGGGCCATTTGCGGGATCTGCCCAAGAGCACCATGGGTGTAGATTTGGAACACGACTTTACCCCCAAATACTTGCCCGTAGCCGGCAAGGAGGATTTGATCAAGGAACTGAAAAAGGCGGCCGCTCAGGCGGATACTGTATATCTGGCAACGGACCCGGACCGGGAGGGCGAAGCCATCTCCTGGCATCTGAAAGAACTGTTGCAACTGTCAGACAGCAAAGCCCAACGGGTTACTTTCAATGAAATCACCCAAAAGGTGGTTCGTGAGTCCATTGCCAATCCCCGTGCGATTGACTACGATCTGGTAGATGCCCAGCAGGCACGCCGGATCCTGGACCGAATCGTGGGCTATCAACTTTCTCCCCTGCTATGGAAGAAAGTCCGCCGTGGCCTGTCCGCAGGCCGGGTGCAGAGTGTTGCCACCCGACTGGTGGTGGATCGGGAAAATGAGATCCGGGCCTTTATTCCCAAGGAGTATTGGTCGCTGGACGTGACACTGAACCGCATCGGCAAACCCGGTTCTTTTGTGGCCCGCTATTTTGGGGATGCCAAAAAGAAGGAACTGGAAAACGAGCAGCAGGTGCAGTCTATTATTGATGACATCGCCGGAAAGACCTTTGCTGTTACCAATGTCAAGCGTGCGGACAAGAAGCGCAGTGCTGCGCCCCCGTTTACCACCTCCACCTTGCAGCAGGAAGCATCCCGGAAACTAAATATGACTCCCAAGCGCACCATGGCCATTGCCCAGCAGCTGTATGAAGGTGTGGATGTGGCAGGCGAGGGCACAACAGGTCTAATCACCTATATGCGTACAGACTCTTTGCGTCTTTCTGACGAGGCCATGGCCGCAGCGGCGGATTTCATCAAGCACCGCTATGGAAAAGAGTATTACTACGGACATTTCCATGTATTTAAGACCAAATCCGGTGCCCAGGATGCCCACGAAGCCATCCGCCCCACCCGTGTGGAACTGGATCCCGAGCAGATCAAGGGCAGTCTGACCAAGGAACAGTATAAACTTTACAAGTTGATTTGGAGTCGTTTTCTGGCATCTCAGATGGCCAATGCGGTGTATGACACAGTGGCCATTGACACCGAATGTGCCGGTCATGTATTCCGCAGCACCAATCAAAGTCTGAAATTTGCCGGCTTCATTGCGGTCTACGAAGAAGGCCGTGACGATGAGGCAGAAACGAATGACTCTCCCTTGCCGGATCTGCAGGTTGGGGATACCGCAAATGCCACGAAGATCGAAAAAGAACAGCATTTTACCCAGCCCCCGGCTCGGTATACCGAGGCCACCCTGGTTAAGGCGATGGAAGAAAAGGGCGTGGGCCGTCCGTCCACCTATGCATCCATTGTCTCCACCATCCAGGATCGGGAGTATGTGTTGAAGACCGATAAGCGTTTGACGCCCACTCCTTTGGGTGAGGTGGTCAACGGACTGATGATGGATCGCTTCAACGACATCATTGATGTGGAATTCACCGCCAACATGGAATCCAAGTTGGACGATGTGGAGGCAGGTGCTCGGAAATGGAAAGAAGTGCTGGGTGAGTTCTATCAGGGTTTCCAACAGGAACTGGTGGATGCCGAGGAGGCACTCCAGGGAACCCGTCTGAAAGTGCCGGAGGAAGAAACAGAAGAAATATGCGATGTTTGCGGCAGGAAAATGGTCATTAAGACCGGCCGCTTTGGCAAATTCCTGGCATGTCCCGGCTACCCGGAATGCAAGAATACCAAGCCGATTGTAGAAAAAATGCCCGGTCGCTGTCCTAAGTGCGGTGGCGCGCTTTTGAAGCGCAAGTCCAAACGGGGTTATCCCTACTATGCCTGCGAAAAGGGCGCGGAATGTGGCTTTATGAGTTGGGATGTGCCCACAGATCAGGATTGCCCGGGATGCGGACAGACTCTGTTCAAAAAGTCCGGCCGCGGTCGTATGAAGCCTTTCTGCATCAACGAAAAGTGCGAACATTTCCTGCCGGAAGACAAGCGCGGTTACTACAAAAAAGCGGATTCCAAGGAATCCGGGGAAAAGAAAACCAAGGAGACCGCGAAGAAATCCACCAAAAAGAAAGAGGCAAGCAAATGAGCTTAGTGAAAGTCATAGGCGCCGGACTTGCCGGATGTGAAGCGGCCTGGCAACTGGCCCAGCGGGGCATTTTGGTGGAACTTTACGAAATGAAACCCAAGAAAATGTCTCCGGCCCATCACAGCGCGGATTTTGCTGAATTGGTTTGCTCCAATTCCTTCCGGGGTGATCGCTTGGAAAACGCCGTGGGCCTTTTAAAAGAGGAATTGCGCCGCTGCGGTAGCCTCATCATGCAGTGTGCAGAGGCCACCCGGGTGGAAGCAGGCGGATGCCTGGCAGTTGACCGCGGCGGTTTCGCGGCGATGGTTACCCAACAGATCCGTAGTCATCCCAATATTACTGTGATCGATGAAGAAGTCACACATGTTCCGGAAGGTCCGGTGATCGTGGCTACAGGACCGTTGACTTCCGATGCCATGAGCGAAGCCATCGGTACCTATTTCGGGCAGGACTATCTGCATTTCTTTGATGCGGCTGCACCTTTGGTGACAGCGGAGTCCATCGATATGACCAAAGCCTGGTGGCAGAGCCGCTATGACCGGGGAAATGCCGACTATGTCAACTGTGCCATGGACAAGGAGCAGTACGAAGCCTTTTTCAAGGAATTGGTGGCGGCTGAGGAAGCGGAAGTTCATGGTTTTGAGGACAAGAATGTTTTTGAAGGCTGTATGCCTGTGGAAGTTATGGCCCGCCGGGGCTTTGATACCCTGCGTTACGGCCCGTTGAAACCCGTTGGCCTGGTCGATCCCAATACGGGCAAAGAGCCTTATGCGGTGGTGCAGTTGCGGCAGGACAATGCCGAGGGCAGCATTTTCAACCTGGTGGGATTTCAGACCCATCTGAAGTTTGGTGAGCAGAAACGGGTATTTTCCATGATCCCGGCACTTGCCAATGCCGAATTTGTCCGTTACGGTGTCATGCACCGCAACACCTTCCTGCAATCCCCGAAATTGTTGGATCGGTATTATGCCGACCGCCGGAATCCTATGGTTGCTTTCGCCGGGCAGATGACCGGCGTGGAGGGTTATGTGGAATCCACAGCTTCCGGTTTTCTGGCAGCCGTTGCCATGGCCGCCAAAGTACAGGGTAGAGACATACCCGAGTTCCCCAAAACCACCGCCATTGGTGCTTTGGGACTTTACATCAGTGATGAATCGGTGGGTAATTTCCAACCGATGAATATCAACTTTAGCATTATTGCTCCTTTGGAGCAGAGAGTCCGTAAAAAGGCAGAAAAGAATCTTGCCATTGCCAACCGCTCCCTGGCAGTTGTTGATGAACTGATTGCTCAGGGTCTGTAAAGAAAGAAGGTACGGATATGAGAATTATTTTGGATGCCATGGGTGGTGACCACGCACCCCAAGCGCCGGTACTGGGCGCTATTGAGGCGGCAAAAACCTACGGAAGCCAGATTACTTTGGTGGGCCGTGGGGAAGAAATTTTAAATGTTTTGAAAGAAAACGGTATTGAGACTCTTCCCCATGGCGTGGAGATCGCCAATGCGGAAGATGTGGTGGATATGCACGATGATCCTGCCAATGTGGTCCGCAAAAAGCCCAACTCCTCCATGGTGATGGGCCTGAAAATGTTGGCGGAGGGTATGGGCGATGCCTTTATCTCTGCCGGCAGTACCGGCGCGCTTCTGACCGGCGCAACCTTGATCGTCAAGCGTGTTAAGGGCATCCGCCGTGCGGCCATGGGTCCTGCCATGCCCAACAAGGCGGGCGGCAAGACGGTCATTTTGGACTGTGGCGCAAATGCAGAATGCACCCCGGAGTTTTTACTCCAGTTCGGTTTGGTGGGTTCTTTGCACGCTAAGGCTACGTATGGAATTGAAAACCCCAAGGTGGGCTTGCTGAACAACGGTACAGAAGAATCCAAGGGCACACCCTTGCAGAAAGAAGCCTACGGCCTGCTGAAACAGGCATCCGACAAGGGCCTCATCAACTTTATTGGTAATGTGGAAGCCCGGGATGTGCCTTTGGGTGCTGTGGATGTGATCGTCTGCGACGGTTTTGCCGGCAATGTGCTGCTGAAATCCATCGAGGGCACGGCTATGTTTATGGGTAGCCTGATGTCCAAAATGTTCAAGAAGAATCTGCTGAGCAAGTTGGCGGCAGCCCTGGTGATGAAAGACATCAAGGCGTTCAAAAAACTCCTGGATTATCGGGAAATCGGCGGCACCCAGTTCCTGGGTATCCAAAAGCCGGTGATCAAGGCTCATGGATCTTCTGACGAGGTGGCATTTCGCAACGCCATCCGCCAGGCGGAAGAAGCGGCAGGTCACAGCATCTCCGTACAGTTGGAAGAAGGACTGACGGCATTAAAGGAGATCGGCAATGATCAATGAGTTGGAAACCGCCATAGGTTATCAGTTCCGGAATATCACACTGCTCCAAAACGCGCTTTCTCATTCTTCCTATGCCAATGAGCGTTGGCATGACAGCCTGAAGAGCAACGAGCGGCTGGAGTTTTTGGGAGATTCTGTGCTGGGCATGGTGGTGGCGGAGCATTTGTACCGCACATTCCCCAATCGCCCGGAGGGGGAACTGACCCGGATGCGGGCGGATATGGTCTGCGAAAAGACCTTGGCAAAGGTTGCCAATACCCTGGGTCTGGGCAAGCATCTGCTGCTGGGCAAAGGGGAAGAACAGGGCGGTGGACGAAGCCGGGAGTCCATTTTGGCAGATGCGGTGGAGTCTGTCATTGCCGCCTGCTATTTGGATGGTGGAATGACTGCCGCGGTGCAGTTTATTCAAAAGTTTATTTTGGTAAATGTTCCTGTGAACAAGCTGCACAATGCGGACTACAAGACTGCTTTGCAGGAACTGGTACAGCAAAAGAAAAACCAGGTGCTTTCTTACAATTTGGTTGGGGAAAGCGGCCCAGATCATGATAAGCAGTTCCGCGTGGAACTGACCCTGAATGGGGAAGTGGTGGGTACCGGCATCGGCAGCAGCAAAAAGCGCGCCGAGCAGGCGGCTGCCCATGCAGCAATCGAATTGCTGTATCCGAACACATAACAAAAGAGCGCTGCGGATGCAGCGCTCTTTTTGACGTTTGATTTATTTGTACAGGGGGAACTTGGTGGTGATGTCGGCAACGGTCTCACGGACTTCCTTGGCAGTGCCTTCGAAATCCCGGGCGGTCTGGCCAATGCAGTGGGCGATCCGCTTCATTTCCTCAGCGCCCAAGCCACGGGTTGTCACAGCAGCAGTACCGATCCGGACACCGCTGGTGATGGAGGGCTTCTCGGGGTCGCCGGGGATGGCGTTCTTGTTCAAGGTGATGTGGTTCTGATCCAGACGCTCCTGCAGTTCCTTACCGGTGATGTGCAGAGGACGCAGGTCAGCCAGCATCAGGTGGTTGTCAGTGCCGCCGGTGACCAGGTCGAAACCTTCTTCCACCAGGGCAGATGCCATCACCTTGGCGTTGGCGACCACATTGTGAGCGTAAGCCTTGAACTCGTCGGACATGGCTTCCTTCAAGCACACAGCCTTAGCAGCGATTACATGCTCCAGAGGGCCACCCTGGGTGCCGGGGAAGACGGCAGAGTTCAGTTTCTTGGCGTACTCTTCCTTGGCCAGGATCAAGCCGCCGCGAGGACCGCGCAGGGTCTTATGGGTGGTAGTGGTAACGATGTCTGCATAGGGAACGGGGCTCTGATGGGCACCGCCTGCAACCAGGCCGGCGATGTGGGCCATATCCACCATCAGAATTGCGCCGACTTCGTGAGCAATGTCTGCAAAAGTCTTGAAATCGATGGCCCGGGGATATGCAGAAGCACCAGCGATCATCAGCTTGGGCTGATTCTTCTTTGCCAGGTCGCGGATCTCATCGTAATCAATAAGGCCGGTCTCGTGATTCACATCATAGGATACCACGTTATAGTATTTACCGGAGATGTTTGCAGGGCTGCCGTGGGTCAGGTGACCACCGTTGGCCAGGCTCATGCCCATCAAGGTATCACCGGGCTGCAGAAAAGCCAGTTCCACAGCCATATTGGCCTGTGCACCGGAGTGGGGCTGAACGTTGGCGAATTCTGCACCGAACAGAGCCTTGGCACGCTCGATACACAGGGACTCCAGTTCATCCACACAATAGCAACCGCCGTAGTAACGCTTGCCGGGAAGACCCTCGGCATATTTGTTGGTCAAAATAGAACCCATAGCCGCAATGACGGCAGGGGAAGCAAAGTTCTCGGATGCAATCAATTCCAGACCGTACTCCTGGCGATCCAGTTCCTTTTTCATCATTTCTGCTATCGCAGGATCAAAGGATGCCACAAAGCCGATGGTGTCTGCCAAATTTCCCAGCATAAACAATTCCTCATTTCCGTATTTTTAAAGAAACACATCCGTGTTTTCTATACAATAGCACAACTTTTTCTTGATTTCAATACACTTTTCGCCAGATTTTTGTTGTTGGTACGGAGAAAAAAGAGGCAAAAGTTTCTGCTGTTTTGTGTATTTTGGAAAATGGATCAGAATTGCACATGAAATGTTGCATTTTGTTGTATTTTTACATAGAATTCCGGATTGCCGGCGTAAAAATGCGTGTTTATGCCAAAAAGACAAATGTTTTTCGGAAAAGAATTGACACCTACATAAGGTGGTGCTAAAATGACAGCATTAGTATTTTCAATTTAAGGAGGCAATACGATGTTTCGCTATACTTGTTTAAATCCCGTTTCCAAAGTGGGTCTGGAGCACTTTGGCTCAGATTATTCTGCGGTTTCATCTATGGAGGAGGCCGATGCGGTCCTGGTAAGAAGTGCGGATATGCATCAGATTGTCGTGCCGGATAATGTCAAATGTGTGGCAAGAGCCGGTGCCGGTGTCAATAACATTCCGCTGATGGAGCTGGGCAAGCGGGGCATCCCCGTGTTCAATACCCCCGGTGCCAATGCCAATGGTGTGAAGGAACTGGTATTTGCCGCAATGTTGCTGGCTGCCCGGGATGTGGTTGGCGGTATCAACTGGGCTGCAAGCCAGGTGGGCAATGAGACTGTTGCCAAGGATACTGAAAAGGAAAAGAAAAAGTTTGCAGGTTATGAGCTGGCTGGCAAGAAATTGGGTGTTATCGGCCTGGGTGCCATCGGCCGCCTGGTTGCAAACACAGCCATTCACCTGGGCATGGAAGTCTATGGCTACGACCCCTACATTAGCGTAGACGGAGCTTGGAATCTTTCCAAGAATGTCCGCCACAGCAACGACCTGAAAGAGATCTACGCAAATTGCGATTACATCACCGTTCATGTTCCGCTGATGGATGCCACCCGGGGCATGGTAAGTGCTGAGGCCTTTACCTTGACCAAGCCCACAGCCGTGCTGATCAACCTGGCCCGGGATGTGTTGGTGGATGAAATTGCTGCCGTCAATGCACTGGAAGACGGCAGACTGGGCAAGTATGTTACCGACTTCCCCAATCCCACAGTTTTGGGTAAGAAGGGCGTGATTGCCATTCCCCACCTGGGCGCATCCACGGAAGAATCTGAGGATAACTGTGCGGTTGCTGCCGTCAAGCAGGTCAAGGACTTCCTGGAAAACGGCAATCTGACCAACTGTGTCAATTTCCCCACCTGTCAGATGGGGGTGTGTGCTTCGGCCAGCCGTGTGGGCGTGTTCCATGATAATGTAAAGTCTATGATCAGCCAGTTTACAACTGCCTTGTCCCATACCAACATTCTGAACATGAGCAATGTCAGCCGTGGCACTTTGGCGTACACTTTGCTGGACCTGGAAGAAGCCGTGTCGGAAGAAACTATCCGAAACATGGAAAATATTCCCGGTGTTCTGCGTGTAA
Organism: Faecousia sp.; assembly: GCA_045653245.1. Classification (GTDB taxonomy): domain Bacteria; phylum Bacillota; class Clostridia; order Oscillospirales; family Oscillospiraceae; genus Faecousia. The sequence goes on from JAZOLS010000096.1 coordinate 39,112, forward strand.
TTGTTGTAAAATAAGGAGGAAACCGTTATGTTTAACGAGCGAATTTATAATTTTTCCGCAGGCCCATCCATGCTGCCCTTGTCTGTTTTGGAGCGTGCAGCAAAGGAAATGATCAATTACGGCGGCAGCGGCATGTCCGTTATGGAAATGAGCCACCGTTCCAAGGTCTATGCCAAGATCTTTAACGAGACCAAGGAAAAGTTCCGGGCCATCATGCAGATTCCGGAGAATTATGAGATCCTGTTCCTCCAGGGCGGTGCATCCACCCAGTTCTCTGCCATCCCGCTGAACCTGATGGGCCTCACCGGCAAGGCAGATTATGCCCTCACCGGCAACTTCTCCACTGCTGCATGGAAAGAAGCCAAGCGCTATGGTGATGCTGCTATTGCCTGCTCTTCCGAGGATGCAAACCACAATTATATTCCCGAGACGCTGAGCGTTCGGGAAGATGCATCCTATTTCTACTACTGCTCCAACAATACTATTTACGGCACCCAGTGGAAGACCGTGCCGGAGACCGGCGACGTGCCCATCGTTTGCGATATGTCTTCGGATATTTGCAGCAAACCCGTAGACGTGAGCAAGTACGGCGTGATCTATGCCGGTGCCCAGAAAAACCTGGCGCCTGCCGGTCTGACAATCGTCATCGTCCGTAAGGATTTGCTGGGCCATGCTATGTCCCAAACACCCATGATGCTGGATTGGAAGATCCAGGCGGATAACGATTCGATGAAGAATACACCTCCTTGCTGGTGTATTTATGTGCTGGGCCTGGTATGCGATTGGCTGGAAGAAATGGGCGGCCTGGCCGGCATCCAGAAAATCAACCAAATGAAGGCCAAGATGCTCTACGATGTGCTGGAGCAGACGGAAATCTTCACCTGCCATGCACAAAAGGCAGCCCGTTCTGACATGAATGTGACTTTCCGTACCGCGTCAAGCGAACTGGATGCTCTGTTCGTTTCTCAGGCGCAGGAAGCTGGCATGAGCAATCTGAAGGGTCACCGCATGACCGGTGGTATGCGCGCATCTATTTACAATGCAATGCCCGTGGAAGGCGTGGAAAAACTCTGCAACTTTATTTGCGATTTTGATAAAAATAACCGCTGAGGTATTCTTATGGCTATCTTTACAGGGGCAGATATTCTGCTGCCCAAGAATGCGGATTATTCCAAGTGGGCGGTAATCGCCTGCGATCAGTTCACTTCCCAGCCTGAGTATTGGGAAGAAGTGAGCAAGGAAGTAGGAGATGCACCCTCTACCTTACATATGATCCTGCCGGAAGTGCTGCTTCCGGGAACGGATGCCCAGATCGCGGCCATCCACAAGACCATGACGGAGTATTTGGCAGACGGAGTGTTTGCTGAGTACAAGGATTCCTATATCTATGTGGAGCGTACTTTGCTGGATGGATCCATCCGCAAGGGTTTGATGGGCGCGTTGGATCTTAATAAATACGACTATCATCCCGAGGCAGATGCACCGGTTCGTGCAACCGAGGCAACTGTGCAGGAGCGTATCCCGCCCCGTATGCGTGTGCGCCGCGGTGCGCCTTTGGAGATGCCCCATGTGCTCATGCTTTGTGATGACCAGAAAAAGACCATCATCGAACCTTTGACTGCGGAAAAGGATAACATGGAAAAGGTCTATGACTTTTCTCTGTGTGCCGGTGGTGGCAAGATCCAGGGCTGGCTTCTCAACCGGGAACTGACCGCCAAAATCAATGAGGCTTTGGCTGTTTACGAGCAGGAAAAAGTGCCCATGACCTATGCTGTAGGTGACGGTAACCACTCTTTGGCTACCGCAAAAGCCTGCTATGAGGAACTTAAGAAGAATAACCCAGGTGTGGATTTGTCCAATCATCCGGCAAGATTTGCCCTGGTAGAATTGGAGAATATCCACGATGAGGCCCAGCAGTTTGCGCCCATCCACCGTGTGATCGCCAAGACAAATCCCACCGGCCTGTTGGCGTACTTGGCTAAGGCATGCATAGGGGAGGAGATTTGTCCCATTCCCTGGTTCAGTGGCAGTGAGCAGGGTGTTTTGCAGTTGGGCATTCAGCCCGGTCAACTTCCTTTGGCGGCACTGCAGCAGGCGCTGGATGCCTATTTGGCAGAAAATGCCGGTGAGATCGACTATATCCACGGCGACGATGTAGTGAAGCAATTGGCATCCGAAGAAGGCTCTTTGGGCTTCCTGGTGCCGGGCATCGAGAAGAATCAGTTCTTCCAGAGCATCGTCACGGATGGTATTTTGCCCCGCAAGACTTTCTCCATGGGTCACGCCCAGGAAAAGCGTTACTACCTGGAAGCCCGGAAAATTCTCTAAAGCCCTTGACAAAGGGGAAACCTAAGCATATAATGGTGACAACTTCATAAAAAACCGTTGAAGCGGAGATAACGGCGATAATGCCATCACAGAGAACCTGCGTTGCTGAGAGTCAGGTATGAAACAAGTCGTCAAATGGACCGCTGAGGGCGCAGTCAAAGGGGAAACCCGAGTATTCTGCGACGCAAAGGCACGCGTCAGTTGCCGGGGATATGTTGGTATCCCACAGAGTGCAAATCAAGGTGGCACCGCGAGTAAAAACTATTCGCCCTTGACGGAAGAATGCTTCTGTCAAGGGCTTTTTTATTGAAACACAGGAGGAATCATTATGGAACTCAATGGCGTGAATTTTGATACTTATTTCAGAAACTATCCCGACAAGAAAGGCTACTTTGGCCCTTACGGCGGATCTTATGTCAGCGAGGAATTGCAAAAGGCCATGGATGAGATTACCGAGGCCTATCATACCATCTGCCAGTCCCGGAAATTCATCGCCGAATTGCGCCGTATCCGTAAGGAGTTCCAGGGTCGTCCTACTCCCATTTCTCATTTGGAGCGCCTGTCTACTTCTTTGGGCAGAGTGCAATTATATGTCAAGCGCGAGGACCTGAATCACACCGGCGCACATAAATTGAATCACTGCATGGGGGAAGTGCTGCTTGCCAAGTATATGGGCAAGAAAAAGGTCATTGCGGAGACCGGAGCGGGTCAGCACGGTGTTGCCATGGCAACGGCTGCAGCCTATTTCGGCCTGGAATGTGATATCTATATGGGCGCTGTGGACATCAAAAAGCAGGCTCCCAACGTAGCCCGCATGAAGATTTTGGGTGCCAACGTTGTGGAGGTCACCCACGGACTGCAGACTTTGAAAGAAGCGGTGGATGCCGCCTTTGATGCCTACTGCAAGGACTATCACAACAGCATGTATTGCATCGGTTCGGTGCTGGGTCCTCATCCGTTCCCCTTGATGGTCCGTGACTTCCAGCATGTGGTGGGCGAAGAAGCGAGAGAGCAGTTTGTGGATATGACCGGCCACCTGCCGGATGCCATCGTTGCCTGTGTGGGTGGTGGTTCCAATGCCGCCGGTTTCTTCTCCGGCTTCCTGAATGACCCTGTGGAGATCTACGGCATCGAGCCTCTGGGCCGCGGCCCGGCATTGGGCGATCATGCTGCAAGCCTGCAGTACGGCACAGAGGGCATTATGCATGGATTTAACAGCATTATGCTGAAGGACGAGAACGGCGATCCTGCCCCGGTTTACTCTGTGGCCAGCGGTCTGGACTATCCTTCTTCCGGCCCGGAGCATGCATTCCTGCACAGCATTGGCCGCGTGAAGTACGATGTGATCAACGATGAGGAGACCATCGACGCATTCTACAAACTGGCCCGTATGGAGGGCATCATTCCTGCTATTGAAAGTGCCCACGCGGTTGCCTACGGCATGAAAATGGCGAAGAAGATGGGAACAGGCTCGGTTCTGATCAATCTCTCCGGCCGCGGCGATAAAGATATGGACTATATCATTGAACAATACGGCATCCGATAAAAAAGATTGCAAGAAACCCTGCTGCAATATCTGCAGCAGGGTATTTTTATAGAACTTCTGTAATTGTGCCACCGCCGATGACAATATCGCCATCGTAAAGAACCACCGCTTGGCCGGGGGTGATGGCGCGCTGAGGAGCATCAAATACCACCCGGGCAAAGCCGTTTTCTTCAGGATAAACCGTAGCCGGTTGCTCCGTCATCCGGGAGCGTGCCTTGGCCAAAACGCGCAAGGGAGCAGTTAGTTCTGTTATGGTGTGCCAAAACCAGTCCTTTGCCCGCAGAGAAGTGTGCATCAATGCATCGTTGGGGCCAATAGTAACCGTATTGTTCCGCATATTCTTGTTGCAGACATATACGGGCTCGCCCATGGCAATGCCCAAGCCTTTACGCTGGCCCAGGGTATAGGCAACCGCACCCTTGTGCTGACCGACCACGTTGCCCTTTTGGTCCAGAAAATTACCGGAAGGGTAGGTCTTTCCTGTGTGGCGCATCATAAAGGAAAGGTAATCCCCGTCGGGGACAAAGCAAATATCTTGGCTATCCTTCTTTTTTGCAGTTAGGAAACCCTGGGCTTCTGCAATTTCCCGGGCTTCTTGTTTGGACAGTTCTCCCAAAGGAAATTGCGTATGCGCCAACTGATGCTGACTCAGCCCATAAAGGAAATAGGACTGATCTTTTCCTTCATCCACCGCTTTGCGCAAAAAATAACGACCGGTGACACCATCCTGTCCGATTCGGGCGTAGTGCCCGGTGACTACCTGGTCACAACCCATTTCCAGGGCGGCATCCAGAAGCTTGCCAAATTTCAGATTCTGATTGCACACCACGCAGGGATTGGGGGTAAACCCATCCTCGTAGTCCTGTACAAAGCGGTCCATTACCAGTTGGCGAAAATCTGTCCGGAAATCCAGCACATGGAAGGGAATGTCCAACCGATTTGCAACGCCCCGGGCATCCTCGATCTGCCGGGTTGCATCCCCATCCGGATGCAGGAGCATAGTTGCACCAATGCAGGCAAATCCATTCTGCTGGGCCAAATATGCAGCAACAGAACTATCCACACCGCCACTCATGGCGATCAGTGCCTTCGATTGCATCATGGAGAGCCCCCTTCCTTTGCTTTTATTCAGTTTATCATAAGAGCCTGCGGAAAGCAAATACTTTTCGGGCGCAAGAAATCATTGCAAAAACAACCAAAATTTGGAGAACTAAAAAGTAACAACTTGTAATCATTTTAAAGGGATACCCCTTGCAATATCTGATGAGTTTTGGTATAATGTCTTCAAACTTAATTTCCCGGAGGGTGCAAAGAATGATCAAGAAGAAAATCGGCGGTAGTTTGATCGCAATCATGCTGTGCATGAGCGTTATTATGTCTATAACCGTCATGGCTGCCGGCGAGGAGATATCCTCACAACCCACCGGATCGGAAACTGCAGGGTCAATGGAATCTGTACTCTCCGAGCCTGAAAGCGCACCATCTGAGCTCCAGGAAACAGAACCCCCTGCAACAGAACAGCCCGCTACTGAGCCCCTTGCGACAGAACCGCCAAAGCCTGAGAATACCACCATGAAGGTATCTGATGAAATGCTTCGCGTCTTAAAGCAATTGGAAGGCTTCAATCCCCATGCTTATTGGGATTACAAGCAATACAGTATTGGTTACGGAAGCAAGTGCCCGGCAGGTTATGAACTATACTACTCCAGTGTGGAGGATGGCGGCCAAGGCCATAAAATCAGCGAAGAATATGCGGAACAACTTCTGCGTGGAGAACTGGACTATTTTGAAAACGTCATCAATAACTTTATCAAACGCAACAATCTGACCCTTTCCCAGCATCAGTATGATGCCCTGGTTTCCTTTTCCTATAACACTGGCGCCAGCTGGACCAACGGCACCACCGGTAATTTCAACAGTGCAGTTATTTCGGGAGACACCGGCTCTCATTTCATCTATGGCATGATGCTGTGGAGCATGGCTGGCAATCGGCATATCCTGATTAACCGGCGTATTGTAGAGACGAATATTTACGCCAATGGTGTTTATCCCGCGAATGTTTATGCCCCGGATGCAATCCCGGATCGCTATCGAATTGCATTTATGGATGGCAACGGCGGCGTGGTCAAATATGACGAGCATGGCTTTGACGCAGAGAAGCCCATTCCTATCAAGACGGTATTCAAAAGCCATCCTACAGGGCCTGATGAAACCGGTGCTATCGTTACTTATGAATTTGATGGTTGGTATACAGAGCGAATCGGTGGCACAAAAGTAGAGCAACTGGATACAAGTATTCCTACCGGCACAGTTCTCTATGCCCATTGGAAGACTCCTGGGGGCACTCCGGTGATCATTCCACGCCTGGAAAGCGGCTTAAAAGTTACGGTTACTGTCACCCATGACGGTGTGAATGTGCGATCTGGCCCAGATACCTACTACCATTCCTTTTATAAGGCCTATACGGGGGAAATGCTGGAAATTTCCGAGATTACCACCCGCGGCGGCCTGCTGTGGGGTCGCAGCGGTAGCAAATGGATCGCGCTGAAGTATACAGATTATGCGGATGCGCTGGATCAACTGCTGCCTCTGTGGGGTAGGGTCACGTCTACGACCTTAAATGTGCGTACCGGGGCAGGTACAGACTATGCATTGGTGCCCAATGTCCAAAAAGCACAGGGCGACTTCGTGCTGGTTTCGGAATGGAAATCGGATGGCACCATGATGTGGGGCAGAATTGACGAGGGTTGGATTGCTCTGCCTTATGTGACATTCGATGGCGTTTTGCCGCCGAATGAGACGGTTGTGAGCATCACAATCAGCCAAAATCCTACGAAACTTTCCTATCTGCACAAGTTAGAAAGCCTGGATCTTTCCGGCGGTAAATTGCTGATTACCTATGCCGATGGTTCTACCCAAACAGTAGATATTACCCCTGAGATGGCATCGGGCTTCGACAATACCACTGCGGGTGAGCAAACCGTGACCGTCACCTATGGGGAAATGACCACGACCTTTGCGGTGCAGATCATCAAGGCGAAGGTAATTTTCCAAATGGAAGACGGAACGGTCATCAGCGAAAAAGAATACCTCATCGGAGAGACCGTGGAGATTCCGGCAGATCCCACAAAACCCGGAGCAACCTTTATCGGCTGGGATCGGGAGATCGTAACGGTCTGCGATGGAAATGCGACGTATACAGCAGCCTTTGTCCTGTCAAGTATTCCCGGAGATTTTGACGGAAATGGGGAGGTAACACAGGATGATGCGGTATATCTGTTGCTGCATACCATGTTTGGCGAAGCGTTCTATCCCTTGAACGGTGCTTATGCTGACATTAATGGCGATGGTACGGTCGATCAGGATGATGCGGTGTATCTTCTGCTCCACACTATGTTTGGTGAGTCTTTCTATCCGCTGAATACGCCAGCCACACCTGCGTAAACAAAGGAATAAAGGAGAATTATTGTGAAAAAACTTTCCGTTTTTTTAATTATGCTGATGGCCGCGGCCCTGCTGGTACTTCCGGCATTTGCGGCACAAACAGCAACATTTTCCGTATCTGCATCAAATACGGCGGTTTTGCCCGGTGACACTTTCACCGTAACCGTCAGCACATCCAAGGTGGATAACTGCACCACCGGTGGATTCATGTTCAGCTATGACAAGAATGCTTTTGAATATGTCAGTGGCGTAAGCCTATCCGGTCTTACTGGTTTTAACGCCGGTGTCTCTACGCAGGCAGGCAATGTCGCTGGTTACTTTATGAACGGCACGGGTACAGTCCAGGGAGACATCTTCCAAATTACCCTTAAGGTTAAGGATTCTGCTTCCGGTGCTTATACCATTTCCGGCACGCCGAATATGTCTGCCGGTGGAGAGAGCGTATCCTGCAGTGCAAACAGCGTAACAGTCACGGTTGGTTGCGTCCATTCCTATGCAGACTGGACCAAGGTGGACGATGGCAAGCACTTGGGTACTTGTACAAAATGCAAGGCCACCACAGAGGAAGACCATGACTGGAATGACGGCGTAGGCAAGCCTGCACCTTCCTGTGAGCAGGGCGGCACCTTTGAATATACCTGCTCTTACTGTCGGGCAACCAAGACGGAAGATGCGGACGCAATTGGCCACAAGTACGACAACAACTGCGACGCTACCTGTAATAACTGCGGTACTGACAGAGTGCCTCCCCACAACTACAGCACCACCTATTCCAGCAATGCCGACGGCCACTGGTATGCATGTTCCTGCGGCGCGCAGAAAGATTTTGCTGCCCACATTCCCGGCCCGGCCGCAACGGAAAAGGCAGCGCAGACTTGTACAGTCTGTAATTATGAGATCGCACCGATCCTGCCCCATGAGCACAGCATCGGCAAAGATTGGGTAAGCGATTCTGTGTATCACTGGCACCGTTGTACCAAGTACGGCTGTAACTATGTCCAGGATAAGGTGCGCCACAAGTATGACGACAACTGTGATGTCAGTTGTAATGTCTGCAACCACATTCGGGATGATGCGCCCCATAACTTCAGACCCGAGCTGCAGGCAAACGCCCAGGGTCACTGGCAAGTGTGTGCATCCTGCAATGTGAAGTCGGAAGTGTTCCCCCACGTGCCCGGACCGGAGGCAACGGAAACCGATCCTCAGGTGTGTACCGAGTGTAATTTCCGCATCAAGATGCCCTTGGGACATACCCATAACTACGGGGATGCCTGGTACAGCGACGATGACAGCCACTGGCAGAGTTGTGCTGACTGTGCAGAGACCACGCCTGTAGAGCCCCATGAATGGGACGAGGGTGAGGAACTGGAAGATGGCAGTATCCGCTATACCTGCACGGTCTGTGCAAAAGAGGTGACCCTCAGCGATCCCGTCGCCTCTGAGCCTGAGACCACACCTCCTACCCAAACGGCAACACCTACCGCCCCCAAGCCCACCGAACCTAAGGATTCCGAACGATTCCCCTGGCAGTGGGCCGGTATTGCAGCCATTGTGCTGATGATTGTGGGAATCGCCCTTTTGGTGATCGAAGTTATCCGCAGCCGCAAGAGCAATATGCACGGCAGATTCAGTAAATAACAGAACAAAGAACGGCCTTCGGGCCGTTCTTTTTGTGCAAATTATGAAAAAACTGCAAAATTGTGGTTGCAAATTGTAGAATTAGATGCTACAATGGATTTGTGAAATATTGGGCCTGTAACAAGGTGCCAATAAAATATTTTTACCCGAAAGGGATATTTTAAGGAGGAAAAACAAAATGAAGAAACTCAGCAAAATCTTTGCAGTAGTTCTGTGCCTGGCTCTGGCTCTGTCCATGCTGCCCATGGGTGCTGCCGCTGCAACTACCGAAAAGTCCATTGAACTAACCGTTGACTCTCTTGGTTTGCAAAGCCAGAAGTACACCTCTACTTCTGCTACCAGTGAGGATGCAAGCGATGTTGAACTGACAGCTCCTGTTGCTGTCGGCGGCGTTTCCTTTGACTTTATTCAAATTGGCAACTATGGCGATGGCCTGCAGATGCGCGACAAGGATGGCAAAACCTCTAAACTGTGGAATACCACTGCTTTTGCTGGCGGCATCACCAAAATTGAACTTACCATTGCTAGCACCAAGTCTGCTTACAATAACCCCGACTGTATGATTCTGACCTTTGGTGATACTGCTAAGGGCGCTACTTACAGCGCAAAGTTGAGCACTACTGCTGGCAATAAGAATTACACCATTACTCCTAACGCTACTACCTACACCTATTTCTATCTTGAGTGGGATTTGAGCTACTCTTCTTATTGGGATTCCATTAAGATTTACTACAACGAGACCACCCCTGACGCCGGCGACAACACCACTGGCGGCGACAATACCACTGGCGGCGACAACACCACTGGCGGCGACAACACCGTTAAGGATCCCGACAAGGTCGGCGACAACACCGCTATCGTTGCTATGACTTCCGTCATGGCTGTTGCTGTGGTTGCTCTGGCTGTTCTGGTCATCGGCAAGAAGAGAATGTTCTGATTCTCCCTTACTTAAATA
>JAZOLS010000097.1:0-66064 GCA_045653245.1 Faecousia sp.
CAGACTCAGTTTGACTACTACACCGGCGAGCTGAAGATCGTCAACAAGATCGCTTACTCCAAGGGCGAGCGTGCTGCCGTTAACTGCTACGGCTGTGACGATGTCCGCGAGGGCGTTGCCATCATGCACCACGAGGGCGTGGATGTTTCCATCACCGGTAACTCCACCAACCCCACTCGCTTCCAGCACCCCGTTGCCGGCACTTACAAGAAAGAGTGTATCGAGCAGGGCAAGAAGTACTTCTCCGTTGCTTCCGGCGGCGGCACCGGCCGTACCCTGCACCCCGATAACATGGCTGCAGGTCCTGCTTCTTACGGCTTGACCGACACCATGGGCCGTATGCACGGCGACGCACAGTTTGCTGGTTCATCCTCCGTCCCTGCCCACGTTGAGATGATGGGCTTCCTGGGCGCAGGCAACAACCCCATGGTCGGCATGACCGTTAGCGTTGCTGTCGCTGTTGAAGAAGCTCTGAAGTAAGATACAACCCAATCCGGGGAACGCAAATGCGTTCCCCGGCTTTTTGGCTTGTGGTAAAAAATACCCTCCTCCGGGGGGACAATGTCATTAAGTTAGTGTCATTGCGAACCAGTGACCGATGTCACTGGTGTGGCAATCCGCATCTTTTGTGGCACTTTCAGTGCCACGCGCCTCCTACAGGAGGCGCAGGGGAACGGATTCCCACGCCAGTGTGCGCGAAATCAAGGTGTGATTGCCACTGGCAATCATTTTATTTGATTCGCTGCGCGACGCACCGCTGGCTCGGAATGACATACAAGGGTCGTCAGATTTCCCTTGCATTTTCTTGACGGGTATGGTATCATAACCTTGCGACATGAAGTTTATATTTTTTCTCAACGCGCATGCGTTTTTGCTTTGGTAAAAACGCAGGCTCATTTTCGCATGCTCGTTGAGAGAAGTGAACTTTGTGTCGCAGCAATGGGGCTGTGCGTTTTTCGTGCGCGGCTTCGGCTGCGCACTTTTTATTTGCGAAAAGAGGGAACTGCCGTGCTGATACCTGAAAACCTGGAGGAAATCGTCCTGTACCTGAGAAAAAACGATACACAATGCCAGAAGTTTTTGGAAAAAAGCCGTGCGCTGAGCGTGCAATACTTCCGGATTTTGGAGTCGTTAGCACCGGACGACAGGGCTTGCCTGCAGCAGTACCTTGACCTGTGTGAGGATTTGGAAGACCGAACCGCTCAGTTGCTTGCTGCCCATTATGCCATCCATGGCGCAACTGCGTTTGTGAATACAGAATTGTGATGAAAAGCCTTCTCCTCAAGGAGAAGGCTTCAGATAACCCCGGGGAACGCGATTGCGTTCCCCGGATTTTCGTGTTTTTTCATGCTTATTAAGTTTTCCTTAAAAAGCGTTCAAGTTTATTTTATGTTCCTTGACAACCCGTTTTTGAAAAGGTATGCTTTCGATGGCCTAAGCTGAGCGCTCGCCATTCGCAAGCTTAGATTTATAAAAAAGGCGGTGATCTTCAATGGATTGGATCGTAATCATCAACACTTGTGTGAGCATTTTGTTTACACTGTGTTATGCTTATCAACTCTTCTATTTAGTATATGCGCTTTTCGTATCTCCCAAAAAATACGGCGCAACCAAACAGACAAACCGATATGCTGTTATGATTTCAGCAAGAAATGAAGAAAAAGTAATCGGGCATTTATTGCAAAGCATCAAGGCTTGCGACTACCCGTCGGATCTGGTAGATATTTATGTCGTAGCGGACAATTGCACGGACGAAACGGCGCGAATTGCGGCAGAAAACGGAGCAACTGTATATATGCGGTTCAATCAAAATCTGATTGGAAAGGGTTACGCCCTGAATGAGCTGTATTCCCATATCACCGACCTGCACGGAACGGAGTATTATAATGGTTTCTTCGTTTTTGATGCGGATAACCTTTTGGACAAGCATTATATCACCGAAATGGATAAGTGCTTTAGTGCCGGAAACCGGGTGATTACAAGCTATCGCAATTCCAAGAATTATGGGGACAACTGGATCTCTGCCGGCTATGCGCTTTGGTTTTTGCGGGAAGCGAAATTTCTTAACAACCCCCGTTCTCTTTTAGGGACCAGCTGCGCTATTTCCGGAACAGGCTTCTTAATCCACCGAGATATACTGAATCAGCAAAAGGGATGGGTACATTTCCTGCTTACAGAAGATATTGAATTCTCCGTAGACAATGTTTTGCAGGGCGAAAAGATCGGCTATTGCCACACCGCCATGTTGTATGATGAGCAGCCTTCCAGCTTCAAAGTTGCCTGGCGACAGCGTTTGCGCTGGTCCAAGGGATTCCTACAGGTTATGCGAGACTACGGTGGTTCCTTGTTTAAGCAGAGCATCAAGAGTTTTTCTGCCTTTGATATGCTTATGACCATTGCACCTGCCTTTTTGATCACCTTATTTTGCTTGATTTCCAATTTATCTGCGCTGGTATATGCCTTCCTTTACAATCCCGCTTTCGTCGGAACCATTATGGGCAGCTTGATTTATACGGTCTTGTCCGCTTACCTGCTACTGTTTGTAGTCGGTCTTGTAACAGGTGTTACCGAATGGAAACAGATCCATTGCTCTACTTCCCGTAAGATACTGTCTTTCTTTACCTTCCCCCTGTTCATGATGACCTATATCCCCATTTCTTTACAAGCACTGTTTGTCAAAGTGGAATGGAAACCGATCGAACACAATGTGGCCATTTGTATGGATGATCTTATCCAAGAAAAAGTCACCTGCTCCGGCCAAGTAAACCCAAAAAGTTAGACAAAGATTGCTAAATAAAATTATTTAAGATACCGAAAGAGTTTGCTGTCCATGTAATGAGAGAATACCTCAGAAATTCAATCCGGGGAACGCATTTGCGTTCCCCGGATTTTTTAAATATCCGTGTCATCGCGAGGCCCAACGTGCCGTGGCGATATCCCGGTATGATGTTTGATATATTGCCGCAGGTCGGTGGATGTTACCAGAAGATTGCCGTGTCGCCGCCTATCGGCGGTTCCTCGCAATGCCATACTAAAAACCCGGACTGCGGAGTATTCCGCAGTCCGGGTCATATTTTAGGTTTCTTCTTCGGCAGCCGGGCCGGAGGTAGGCTGGGAATCCGGTTGGGAAGTGGGTTGCGAGGTAGGCTGGGAATCCGGTTGGGAAGTGGGTTGCGAGGTAGGCTGGGAATCCGGTTGCGAAGTGGGCTGCGAGGCAGGCTGGGAATCCGGTTGGGAAGTGGGCTGAGAATCGGGTTGGGTGCTTCCCGTGCTGCTTCCTGAGCCAGTGGCAGGACCGGTGCTGGGAGTGGGATCGTCCGTTGCTGCCGGCTTGGCGGTAGTCACTTTGCCATCTGCGTAGATGGTCAGCACCTTAGCAGAAACAGGTACTTTATAACTTTCCTCTTCGCCTACAGCAATGTAGGAAATGGTAAGCCCGGCTTTGTCATAATCAAAGCCCAGGTTCTTGTTGGGCAGGCCAATGTAAAGTTCATAAGTGGGATCGTTGTCGGTATTGTCCAGATCCACCACGAGTTTGTAGCGGGTATAAACACCGTCAGGCTCCAAGATGGACTTGCGGATCACCCAAGTGTTGGCGGTATCCAGACTGCGGATCTCCACCATCTTACAGCCGCTGCAAGTCCGCTTTTCCTGGGTGGGCTCTCCGGTATCCACAGTAATGGCTGCCCATGTGTTGAATTTATGGCCGGCCTTGGTGGGTTCGGTAACTTCTGTCTTCTTACAACGGCTGCAGGTGCGCTCCGTCCAGCCGTCCGTTTCGCAGGTAGCAGGAACGACGGTCTTTGCTCCGTAATTATGACCCAAGGGGTTTTTGAAATCCCGGATATCGGACTTACCGCAGGAACAGTTATACAGGGTAAAGCCCTGGGTGTCGCAAGTGGCGGCGATGGTCTTGCCCTTGGCGTATTCATGTACATGGGGTGCGGTGGTCACCAGGGGTTGGGTGGTGACAGGGGGCACAGAAGAAGATGCCGGAGGCTCACTGACGACGGAAGAGGAGGTTACCGGATCGGGTGTATTGTCACCGGGCCCGGCGGATAACTGAAATAATTCACTTACACGGCTGAGTACAATAGTGCCCATTACGATGACCAGCACCAAAAGGGTGCACATCAGAATGAGCATAATATGTTTTGTTGTCAACTTCATGCTTAACGCTTCCTTTCTTCCGCCTATTATAGCGCACTTTTTTTGTGATTGCAAGTACGCAGAGCAAAATCCGGGCAGGAAAAAACCGGTTTTTGGCAAATGTTGACTTTTTACCGGAAAATGCGTATAATAAACTGGAATTATTATGGATAAGTGTGGTATCTAATATGGCTACAAAGAAAACAGAACAATACGGAAATTCCAGTATTTCCATGCTCAAGGGAGAGGAACGGGTGCGCAAACGCCCTGCAGTTATTTTCGGCTCCGACGACCTGGAAGGCTGTAAGCATGCGGTGTTTGAGATCCTCAGTAACGCCATTGACGAAGCCCGTGAGGGTCATGGCGACACCATCATTGTCACCCGTTACGAGGACATGAGCGTAGAGGTGGAGGATTTTGGTCGTGGCTGTCCTGTGGACTACAACGAAAAAGAAAAGCGCTACAACTGGGAACTGGTGTTCTGCGAGATGTACGCCGGCGGTAAGTATGGCGAAAACGGCGAGAACTATGAGTATTCCCTGGCCCTCAACGGCCTTGGCCCCTGCACTACACAGTATGCTTCGGAATTTTTTGATGCCACCATCCGTCGGGACGGATTCCGTTACGATCTGCATTTTGAAAAGGGCCGCAATAAGGGCGGACTGAAAAAAGAACCCACTGACCGCGGTCGCAAGACAGGATCTTTGTTTCATTGGAAACCGGACAAGCAGGTGTTTACGGATATCAATATCCCTGCGGACTATTACCGGGATGTTCTGCGCCGCCAGGCGGTGGTGAACAAGGGCATCCACTTCAAATTCCGCAACCAGGTGGGCAAGAAATTTGAAGAGGAAGAATACTGCTACGAAGACGGAATCAAGCAGTATATCGGCGAATTGGTAGGCGATAACGCGTTCACCATGCCTGTGTACTGGGAGACCGAACGCCGTGGCCGGGATGCGGAAAATCGCCCGGAAATGAAACTGAAGATCACCTGTTCTTTCTGCTTCAGCAAGCAGGTCAGTCACGTGGAATACTACCACAACTCATCCTGGCTGGAATACGGTGGCAGCCCCGATCGGGCAGTGCGCCTGGGCTTTACCGCGGCTTTTGACAAGTATCTTCGGGAGAACAACAAGTACACCAAGAACGAGAGTAAAATTCTCTATCAGGACATCCAGGATTCCCTGGTATTGGTGACCAACTGTTTCTCCACCATCGGTTGTTTTGAAAATCAGACTAAGAAGTCTGTCAATTCCAAATTCACCCAGGAGGCTATGACGGCTTTCTTCAAGGATCAATTGCAGGTTTGGTTCATTGAGAACAAGCAGGAGGCAGATCGGGTCGCGGAGCAGGTGCTGATCAACAAGCGCGCCCGGGAATCTGCAGAAAAGACCAAGTCCAGCATTAAGAAGAATCTGTCTGCAAAGGTGGATATTGCCAACCGGGTGCAGAAATTCGTGGACTGCCGCAGCAAGGATACGGACAAGCGCGAACTCTACATCGTGGAGGGTGACTCTGCATTGGGAAGCGTCAAACTGAGCCGTGACGCAGAATTCCAGGGCATCATGCCGGTGCGCGGCAAGATCCTCAACTGTCTGAAAGCGGATTACAACAAGATCTTTGCATCTCCTATTATTACCGATCTGATGAAAGTGCTGGGCTGCGGTGTAGAAGTTCAGGGCAAAAAGGCCAAGGAACTGAGTAGTTTCGACATTTCTCAGCTGCGCTGGAACAAAGTGGTCATCTGTACCGACGCGGATGTGGATGGCTTCCAGATCCGCACCTTGATTTTGACTATGCTGTACCGCCTGTGTCCCACCCTCATCCGGGACGGTTATGTGTATATCGCAGAGTCCCCCTTGTTTGAAATTACCCACAAGGACAAGACTTGGTTCGCCTACAACGAATCGGAAAAGGTGAAGATCCTTTCCGAGCTGGAGGGTAAAAAGGTGACCATCCAGCGTTCCAAGGGTTTGGGCGAGAACGACCCTGAGATGATGTGGATGACCACCATGAATCCCGAGACCCGTCGGCTCATCAAGGTTATGCCCGAGGATGCGGAGCGCACCAGCCACTATTTTGATGTCCTGTTGGGCGATGCTCTGCAGGAGCGTAAGAATTTTATTGCGGAAAACGGCGCCAGATATCTGGAACTGGCGGATATTTCCTAATTTATCCTGTCATTCCGAGGGAGCAAAGCGACCGTGGGAATCCCCGACCTAAGAAGGAGATTGCCACACCAGTGTGCGCACTGGTTCGCAATGACATGGTGTTTTGAAAAGGAGCCGATTATGGCACGAAAGAAGAAAGAACCGGAACAGAATAAGAAAAAGATTGACACCAGTGGCATTATGGGTTTGGTGGGCTCTACTACGGAGCAGGCGATCTCCGAAACGCTGGAGATCAACTACATGCCCTATGCCAAGTCTGGCATCGTAACCCGGGACATTCCCGAAATTGATGGTTTTAAGCCCTCTCATCGGAAATTGCTGTATACCATGTACAAAATGGGTCTGCTGAACGGCGGACGAACCAAGTCGGCCAACATCGTGGGTCAGACCATGCGTCTGAACCCTCATGGCGATGCGGCAATTTATGAAACCATGGTGCGCTTGGCAAGAGGCAATGAGACCTTGCTCCATCCTTTTGTGGATTCCAAGGGCAACTTCGGTAAAGTCTACTCCCGGGACATGGCTTACGCCGCATCCCGTTATACGGAAGCAAAACTGGATAAGTTCTGTGAGGAACTGTTCCGGGATATTGATTCTGATACCGTAGACATGGTGGACAACTACGACGCCACTATGAAAGAGCCTGCTTTGCTTCCTACCACATTCCCCAATGTGTTGGTTTCTGCGAACCAGGGTATTGCGGTGGGCATGGCATCCAACATTTGCTCATTTAATCTGAAAGAGATTTGCGACACCACCATTGCCTTGATGGAAAATCCCGACCATGACATTTTGGAAACCCTGCCCGGCCCGGATTTCTCCACCGGTGGAGAACTGCTCTTTGATGAGAATGCCACCCGTGAGATATACCAAACCGGCCGGGGTAGTTTCAAACTCCGGGCTAAGTGGCGCTATGTTAAAGAGGGCAATCTGATCGAGATCTACGAGATTCCGTATTCTACCACCACGGAAGTCATCATGGACAAGGTAGCGGAACTCATTAAGGCCGGCAAGATTAAAGAAATCAACGATATGCGTGACGAGACCGACCTGGGCGGTCTGAAACTGACCATTGATCTGAAGCGCGGTGCAGAGCCGGAAAAGCTGATGCAGAAACTCTTCCGCCTGACCACCTTGCAGGACAGTTTCCCCTGTAATTTCAACATCCTCATTGCCGGTATGCCCCGGGTCATGGGCGTGGGCGAAATTTTGGAGGAGTGGACTGCCTGGCGTATCGAATGCGTCAAGCGCCGTATTTTCTTCCAGATTCAGAAGAAAGAAGACCGGTTGCACCTGCTGAAAGGCCTGGAACGGATTTTGCTGGACATCGATAAGGCCATCCGCATCATTCGGGAGACGGAACTGGATGCGGAAGTTATCCCCAATTTGATGATTGGCTTCGGAATTGACGAAATTCAAGCTAATTTCGTTGCGGAGATCAAACTGCGCAACATCAACAAGGAATACATTCTGAAGCAGACCAAGGCCATCTCCGATCTGGAGAAAGAGATTAAAGAACTCAAGGGCATTCTGAACAGCCATGCAAAACTGCAGAATGTGATCATTACAGAACTGAAAAAGGTTGCAGAAACCTACGGCCAGGCCCGGAAGACGGAGCTCATTTACGAATCCAGTCTGCCCGAAATGGAGGATGAGGAAGAGCCTGCACCGGATTACCCGGTGACCCTGTTCCTGTCCAAGGAGGGCTACTTGAAGAAAATCACCGCCCAGTCCTTGCGGATGAGCGGTGAGCAGAAGTTCAAAGAGGGCGACAGCCTGCGTTACAGCGTGGAGACCAGCAATAAGGAAGAACTGTTGGTATTTACCGATCAGTTCCAGTGCTACAAGACCCGGCTTTCCGATTTTGAGGATGGCAAGGCATCCCAGTTGGGTGATTATCTACCCCAGAAACTGGGCATGGATCCCGGCGAAAGCGTAGTGCAGGTGGTACTGCCCGGTGATTACAAGGGCTTCGTGCTGTTCTTCTTCCAAAACGGCAAGGCGGCCAAAGTGCCTCTGTCCGCTTATGAGACCAAAACTAACCGCAAAAAACTTACCGGTGCATACTCTGACAAGAGCCCCCTGGTGGACGTCTTTGCAATGACAGAAGATACCCAGATGGCAGTGTACACCACCGACAGCCGGGCTGTGATCTTCTCTACCGCCCAGTTGCTTCCCAAGACTACCCGGAATACCATCGGTGTTTCCGTGGTATCCTTGAAGAAAAAGGCGGCAGTTTCCCAGGTGCAACTACTCAAAGATTGCGGCATCGTCAACCAGAGCCGCTATCGCAGCAGAAACATTCCCGCTGCAGGCGCACCGCTGAAGGAAGAGGACGCGCAGGAAAAGCAGATCAGTTTTGAGGTGTGATTGGGTGAAAACCAGAATGCGCTCCCTGGGGAGCATTTTGCAGGTTGTTTTGGGCAGCGCCCTGTTTGGCGTAGGCTTTAATATGTTCATGGTCCCCCATGATATGAACGCCGGCGGACTTTCAGGTCTTTCTATGATCCTGGTGCATCTGCTGGATTTTGGCACAGTGGGTACGGTAACCATGTTGATCAACATTCCCTTATTTGCCATCGGCGGATGGAAAATCGGAAAGCGATTTTTCTTCCGCTCCTTGGTTGGTATGATCGCCAGTTCTGTTTCCATTGATGCCTTTGCCATTCTGCCGGTGCCGGAGGTGGATGCCCTGGCCGCGGCGTTGTATGGTGGCACCTTATGCGGTTTAGGATTGGGCGTAGTGTTTATTGCTGGGGCGACCACCGGCGGTTCGGATATCATTGTCCGGCTTTTGAAGCGCCAGTGGCCGAATATGGCCATCGGAACCATCAATACCTGTTTTGACCTGACTGTGGTGGCTTTGACCGGAATCGCCTTTGGAGATATCAGTAAAGCGCTGTATTGCGGCATTGCTGTATTTGTCATGGGTCAGGTGATTGATGCGGTGGTTTACCGCTTTGACTATTCCAAGGTGGCGCTGATCATTACCAAGCAGCATGATGCGGTGGCCCGGAAAATTAGCGAAGAGTTGGGTCGGGGTGCTACATTCTTGCACGGAGAGGGCACCTACAGCCGGGAAAATACAAAAGTGATACTGACTGCTGTGAAACGTCAGCAATTGGCAGAATTAAAGACCCTGGTAGTGGATGTTGATCCCGGTGCATTTATCATTGTGCAGGAAGCCCACCAGGTTTTGGGAGATGGATTCTCCCGCTATTCCAAAGACGCACTGTAAGAAAGGAGTGGGGTCAAATGAAGAAAATAGTGGCATTGTTACTGGCGCTGAGTGCACTTCTCGGCGGTTGCAGTTACTGGATGAATGGCAGTTATTCTTCCGTCAAGCCCCACGAAGGACCGTTTGGACAACAGGACAGACCGGCGATCAACGTATCCAATTATCAGGAACTGGTATCCGCACTTGTATCCTTGGTGGAAACCGGGGCTGAAAGCGGTGTGCTTTCTTTGCAATATGACACAGAGGAGGCAGCCCAGACGGATATGGATAAGGCCATCCGGGATGTGTGGCAAGATAACCCCTTTGCTGCCTATGCGGTGGAAAAAATTGAGCATACATTCGGAGTCAGCGGCGTGCGTAATGTGGTAAGTATCCATATTTCCTATCTTCCCAACCGGGTCAGGACAGACAAAATCCAGCGGGTGCAGACATCAGAGCAGGTGCAGCAGATCGTTTCCCGATGTCTGGATGCCTGCGATGCAGGTGTGGTGCTGTACTTTGATAATCCCGAGCAAGTGGACTATGTCCAAATGGTAGTCGATTATGCCACAACATACCCCCAACGCGTCATGGAGACGCCAGAAGTGACGGTGCAGCTGTACCCGGAACAGGGCCAGCAGCAAGTGGTGGAACTGAAGTTTACATATCAGACCAGCCGTGTAGAATTGCGCACTTTGCAAAACAAGGTCGAGCCGGTGTTTTCTTCGGCTTTTCAGCATACAGCAGGGGAATGGACGCAGGAGCAAAAGGCGGAACGTTTGTATTCTTTCCTAATGAAACGCTACGAATATACCATTCAGACATCCATTACCCCGGCATACAGTTTGCTGCTGCATGGTGTGGGTGACAGTCGGGCGTTTGCTGTGGTTTACGCGGCAATGTGCCGCCAGGCGGATCTGGACTGCCGGGTCGTGACCGGTACCAGAGATGGGATTCCCTGGGTGTGGAATGCGGTGCAGATTGGTGGAGAATACTATTATCTGGACCTGCTTCATAGCGATAGTGACGACGGTTTTCGGTTGTATACCCAGGGAGAAATGGCGGATTATGTATGGGATTATTCTGCCTATCCTGCGGTACAAGAAATTTCGTAAAAACTGAAGAAAAGGTATTGACAAACGGAGAATTTCTGTTATAATACCTTTTGTTCCGCGGGTGTAGCTCATCCGGTAGAGCGCCACCTTGCCAAGGTGGAGGTAGCGAGTTCGAGCCTCGTCACCCGCTCCAGAAAACAAACCCCTTTGCCTTAGGCAAAGGGGTTTGTTTTCAACTAAATCCACCCTGTCGGGCGGAATAAATCATCTTCGATGATGAAATCCCCTTCGGCGATGAAATCCGGCTCGACGCCGGATGGGTGGATTTAATTTTATCTGAGGTGATAGCCGAAGATTTCATCGGTGTTAGCTGATTTCATCCTTGCGACAGCAAGGATTTCATTGAAAAAGAGCATAGCGTGTGATACAATGCGAGCAGAGGTGGTTTCGGTGGTTGAAAATAAACTTGCAGATATTTCTACAGAATTTGCAGTACAAATATTAAAGCTGACTGACAGTATGAAAGGTCACTATTCTTTGTCCAACCAACTCGAAAGAAGCGGCACTTCCATAGGTGCTAATATTCGTGAGGCCAAGTATGCCCATAGTCGCCCGGATTTTGTCGCAAAGCTGCAAATTGCATTGAAAGAGTGCTATGAAACTGAATATTGGATCGAAATAGGAGAAAAGGCCGGTATCATATCTGAAGATGTAGCCAAAAGTACCTTACACAAATGCGGTTCTATCCGCAGAATGTTAATTGCATCTGTCAATACCGCAAAGGAGAATGGAAAATGATTTGTTATAAAGTAATACACCTCTTCTTTACAAAGCGGGCTGATCATATTCATTGCTTCGATATAGGTATTTATGAATCCAAAAAACTTGCAGAAGAAGCCGTAGAAAAGTTAAAAACAAAAGAGGGTTTCAAGTTGCGCCCACATAAATTCCATATTCTCAAGGGGTTTCGCTTCAAGAAACCAAAACTATTAAATCAAACATATTGGATCGACGGTTTTACAACATATATTTATCAAAAGCAATGAGAATAGTATTGATTAGGAATGGTTTTGATATCGTTTCTAACCATAAAAAACGCGAGGCCGATGGCCTCGCATTTTCTTTACAGTTCCGTAATCACGGGCAAAATCATGGGATTGCGCTTGGTGGTCTTATACAGGTAACCGCTCAGGTCATTTTTGATAGCGGTCTTGATAGCCGACCAATCTCGGACACGCTTACGCTGGCAACGCTCGATGGCTTCCAACGCTACATTCCGCAGTTCATCCATCAGCGCCTCGGATTCTTTTACATAAATGAAGCCACGGGTGATGATATCAGGGCCGGAAATGATGCTTCCGTCCTGGCCGGACAGATTCAGGCACACCACGATCATGCCGTCCTGTGCCAAATGTTTGCGGTCGCGAAGTACCACACTGCCCACGTCGCCCACACCGGTGCCGTCCACGAAGACCTTGCCGGCGGTAACAGTGCCGTTGATCTTACAACTACGTCCGCCAATCTCAATTACAGAGCCGATCTCACCTATCACGATATGCCGGGGAGAAATGCCCATCTGCTGAGCAAGCCGGCCGTGAATTTGGAGCATTCTCTGCTCGCCGTGGACGGGGATAAAATATTTGGGTTTACATAACGCGTGAAGGATCTTCAATTCTTCCTGACAGGCGTGGCCGGAAACGTGCAGACCCTCACTCTTTTCATACACTACATCCGCACCCTTGCGGTACAGTTCGTTGATAATTCGGGAGACCGCTTTTTCGTTGCCGGGGATGGCGGATGCGGAGATGATGACCCGGTCACCGGCGGTAATGTCGATCTGCTTATGGGTGGAGAAGGCCATCCGGTACAGGGCGGACATGTTTTCTCCCTGAGAGCCGGTGGACACGATGACCACCTTGTTTTTGGGTAGGTTCTTAATTGCACCCAGGTCCACAATGGTGCCTGCAGGCACTTTCAGATAGCCCAGTTCCTGGGCCACTTTCAGCATATTTTCCATGCTTCGGCCGGATACGGCTACTTTTCTACCGTGCCGGTGGGCGGTGGCCAAAACCGCCTGAATGCGGTGCATATTGGATGCAAAGGTGGTGACGATAATTCTCTGATCGCAGTTGCGGAACTGCCGGTCCAGGCTCTCGGCCACAATGTTTTCACTTGGGGTATAGCCGGCACGCTCTACATTGGTAGAATCGGCCATCAGAGCCAGCACGCCCTGGTTGCCCAGTTCGCCCAATCTAGCCAAATCGATCATGCCATCGGAAGCGGTGGGGTCGATTTTGAAGTCACCGGTCATGGTCACAGTACCCACAGGGGTCTTGATGGCAAAGGCCACCGCGTCGGCAATGGAGTGGTTCACGTGGATGAATTCTACAGTGAAGCAACCGGCCTTGACCACATCACCCGGTTTGTGGGTGACCAGCTTGACCGCATCCTGCAGCCGGTGCTCTTCCAACTTCAGACGGATAAGTCCATTGGTCATAGCGGTGCCGTGGATGGGACAATTGACCTGCTGCATACAGTAGGGAATAGAGCCGATATGGTCCTCGTGGCCGTGGGTGATAAACATACCCCGCAGTTTTTTTGCGTTCTGCGTCAGATAGGTAAAGTCCGGGATCACCAGGTCCACGCCATACATATCCTCGTCCGGGAAGGCCACGCCGCAGTCCACCACGATCATGTCTTTGCCATATTCCAGCACTGTACAGTTCTTGCCGATCTCATCCAGACCGCCAAGGGGGATAATTTTCAGTTTTTCTGCCAAAGTATTGTAACTCCTTTCAATATGGGGCTAAAAAGCCATAACAAAGCAGGCAGCCACTTATCACATTCTTGCGCCCTGTATGGCAAATGTGAGGGAAACGCCTGCATTTTACTTCAATTGTGTTTGCCCGGGACTGCAACACCCGGCGCACTCTAGGGATAGTATAACACACTTTGGGAGAAAAGTATACTTATTTTTGAAAGATGTGTTCGACAGCCTTTGCACAAAGGCAAAATCCCGGCTGCATCGTGCAGCCGGGATAATTTATTAAATTTCCAGTCCGTCAATGATTTCCCGGAGTTTTTGTGCGCTCAAGTGCATTTTCTCTGTTTCTTCAGGGGTAAGGGGGGAGACGATCTTTGTGTGCACGCCGTTGCTGCCCACCAGGGCCAGCGTAGAAAGGCAAACATCCTCCACACCGTATTCTCCGTGCATCATGGTAGAGACTGTCAGCGCAGTGCCGCTGCCGTTAAGGATGCACTTGCAGATGTGGCAGACAGAAATGGCAACTGCATAGAAGGTCGCACCCTTGTTTTTAATCACCTGGGCACCGGACTGCTTGACGAAATCTTCCACAGCCTGGTGGTCGCCATCCCAATGGATGCGGTCGGAGTCTGCCACATTATTCTTGTAATCATCAATGTTGTTGTTGGCAATGGTGGCCAGGGACCAGGGGACAAAGGAGCTGTCGCCATGCTCGCCGTAAACATGAGCGTGGACATTCTTAGGGCTGATACGGAAGCGTTTTGCCAGTTCCGACTGCAGACGGCTGGTATCCAGCACAGTGCCGGAACCCAAAATGCGGTTTTCAGGGATACCGGAAATTTTGGTAAACACATAGGTCAGAATATCCACAGGATTGGACACCAAAATATAGATGGCATCCGGGGCGTATTTGACGATCTGCGGAGTGATCTGCTTCAAAATATTCACGTTGGTTTGCGCCAGTTCCAAGCGGCTCTGACCAGGTTTACGGGGCACACCGGAAGTGATGATCACAATATGAGAGCCTGCGGCATCCTCATAGTCGCCGGAACGGATAATGGCAGGGGAGCAGAAGGGTGCACCCTGGTAAATATCCAGCGCCTCGCCCATGGCCTTTTGCTTATTGATGTCGATGAGCACAACCTCACTGGCGATGCCCTGCACCATGATATCGTTGGTGATGGCAGCGCCTACAGAGCCTGCACCGATAACCGTAATTTTAGTTGACATAACATTACCTCCTTGCGCGTGCAGAAATAAATATTTTGCTATCGATAGGATTATACAGTTACAAATTGTCGATGTCAATAGCACAAAGATACTTTTGGAAAAAACATGAAAAACAGTTGCACCTTTGGCTTTCTTTTGATATAATATGCGATAAGATTCGTATAGTGTGGGTAGTATACCTATTTTTAGGAGGTGCGGCGTATGAACAAAAAACTGGGGCGTTTGCTTTGGCCTGGCCTTTGGGTATTTTTCTCAGTGATCGTGGGCTTTATTATTGCGGCAGCCGCAACGGAGAACTATATTTTGGCCGTTGTGGAGGGTGGCGCGGCTGCCCTGTTGGGCATCTATTATGTCGTGTGCCGTATGTACCGCCGCAGGGAGATTCAGCAGTATGTAAAAACGGCTTTTGATAGTGCCGGAATCAGCAATGGTGCGGATGTACCCCTGCCCATGGCTTTGGTGCGTTTGGGGGATCAGAGTATTATTTGGACCAATGACGCATTTGCTGCCATTACCGGCTATCAGGACAAATATCTGCATCAGAAATTGGAGACTCTACTTCCGAAACTTTCCCTGGATTGGCTGAGTGCCGGTAAGACAGAGTATCCTTACGACATCACTGTTTCCGGGCGTCGTCATCGGGTTTACGGCACGGCACTTCGGGCAGATGACCCGGAAGGAACCATGCTGGGCATGTTGTACCTGAGCGACCTGACAGAACTTTACCTGGTACGGGATGAATATATCCGTTCCCGTCCGGTGGTAAACATTATCCTCATCGATAATTATGAAGAACTGATCAAGAATCTGACAGAAAGCGCTATTTCCAACCTCAATGCCCGGATCAATGAGGTGATCACTGCTTGGGCAGAGGATTATCACGGCCTATTTCGCCGGCTGGAGCGTAACCGCTTCCTGCTGGTGTTTGAAAAGCAGGATTTAGAACGGGCAGTCGATGGCAAGTTTTCCCTGCTGGAGGAGATTCACCAAGTAGAAAATCCGGCCGGCCTGCAGGCTTCCATTTCCCTGGGCGTAGGCGTCGATGGCGTGAATTTCGAAGAAAGTTATAACTTTGCGGCGTTGGCCATTGAAATGTCCCTGAGCCGTGGCGGTGACCAGGCGGTTATTAAGGATCGCTTCAATTTCACCTTCTATGGCGGACGTAACAAGGAAAATGATCACCGCAGTAAGGTGCGTTCCCGTGTGACAGCCAACTCTTTGATGGAACTGATCGGTCAGAGCAGCCAGGTGTTTATCATGGGACACAAGAATGCGGACTTGGATGCAGTCGGTGCGGCTATGGGCGTTGCCTGTATGTGCCGTAAAAAGGGAAAAAAGGCGCATATCGTTATTGATCTGGAGCGCAATGTGGCGGAAAAACTCCTGGAAGAGATCCGTGTTGTTCCGGAATACCAGGAGACCTTTATTTCCGGCCAGGAAGCGCTGCTATTATGTGACAATCACAGTATTCTGGTGGTAGTGGATACCAACCGCCCGGATCAGGTGGAATGCCAGCCGTTGTTGGAGGCCATTTCCAAAGTGTGCGTTGTGGACCACCATCGCAGAGCTGCTGCATATATCAACCCCGTTGTGGTGAACTTGCATGAGCCGTTTGCCTCCTCCGCATCGGAATTGGTAACGGAACTCTTGCAATACGCGGTGGAAAAGGGCGATGTTTTGCCCATTGAAGCCAAAAGTCTGATGGCCGGTATTTTCCTGGATACCAAGAGTTTCAATGTCCGTACCGGTGAGCGTACTTTTGAGGCTGCGGCTGTGCTGCGGCAATGGGGTGCGGATACTGTGGAAGTCAAGAAACTTCTGCAAAATGATTTCCAGGATACCATGTCCAAGTATCAGATCATCAAGTCCGCCCGGCTTTACCGCCAGGAACTGGCGATTGCCGCACTGACCACCACCACATCCCGGGCACTGGCTGCTCAGGCTGCGGATGAACTGCTGAATATTTCCGGCATTACCGCTTCCTTTGTGCTGTATCCCGACGGCGACCAGGTGATGATCTCTGCCCGTTCCATCGGTGATGCCAATGTGCAGGTGATTTTGGAGCCTTTGGGTGGCGGTGGTAACACTGCAACTGCAGGTGCGCAATTGCCCGGTTGCACGGTCAAGGAGGCACTGGATCAATTGGTAGCATCTATTGACCAATTTTACGAACAATAATTTATATGTCATTGCGAACCAGTGACCTGTGGTCACTGGTGTGGCAATCCCCTGGATATTCCAAAAACTACGGAGATTCCCACGCCAGCGTGCGCGCTGGTTCGGAATGACAGGAAAATAGGAGATAGTATTATGAAAGTAATTCTTTTGCAGGATGTTAAGGGTAAGGGCAAGAAAGGCCAGATGATCGAAGTGTCCGACGGCTATGCCCGTAATTTTATGCTGCCCAAGAAGATGGCTATTGAAGCAACCGCCGATGCCATCAACACCATGCGCATGAACGACAAGGCAACCCAGGAGCGTATTGCCAAGGAAAAGGCAGAAGCTCTGGCTCTGTCCAAGCAACTGCGGGAACTGACTTTGGTGGTTACTGCCAAGGGTGGTGGAGCAGGCCGTCTGTTCGGTTCTGTGACCAACCAGGAAATCGCGGATGCCCTGAAGGCAAAATCCGGTATTACCCTGGATAAGCGGAAGATCGTCATTGCTGACCCCATCAAGGCTGTAGGTACGTATACCGTTACCTGCAAACTGGGCTATGAGATCACCGCACCGCTGACTGTGAAGATCGAAGAAGCCTAAGAAATACGCAGGAGCAATACTGAAATGTCATTGCGAGGAGCGCGTAGCGCGACGTGGCAATCTCCTTTGATGATGGGGATTCCCACGCCAGTGTGCGCACTGGCTCGGAATGACGGAAAGAGATACGGAGGAAGAGACATGGATGAACAGCTGATGGCACGGCAGATGCCTCACGATCTGGATGCGGAGCAGTCCGTATTGGGCTCCATTCTTATTGACAGCCGCTGCATTACCGATATCATCGGCGTGGTGCAGCCGGAGGATTTTTATCTTCAACAGAATAAAGAGATCTTTGAAGTGATCTATTCCATGTTTAACCTGGCCCAGGCTATCGACCCGGTGACGGTATTGGACAAAATGCGCGAAGCGGGTGTCTATCACGACAATTCCCGTGATTACATCATGCAGCTCATGGAGATCACTCCAACGGCGGCCAATGCGGTGCGTTATGCCAACATCGTCCGGGAAAAGGCCATGCTGCGGAATCTCTCCCAGGCAGGCGTGGATATTACGGAAATGGTTCACTCCCAGGTGGGTACGCCGGCAGAAATGCTGGAATCCGCAGAGAAGAAGATCTTTGCTCTTCGCAAGGGCGATCGCCGGGATTCTTTGGAGCATATCGGTACGATTTTGCACAAGGTTTACGACCGGTTGAATGAACTGGCTCAGTCTGATTCCGCCATCCCCGGTCTGTCTACCGGTCTGCGTGACCTGGATGCCAAGATCAATGGCCTTAACAAGGGCAATCTTCTGCTTGTGGCGGCCCGCCCTGCCATGGGTAAGACATCCTTTGCGCTGAATATGGCCTTGAATGTGGCGAAAAAGTACAAAAAGACTGTTGCGTTCTTTTCTTTGGAAATGTCCCGGGAAGAACTGGCTATGCGACTTCTCTCCAGCGAAAGCTTTGTGGACAGCCAAAAGATGGCTACCGGCAAACTAACTGAGGAGGAGTGGGTCAAGATCGGTATGGCATCCTCTGCCCTCAGCCAAACGGACATCCGGGTGGATGACAACGGTGGCATCACCGTGGCGGAAATGAATGCAAAACTCCGCCGGCTGGACAATCTGGGTCTGGTGGTCATCGACTATCTGCAGTTGATGCAGGGCTCCGGCTACGGACGAAGCAACGATAACCGTGTACAGGTGGTCAGTGATATTTCCCGTTCTTTGAAAGTCATGGCCAAGGAACTGAACGTTCCTGTTGTTTGTTTGAGTCAGCTGAACCGTGCCGCAGAAGGCCGTTCGGACAAGCGTCCGGTGCTGTCCGACTTACGTGAATCCGGTTCTATCGAACAGGATGCGGACAGCGTTATGATGCTTTACCGGGATGATTACTACAATCCCAATTCGGAAGAAAAGAACGTTGCTGAGTGTATTGTTGCCAAAAACCGTCATGGCGAGATCGGTACGGTAAAACTCCAGTGGCTGCCTCAGTACACCACATTTGCGGATAGGGAGTGGAAGCATGCTGAATAAGCTGCGAAAGCTTCTGCGGCAATATGACATGGTGGCCAAGGGTGATCATGTGATCTGTGCGGTTTCCGGTGGTGCGGATTCTGTGGCACTGCTGTTTGGAATGTATCTTTTGCGGGAAAAATTGGGTGTTACCCTCTCTGCGGCCCACTTTAACCACCATCTGCGTGGGAAAGAATCCGACCGGGATGAACAGTTCGTCCGGGAATTCTGTGACCGGTACGATATCCCTTTGGAAGTGGGGAGTGCCCAGGTGGTTCCTGGTAAAAAAGGCCTGGAGGCCGCCGCCCGGGAAGCAAGATATGCCTTTTTTGCCACCCTGTCCGGAAAGATTGCCACTGCCCATACCGCCGATGATAATGCGGAAACGGTGCTGATGCACCTGGTTCGGGGTACAGGCTTGCGTGGTCTTGGTGGAATCAGTCCTGTTAACGGGAATATTATTCGCCCCATGCTGACCGTCACCCGGCAGGAAGTGCTTATCTTTTTAGATGAATACTGCCTGACTTTTGTAGAGGACAGCTCCAATGCAGATGACGATTTCCTTCGCAACCGCCTGCGCCATGGTGTGATGCCCCTTTTGAAAGAGGAAAATCCTAAATTGGCGGAGAATGTATCCCAAATGGCCATGGAATTGCGGGAAGACGCGGATGCCTTGGAAAACATCGACACATTTCCTGCCGTCACCCGATTGCAGGAAATGCCATTGGCCTTGCGTAGTCGCGCTATCAGCCGATTCTTAAAAGAAAACGGCGTTTTGGAACCGGAACGCAGGCACATTCGTGCTATTGAAGCATTGGTGTTTTCGGAAAAGCCCTCAGCCAGGGCAGATTTGCCCGGTGGCGTAACCGTCGGACGGGAATATGACCGACTGGTAGTATTGGAACAAAAAACTGCGCCGGAAGCCGTGACACTTCTGCCGGATGATGTGGTGACCCTGCCACAATGGGGTATGACAGTTTCCTGCATTCCTGCAAAGGAGATCATCAACACCAAGGAAATTTTTACCGTAAATGTTACGGGCGCAATTACCCTGCGGTCACGGCAGACAGGGGACAACATTCGCTTGAATGCAGGAACCAGCACACTAAAAAAACTGTTTATTGATCGAAAGGTCCCTGCGCATCAGCGACTGCACATTCCAGTGCTGGCAGACGAACAGGGCGTGCTGGGAGTTTTTGGCATCGGTGCCAATGTGGACCGGCTGGCTACGGAACTTCCGGCCATGCAAATTCGGTTAGAACCTTTGAAAAAATAGAGATAGGGAGGCTTTGTCATGGAGCGAGATATTCAGGAAGTTTTATTGAGCGAAGGGCAGATCCGGGAGAAAATTGACGAATTGGGCAAGATTCTGACAGAAGAATACCGGGACAAAAATCCTGTGATCGTCGGTGTCATGAAAGGCGTTGTGATCTTTTATGCGGATATGATCCGGAAAATCAATACACCATGCCAAATGGATTTTATGTGGATATCCTCTTATGAGGGCACAGATTCGACTGGTTCTGTGGTGGTCAAGCGGGACATTTCCACAGATATAAAAGGTCGCCACGTGCTGATCCTGGAAGACATTTTTGATACCGGCAACTCTCTGTCCTTCGTTTATGAGCATCTGCTGAAAAAAGAGCCTGCATCTGTGAAGATCTGCACATTGCTGGACAAGCCTTCCCGGAGAAAGCCGGGGGTGACTTTGCAGGCTGATTTTGTGGGCTTTACCATTCCCAATGCCTTTGTGGTGGGATACGGCCTGGATTATAACGAATATTACCGGAATCTGCCCTATATCGGAGTGCTGAAACCGGAAGCATATACTTAATTGCAAGGAGTACCCAAGTTGAAGAAACGAAGATTATTGACGCCTGTGCTGTATCTCATCCTTTTAGTGTTGCTGTTCAGCGTCATTACTGCCATTTTTGGCAACCGTGTGGAGGACCTGAGTTATTCTCAAGTGATCGGCCTGTTTCATGCACAGCAGGTCAAGAGTTTTACAGTAGAGGACAATACCATCCACCTGGTTTTGCATGAGAAATACGACGGCAAGACAAAACTGACCTGTAACATGGCCGATCCGGAAAGTTTCCGCCAGGAAATGCAGGCGGTTTTCGCCGAACAGACTGCCAATGGCGTATTGGAAAGTTATGATTTCCTGCCGGAAAGTGAGTTTTCTCCTTATGACCTGGTTCTGCCTCTGCTGATTGTGGGTGTAGTTCTGCTGTTCCTGTGGGTCCTGCTTATGGGCCGACTGAATAGTAACGGCAACCCCATGGCGAACTTCGGAAAAGCACGTACCACCCTGGGTGTTCCCGGTGGCAACAAGGTTACGTTTGACGATGTGGCCGGCGCGGAAGAGGAAAAGGAAGAATTGCAGGAGATCGTGGATTTTCTCCGAAACCCTGCAAAATTCAAGGAGATCGGCGCACGGATTCCCCATGGCCTTTTATTGGTTGGCCCTCCCGGCACAGGCAAGACTCTGCTTGCCCGTGCAGTGGCAGGAGAAGCAAATGTGCAGTTTTTATCCATTTCCGGCTCGGATTTTGTGGAACTCTATGTGGGTGTAGGTGCCAGCCGTGTCCGTGACCTGTTTGACCAGGCGAAAAAAGTTGCCCCGGCCATTATTTTCATTGACGAGATTGACGCAGTAGGCCGTAAGCGTGGCTCCGGTCTCGGCGGCGGTCACGACGAAAAAGAGCAGACATTGAACCAACTGTTGGTGGAGATGGATGGCTTTACAAAGAACGAGGGCGTCATTGTCCTGGCGGCCACCAACCGTCCAGACATTCTCGACCCAGCGCTTCTGCGTCCCGGCCGGTTTGACCGACAGATCCATGTGGGTGCGCCGGATGTCAAGGGCCGTGAGGATATTTTGAAAGTCCATTCCAAGGGCAAGCGTTTGGATGCCGGTGTAGATCTGAAACTGGTTGCCCGGTCCACGGTGGGCTTTACCGGTGCGGACTTAAGCAATCTGATGAACGAGGCGGCCATCCGTGCGGCCCGGGATAACCGCAAGGTGCTGACCATGGAGGACCTGAATGAATCCATGATGAAGATTCTGGCAGGCCCGGAAAAGCGCAGCCGTGTGCGTCAGCGTAAGGATTTGCGGGAAACCGCCATTCATGAGGCAGGCCACGCAGTGGCTATGTACCATCTGCCTACACAAGATCCCGTACTGCAGATTACCATCGTGCCTCGGGGTCAAAGCCTGGGTGCGACCTGGCACATTCCCAAGGACGACAGTTTCAATCTGACCCGGAATCAGATGTACGAGGAGATCGTGGGTCTGCTGGGCGGCCGTGTGGCGGAAGCTCTGTTCCTGGGGGATATTTCCGTGGGCGCATCCAATGACATTGACCGGGCGACCAAACTGGCCCGGGATATGGTGGCTCGGTACGGTATGTGCGAGGAACTGGGAACGGTGAGTTATCTGGGCGGTGGCGAGGTGTTCATCGGCCGGGATTATCAGACCACCAAGAGTTACTCCGAAAAGGTGGCCGGTACGATTGATGACCAGGTGAAGATCCTGGTGGACAAAGCTTATGCCCAGTGTGCCGAGATCCTCAAGGCCAACGAAGACAAGGTGATGGCGGTGGTTGCACATCTGCTGGAGCATGAAACCATGACAGGCGCGCAGTTTGCCGACTGTATGGCAGGCCGGGAAATCGGCGAAGCCACCAAGGTTTCCCTTTTCGATGTTAATCCGGATGAAGAATAACGTAAGGTGCTGTTGCAATACGCAACAGCACTTTTTATATTTGGGGTCTAATTAGTGTCGGAATGGGTTCGGTGGCGGATGGAGGAGCATCACCAGCCATCATAGCCAAAAGGCCGCTGAGGTACAGCGCTTTTTGGGGATCGATTCGTTTCCAATCTCCGCCGTCAATGCGCAGGTACTGATCCGCACGCTGTTCGTAAACACGCTGAGATCCATCGGAATAGATCAACGTGATATAAAAAATCCGTCCTTCGGACTGCTCCGGGTCTTCCCGGGGGATGCCATAGGGATCAATATAGCGCAAGTAATCCAGAATTTGACGGATGTTTTCTTCCTGGTAAAAATCCCGGCCGGTTTCTATGGATTCGTTTTTGTAAACGATGCGCACCTGGGTCACAATGCGATAAGGTGGGGAATTGTTCTGCCACAAGATATTGCAACAGCCGGTGAGAAGCACCAGCAAAGGAAGAATGCAAATACAGATCTTTTTAATAGAATCAAATTTCATGCCATCCCTCCCGGAAATAGAATACGCACAAAATATTGATTTTATCGTAGAAAAAATCCGTAAAAAATTCCACTAATAGGCATTTTCCTCTATTTTGTCGATGAATAAGTTTGAGAAACCGCAGAATCCCCTGCATTTCCCTTGAAAGAGCCAAGCACTTTTTCCTATAATGCCAGTACATTTTACGCATTGCGGCAAGGGGGCTTAGAAATGCACAGAAAACGCATGATCGCGCTGGCGCTGACATCCTGTATTCTTTGCGGATGCAGTGTGCACCCCCAAACGGAAAGCCCCACATTTGTTCGGGATGTGGTCACAAAGGTATCCAAGAAAGAACCCCTGGTATTCCCGTTGGAAATGGAAGACAGCACATTAGTGGCAGAAAAAATGGTGTGTTATCAAGGCCCTTTTTGGGAAGACGGAAGTGGTCAGAAGGTGGAAAATGTGACCGGACTGATGCTTTACAATCCCACCGACCGCTTGATCGAATTTGGGGCATTTGCCCTGGAGCAGGCAGGAAAAACGCTGTATTTTTTTGTTCATCATCTGCCACCCAAAAGCCGATGCCTGGTTTTGGAGAAAAACAGGCAGTCTTGCGATATAGAGGAAATCACGCAATGCCGGGAACTGTGTATTCGGTGGTCAGAGCAGAATCTTTCCCGGGAGCAGATCGATTATGTGGGCTTGGGGCCTATGATGACCATTGTCAACCGGGACCCACGGGAACTTTCCCATGTGGTGGTGCGCTATAAGCGATATGTGCCCGATGGGGACTATTATTTGGGGGGGACGGTATTTTCCGTTCACCTGTTTTCTCTTCGTACGGAAGAACGGCGCACAGTTCAGCCGGAACATTATGAAACCACGGATGCCCGAATCGTGGGAATTGAGATTAAAAAATGAAAGAGCCTGCTTTTAGCAGGCTCTTTCATATTATCCGCGCATGATGCGCTTTTTGGCGATGTTAATGGGGCCTTCCTGCATGTGATTGATCCATGCAAGGCTCTTACCGCATCCGTACGCTACGCAGGATTCTGCATCGTCCGCCAACGTACACATAATGCCGGTGGCATCCATCAGCAATTTGTCCATGCCCCACAGTTGACTGCCACCGCCGGTGAGGGTGATGCCGTTTTCGGAGATGTCGCTGACCAACTCGGGAGAGGTCATTTCCAGTACGGACAGCACTTCTTCGGCAATCTGCCGGGCAGGCCGGCGCAGAACATCGTAAATGTCGTCAGACAATAGGGTGACCTCCCGGGGCACACCGGACTTGGCATCCCGGCCCTTGACAGTAAAACTGACATTTTCCGACCGGGGGTACACAGAGCCAATTTGAATTTTCACATCTTCTGCGGTGGCCTGACCGATGACCACGCCATGCTTCCGTCGGACATAACGGCCGATGGCCTCGTCAAAAGTGCTGCCGGCAACTTTAATGGAAGAAGAAACAGCCACACCGTTTAAAGAAAGCACAGCCACATCCGTTGTGCCGCAGCCGATATTGACAACCATATGTCCCTTGGGAGAGCGTAGATCCAGTCCTGCTCCCATTCCGGCGGCTAAAGGTTCTTCTATCAAATAGACTCGGCGTGCGCCGGCCTCAATGGCAGCGTTGATGACGGTACGCTCTTCTACTTCGGTGACACCACTGGGCACACTGATGACCACCCGGGGCTTGGGGGTAAAGAGGGAAGTCTTGGCTGCTTCCTTAAAAAGTTCCCGGAGCATCTGCACGGTCATTTCATGGTCGGAGATCACGCCGTCTTTCAAAGGGTGCATCGCCACCACATTGCCGGGAGTCCGGCCCAGCATATTCCGGGCGGCAGAGCCAACCTGGATGATCTTTCCGGTGTTTTTATCCACAGCCACAACGGAAGGCTCCCGAACCACAACGCCCTTGCCATCCACATAGATCAGTACATTGGCAGTACCCAGGTCCACACCCAGGTCGTGAGATAATAATTGCATAGCATTCACCTAACTTTATTATTTGACCGATGCCGGGCGAGAGCCATGGCACCGCAATGAATTTCTTTCGCGCCTGCAGTTAGTAATACCCGAGCGCATTCGCCGGCAGTTGCGCCGGTGGTGATGATGTCATCTAGTAGAAGAATTTTCTTTTCCCGGAGAAGTTCTGGGTTTTCCACCCGATAAACGCCCAGCACATTTGCCCGGCGCTGGGCATCACCAAAAATGCCGGATTGGGGCTGGTTGTGTCGAATTTTTCGTACCAACGGCAGGGGTTTCATGCCCAGTTCCCGGCCTACGGACCGGGCCAATAGTTCTACCTGGTCATAGCCACGGGTGAATTTGCGCAAAGTACTGACAGGTACCCATGTGAGTAGATCAAAGCCATCTGGGTGTGCTGTCTGCAGTTTCATGGCGAGCAACCGGCCGTAGCCCTGGGCATAACTGCGCTTACCTCGGAACTTGTAGCGGAGCAAACTGCGCCTTGCGTTATCTTCATAATACCAAACTGCCGTCCAACTGTCAATAAAGGGAAACTTTTTCCGCTGATTTGTGCACTCCGGGCCGTCCATTCGACAATTATGGCACAAATCCAGTTCGTGTTCCTGCAGAATACGCCTGCACAGCAGACATTTTGGCGGAAATAAAAGGTTTAATAACCAATTTAGCAATCTCATCATGCTTTCCCCTGCAAACGGAGTTTCAAACCGGTGTATCTGCGGTTACGCTTGGCATTTTCTGTCATGGCGACCACGGTTTCGGTCCGGCCTGCGATGATCAGTATGTCCCGGGCCCGAGTAATGGCGGTGTACAGCACGCTTCTGCTAAGTAAGTACGGCGAGCCGTTCCATGCGCACAGGATCACTGCCCGGTACTCACTGCCCTGGCTTTTGTGGACCGTCATGGCGTATGCCGGCTCCAATTCATTCAGCTGGGTGAAATCGTAATCCGCTTCCCGGTCATCGAAGGCCACAGTCATGGTTTCCATATGGGGATCAATGGAGGTGATGGTGCCGATGTCCCCGTTGAACATGCCGGTGCCAACGGCGCTGCCATCGCACTTGCGCCACATGATGTCATAGTTGTTGCGGATCTGCATGACCCGGTCACCCTCCCGGAAGGTGAAATCGCCGAATGGCCGCTCTTTTTTACCGCCACCGGCGGGATTCAGTGCAGTTTGCAGAGTTTGGTTCAGAATGGCCGTGCCAATGCCGCCCTTGCGGGTAGGGGACAGAACTTGTATCTGATCTGCAGGGATGCCCATTTTTTGCGGAAGACGGGTGGTGCAAAGACCGGTGATGGTCTGACGCATTTCCTCTTCTGTACGGCAGGGAAGGAAAAAGAAATCGCTCTTCACATTCTTCAGATCCGGCATTTCGCCGTTGTTTACCCGGTGGGCATTCATAACAATGAGACTTTCCTGGGCCTGGCGGA
Source organism: Faecousia sp. (assembly GCA_045653245.1). GTDB lineage: Bacteria > Bacillota > Clostridia > Oscillospirales > Oscillospiraceae > Faecousia. The sequence goes on from JAZOLS010000097.1 coordinate 26,442, forward strand.
AAATTTCCGTCAGGCGGATGGTGGGAAGCGCCCCGCTGCGGAGCATATCCCCAAAAGGAAAGCCCGGGCCTACAGGGGGTAACTGATCCGGATCACCCACGAAAATCAGCCGTTTTCCTGCCGGGATTGCCTGCAACAGGCTGTGCAGCAACAGTACGTCCACCATACTCATCTCGTCCACAATGACCACATCCGCTTTCAGTGGATTGTTTTCATTCTTGAGAAAAACCATATCCCCGGTGGCCGGGTCAATGGTGCAGTCCAGCAGCCGATGGATGGTGGAGGCGTCCTCGCCGGTGACTTCGGTCAGCCGTTTGGCGGCCCGTCCGGTGGGGGCGGCCATGACGAAGTCCAAGTCCATTTGCCCCAGCAAGGATAAAAGCCCTTTCAAAATGGTGGTTTTACCCGTACCGGGGCCGCCGGTGATCAGCAAAATCCCGGAAGTGGTGGCGGCGCGGATGGCTTGCTCCTGCTGTTCAGAGTAAGCAATACCGCTTTCTTTAGCCACGGATTTCATCAGTTTGTCCAGATTTTTGGGAGTGGGGAAGTGTGTGGATGCACTGTCCAATAACCGACGGGAAATGTACTCCTCGGCTTCATAAAGGGCAGGGAGATACAGCACAGTAATACCAGCCAAAGTGGAGCGTACCAGTTGATTGGTATTGACCAATTCTTCCACACCATTTTGAATACTGCCCTCATCCACATTCAGCAGTTGGCCGGTGGCCGGGATCAATTTGTCCTGGGGAAGAAAAGCGTGACCTGCGGTGAGATTGTAGTTCAGTTCAAACAAAATACCTGCCCGGATGCGACGGGCATCGTCTCCGGCAACACCCAGTTCAATGGCAAAGCGATCCACCGCCCCAAAGGGAGCATCCAGGCCCTGATCCATGAGAAGATAGGGATCGTCATACAGCAGTTCTACGGTGGCTTCTCCGTAAATCTTATATGTACGAACAGCCAGTTCGGCCGGTAGTTGATGCAGAGTAAAAAACTCCATTAATTGCCGCATACCCACCCGCTGACGGAATTCTTCCCCAATGGTCCGGGCCTTTTCTTTGGAAATTCCGGCCACTTCTGCCAAACGGTCCGGCTGTTGCTCCATAATGATCAACGCTTCGTCGCCGAAATGGCTGACGATTCGTGCGGCGGTTTTGGGTCCGATGCCCTTGATGATACGGCTGGAAAGGTAACTCAAAATATCTGGGCTGGTTTGTGGAAGAAGACGCTCTAAAAATTCTGCCTCAAACTGGCGTCCGTAACTGGCATGGGTACTCCATTTGCCAGTGACCATCAGCCGTTCGCCCACGGCAGGCAAGGGAATGGTGCCTACCACGGTGACCATTGCGCCACCGCCTATGCCAAGGCGCAAAACGGCGTAGCCGTTGTCGTAATTCTGATAAACCACAGCACTGATGGTGCCCTGGATGATCTCCAATTCCTGTTGAGCCAAGCCGTTTCACCTCCTGGGTGTCTTTTCATATAGTTTACAATATTTTGGGTCACTTGAAAAGGCTTTTTACAAACATTTTCTCCAAAAGTGCGAAATGGAAAAATACGGTTCAGAATCAACATGCAATTAACAAAATATTCCTTGCTTTCCCCTAAAATTCGGGTATAATATATACTAGATATTTATATATCGAGGAGAAGAGTGCATGAAAGAATTGACACTGCTTACCTGGCTGACCCAACTGGGGCTGTCTGTGGCGTTGCCATTGGCAGGGCTCATCTTCTTGGCTCTGTGGTTAAAGAATCAGTTCGGTTGGGGAGATTGGGTGCTTTGGGTGGGCATCGGCTTAGGTTTTGTGCTAGCCATAGACGGCTTGCGCCACTCTTTGAAATTATTGCTTCAGTTGACCCGAAAAAAGTCCGAGGACGTACCGCCCCCGGTTTCTTACAATGATCATGATTGATGGAGGTTTCCATGGATTCCCGTAAATTTGTCTTACAAAAAGCAGGCATCATTGCCCTGGGACAGGCTGTTTGTGTGGCCGCCATGGTGGGCATTTTTGCCCTGCTGGGACAATTTGATATGACCGTGCTGTGGGGCGGAATTGTCGGCGGAGTGATGGCAACGCTGAACTTCTTCTTCATGGCCATGGGTGCCATGATGGCTGCGGACAAGGCAATGGAGGACAATGTGACTGCCGGAACGGCAACGATTCGTCTGTCTTACATCCTGCGACTGGTGGTGCTGGCGGTTGTGCTGTTTGCGTTTGCAAAAAGCGGTATTTGTAATGTGTTTGCGCTGGTTTTGCCCTTGGTATTTACCCGACCCATCCTCACCGTTACGGAATTTTTCAGAAAGCCAGGTGAGAAGAAGGTATGAATGTAAGCGTTGACGGCGCATTTGTCTATTTTACCATTCCCATATTCGGGGGCATCCCGATCACCCAAACAACGGTTTCTTCCCTTGTGGTGGCAGTGATTCTTGCACTGGTGGGTATCTGGATCGGTAAGGATCTGAAAAAACGGCCTACAGGCAAGCAGGTACTGGCGGAAAAAGGTGTATCCATGCTGATGGATATGGTGGTCAGCGCCATGGGTCCTCATAATGTCCATTGGACACCCTTTATGGGTACCATCTTTCTGAGCAGTATTTGTGGATCCTTGATCGGTATGACCGGTTTCCTGCGGTCGTCCACCGCGGATCTCAGCTGCACGCTGACCTGGGCTGTGATGGTTTCCGTGATCATCTGGTACAACAATATCAAAAATAACGGATTTGTGGGCTGGCTCAAGGGCTTTACGGAGCCTATAGCAGTGATGACACCCATGAACATTATCTCTGAGATCGCCCAGCCAATTTCTATGGCCTTCCGTCACTTCGGTAACGTAGCCGGCGGTGGTGTGATCAGTTCCATCATTTATGCAGGATTTTCTTTGCTGTCAGCGGCGGTACTGAACACCATTGCTTCAGTGGGCTGGCTCATGGGAGCTGGGTTGATGCTGGTTGGCATTGGCTTGTTTGTTGCATTTCGAAAGAAATTGGTGGTACTGATCCTCAGCATCGTCAGTTTCGTGGTGGGCTTGTTTGGCCTGCTTCAGGCGCTGGAACTTTTGTCCGGCGTTCCCGTTTTGTCACTTGGCATCCCTGCGGTGCTTTCAGTGTATTTTGATGTATTTTCCGCATTCGTACAGGCGTTGGTATTCACTTTGCTGAGCATGGTGTATATTGCCGGTTCCTGTCCTGCGCCGGAAGATACACAAGAAAATCATAAATAATTATTTTTGGAGGAAAATATTATGGCTATGGAATTCAACATCTACTTTCTGAAGGCAATGTGTGCCCTGGCTGCCGGCCTGTGTATGGGCATCGGCTCCATTGCTCCTGCTTTGGGCGAAGGCAACGTTGTCAGCAAGGCCCTGGAGGGCATGGCCCGTCAACCTGAGAGCGCAGACAACCTGCGTATCAACATGATTCTTGGTTGTGCTATTACCGAGACCACCGGTATCTATGCTCTGCTGATCTCCTTCCTGATTCTGTTTGCTGTTAACGTATAAGCAGCCTCGTAAAATTTTGTTAGAAAGGGGCTGAAGGAATGTTTGAGTCCTTTATTGGCGTAAATTTCTGGACGGCTCTGTTTGTTTTGCTGAATACCACCGTTCTTTTCCTGGTGCTGAAGAAGTTCCTGTTCGTCCCTGTGATGAACATGATCCAATCCCGGCAGGAAGAGATCGATACCATGTATCTGGAGGCGGACAATGCCAAGCAAGGTGCTTTGGCCTTGGAAGCAGAGTACAAGGATAAACTTTCTCAGGCCGCTATGACCGGTGAGCGCATGGTAAAAGAGGCAATGGAGCGCGGTCACAGCCGGGAAGAGGAGATTCTCCGTCAGGCCAATGCCGAGGCTTCTGCCATCATGGCCAAAGCTTCTGCGGATATTGCTCTGGAAAAGAAAAAGGCGCTGAACGATGCCAAGGATGAGATCTCGGATATTGCCATGGCCATTGCTGAAAAGGTGGTAGGCCGGGAACTGAATGGAGCAGACCATGCAGATTTGGTAAACGGCTTTATTGACCGGTTGGGTGAGCACGCATGACGGAAATTGGAACGAATTACGGCGGCGCTTTGTATGAACTGGCCACCGCAGAGAGGTTGTCTCAGGAAATTTTGGGGCAACTGCAGGTGTTGTCTGAGAGTTTTGAGGGGGAGCCGGCATTTGCGAAACTGCTGTGCGCCCACAGCCTGTCCAAGGCCGAGCGTTGCAAGATCCTTGACGACAGTTTTGCCGGCAAGGTACATCCCTATGTGCTGAATTTTTTGAAAATCCTCACAGAAAAGGGCTATATGCGCCAATTTGCGGATTGCTATCGGGCCTACCGGGTGCGCTACAATGCCGAAAACAATATTCTACCGGTAACAGCGGTGACCGCGGTGGCCCTCAGCGAGGACCAAACCGTCCGGCTGAAAGAAAAGTTGGAAAAAATCACCGAAAAAACGGTGGAACTGACCAATCGCATAGATCCCCAAGTTCTGGGCGGTGTCCGCCTGGACTTTGACGGCAAGTGTATGGACGATACTTTGGCCCATCGGCTGGAGAGTGTTCGCCTCTTGCTGAATAACACCATACTCTGATGGTAGAAAGCAGGAACAGTATGGAATTACGACCCGAAGAAATCACGAAGATCATTCGTGCACAAATTAAGAATTACGAAAACCGCCTGGAAGAAAGCGAGACCGGCGTGGTCATCCTTGTGGGTGACGGCATTGCCAAGGTTTCCGGCCTGCTGGGCTGTATGGCAGGCGAATTGCTGGAATTCCCGGGCGGCGAATTCGGCATGGCCCAGAACCTGGAAGAAGATACGGTTTCCGTGGTTATTCTGGGTGCCGATGGCGGCATTAAGGAGGGCGACACTGTCAAGCGCACCGGCAAGGTGGTGTCTGTGCCTGTGGGCAAGGCCCTCATCGGCCGCGTTGTCAACGCCCTGGGTGAGCCCATTGACGGAAAGGGTATGATCGAGGCAGAAACTTTCCGCCCCATTGAAATGCCCGCTCCCGGTATTATCGACCGCCAGCATGTCAGCCGTCCTTTGCAGACCGGTATCAAGGCCATCGATGCCATGATCCCCATTGGCCGGGGTCAGCGTGAGCTGATCATCGGCGACCGGCAGACAGGCAAGACCACCATCGCCACCGATACCATTCTGAACCAAAAAGGAAAGAATGTGATCTGTATTTATGTGGCCATCGGTCAGAAGCGTTCTACTGTTGCCCAGGTTGTGGAGAATCTGACTGCGGCAGGCGCTATGGATTACACCATTGTGGTATCCGCTACCGCATCGGAACTGGCACCTATGCAATACATTGCTCCTTACACTGGCTGTACCATGGGTGAGCATTTCATGCACCAGGGCAAGGATGTGCTGGTGATTTACGACGACCTCAGCAAGCATGCAGTGGCGTATCGTGCCATTTCCTTGCTGATCCGCCGTCCTCCCGGACGGGAAGCCTATCCCGGCGATGTGTTCTATCTCCATTCCCGGCTATTGGAGCGCGCGGCACAACTTTCCGATAAGTTAGGTGGCGGTAGTTTGACAGCCCTGCCCATTATCGAAACACAGGCGGGTGACGTTTCTGCCTACATTCCCACCAATGTCATCTCCATCACCGACGGCCAGATTTTCCTGGAATCGGAACTGTTCAATGCCGGTATCATGCCTGCGGTAAACCCGGGCATTTCCGTGTCCCGTGTAGGTGGCGATGCCCAGATCAAGGCTATGAAGAAAGTGGCCGGCAGTCTGAAACTGCTGTATTCCCAATATCGGGAGCTGCAGAGTTTTGCCCAGTTTGGTTCTGACCTGGATGCGGACACCAAGGACAGACTTTCCTTGGGTCAACGGATCGTGGCAGTGTTGAAACAGAAGAACAATGCCCCTGCAGAGGTTGCACATCAGGTGTGCATTCTGTACGCAGTCACCAAGGGATATTTGAAGGATATCGATGTGGCCCGTGTGCCGGAATTTGAACTGCAGCTCAAGGAGTTCATGGACAATCGCTACGGCGTTGTGCTGGATGCCATCCGCACCACGGGAAAACTGGAGAGCGAAACCGAAGAAACACTGAAAACTGCGCTGTCGGAATTGGTCGCAGATTTTACCGCAGGAAACTAAGAAAGGAGGGAGCGTATGGCAACCGTCTCTACCAAGGAAATCAAAACTCGTATTCGCAGCATGGAATCCACAAAACAGATCACCCGTGCCATGGAGATGGTAGCATCCTCCAAACTGCGCCATGCACAGACCAAGGTGTCTGCCTCCCGTCCTTATTTTGAGATCCTGTTGGATACCATCCGGGATATCGTCGGCTCCGGCCAGGGGGCAGAATCGCCCTATCTGATCCAGCGAAGCGTCAAGCGTACCGCCTTTGTGGTGATTGGTGGTGACCGAGGGCTTGCAGGGGGCTATAACAGCAATTTGCTGAAAATGGCTTTCAGTGCCATGAAAGGCAAAGATGCTGTGGTTTTGCCTGTGGGCAAAAAAGCGACGGAGTTTTTCAAAGCTCGGCAAGTTCCTATGCTGACGGAGGAAACGCAAACTGCCGCGGAGGTATCCGTAGGTGATTGCTTCTCTATGGCAAAGCAACTTTGCAAGGCTTACTGCCGTGGAGAATTTGACGAGATCGTAGTTGTGTATACCAAGTTTGTTTCCGTGCTTTCCCAAGTACCGGAAATGCTGCAGCTGTTGCCTTTGTCGGAGGAGAAAACACAGGAAACGAAATTGGAAATGGTTTACGAGCCAAACTGTGAAGCGGTGCTGGAAGCCATTATCCCGGAATATTTGGGTGGTGTGCTCTATGGTGCTTTGTGCGAAAGCAGGGCATCTGAGCAGGCGGCCCGCCGAACTGCCATGAATGCGGCAACCCAAAATGCCGAGGAAATGATCGCCGATTTGAGTCTGAAATTCAACCAGGCCCGGCAGGCGGCCATCACCCAGGAAATCACTGAGATCGTCGCAGGTTCTTAAAAATATACGGTCATTGCGAGGAGCCGTCACAAAGAAGGCGACGTGGCAATCTCCCGGAGATTCCGGAAACCTATGGGGGTTGCCACGCCAGTGTGCGCACTGGCTCGCAATGACATAACAAAGGAGTTGAATCCAATGGCCAAAAAATGTGGAACTGTGGTCCAGATTATGGGCCCCGTTCTGGATATTCGATTTGAAGAGGGGAATCTGCCCCAACTTCTCAATGCCATACATGTAGTGCATGGGAAGGATACCATCGTGGCAGAGGTGGCTCAGCACATTGGTGACAATGTGGTGCGGTGTATTGCCATGTCTTCCACAGACGGCCTGCAAAGAGGCGTGGAGGCCATCGACACCGGTGCGCCTATTACGGTCCCGGTGGGCGAAGAGTGCCTGGGTCGGGTGTTTAATCTGCTTGGAAAGCCCATTGATGAAAAGGAAGAAGTAAAGGGCGCGGAAAGGTGGCCTATCCACCGTCCTGCCCCGTCCTATGAAGAGCAGGAGTCCGCTACCGAGATCCTGGAAACAGGCATCAAGGTGGTTGACTTAATATGCCCCTATGCCAAGGGCGGTAAGATCGGTCTGTTTGGTGGTGCAGGCGTTGGCAAGACGGTTCTGATCCAGGAACTGATCTACAACATCGCCACAGCCCATAACGGCTACTCCGTGTTTACCGGCGTTGGTGAGCGCACCCGTGAGGGTAACGATCTGTACAACGAAATGACCGAGTCCGGCGTTATTAATAAGACCGCTATGGTCTTTGGTCAGATGAACGAGCCCCCCGGAGCCCGTATGCGCGTGGGCCTCAGCGGTCTGACCATGGCAGAATACTTCCGGGATGTGAAGCACCAGGATGTTCTGCTGTTTATCGACAACATTTTCCGTTTCACCCAGGCAGGCTCTGAAGTTTCTGCACTTTTGGGCCGTATGCCCTCTGCGGTTGGCTATCAGGCCACCCTGGCAACGGAAATGGGCGGTTTGCAGGAGCGCATCACTTCCACCAAGAACGGCTCGATTACCTCTGTGCAGGCAGTCTACGTCCCTGCGGATGACTACACTGACCCGGCACCTGCCACCACCTTTGCCCACTTGGATGCCACCACCGCTTTGGACCGTGGCATTGCATCCTTGGGTATCTATCCTGCTGTGGATCCCCTGAACTCCAGTTCCCGGATCCTGTCTGCGAATATCGTAGGAGAGGAGCATTACAAGACCGCCCGGGATGTGCAACAGATGCTCCAGCGTTACAAGGAATTGCAGGATATCATCGCCATCATGGGTATGGATGAACTCAGTGATGAGGACAAACTCACCGTTAACCGCGCCCGTAAGGTACAGCGTTTCCTGTCCCAGCCTTTCTCTGTTGCGGAGCAGTTTACGGGCATGGAGGGCAAGTATGTGCCCTTGAAAGAGACCATCCGCGGCTTCCGGGAGATCATCGACGGCAAGTACGACGAGATTCCCGAATCCTGCTTCCTCTTTGCCGGCACCATTGATGATGTGGTGGCCAAATTCCAGGACGGTGAGCAGAAATGACGCCCTTTTCTTTGAAGATCGTCACCCCTGACGGCATTCGTTTTGACGGACAGGCGGAGGAACTCATTGTCCGCACTACCACCGGCGATATGGGCTTTTTGGCCGGGCACATCAACTGCTGTGCCCCCTTGGGCATGGGCCGTGCAATGGTAATTGTAGATGGTGTGAAGCGCTATGGCGCTTGTATCGGCGGTATGGTGTCTGTAATTGATGGGGCGGTATCTCTTGTGCCCACCACTTTTGAATGGGCGGAGGATATCGATGCTACTCGTGCAGAATATTCCCGGAAACGGGCTCAGACGGTGTTAGACAGCAAGAACGCATCGGATACGGATATTCTCCTGGCCAAAGCTAGACTGCGCCGTGCGCTGGTGCGCAAGGCGGTGGCATCAAACAAATAAAAAATTGGACTGCTGCGATTTGCGGCAGTCCAATTTATTTTAGTCAAGGCGTTTTTCTACAAAGGCCAGCATCGTGGAGTAGAACAAGACTGGGCCTACATTGAAGAAATGGCAATCCACAAGGCTTGTGGCCAGCAATGTGAGCATGGATACAAAGGCAAACATCTTTTTCCAGGAAAAACGGTGCAGAAACAACCAAAAGGTTTGCAGCCTGTGAAAACTGTAAGCAGCAAAGCCCACAATGCCACAGGAGGCCAGGATCTGAATGATCGTATTATGCCACCGGGGCGGGAAAAAAGCGACAAATTCTTCGGAGGTCGCCCAGGAAGCAAGAGGATAATCCACAGGGAAAAATGTGCCGCCGAAAACAGGATATTTCAGGAACTGTTGCCATCCGGCGACGTAGATATCATCCCGTCCGGAAGGATTTAACTTTTGATCAAGCAACGTTTGAAACAGCCGCATTAAAACATCTGCGTATAGCCAAATAACAGCGATAAAGACTGAGGCTGTAAGAATGTGGATGATTGCATTGGCGCGGGCACGACGGCTGTGTAACAGAGAAATAATGTAGGATAGCAAGTAAGTTACAACACCGCAGATGATCGAGCCCCGGGAGCAGGTGAACAACACACCGCCTAAAAACAGCAGGCCGGAGAGGTAGAATATCCCGGTATGCTTTCCTTTGCCTGTCAAAAAGAAGGGAAAAGGAATCATCATGGCAAGCAAGGAACCGATGTTGTTGTAATGTCCCCAACCGGAAAAGATCAATTCACGCTTGATCATACCGTCTTGAATCACATTGTAGCGCAAATAAATAAACGCCAATTCTGCGAGCAGTACATATCCCACGCACATGCCGGTCCAGGCCAAATACCCGGAAGGAGCTTGGTCCCACTTTACTGCGCCGGTCAGTACTGCGTACAGAACGAAAATGGATGCAGCCTGGATGAAAGCAAACAGTAGATTTTGCGGTCCAACTTTGGCAATGTGGGCACTGCCGATTCCGGACAGCAAATAGCCAACGCAGAGTGCCACAATGCCTGGAAGCAAAGCACGCTTACATTTCAGGAATGCAGTTTTGCCCAACTCCGGGTCCCGGATCAACCGAAGGATCAAGGCAATGATCATCACAGATGCTAAAATGATCATATAGATGCCACCCCGTTGGGCAGAAAAGATGGACTCGTTGCTGACTCCGGGGTTATTACCCTGGGAAGGGGCAATATAGGAGCAAATAGCCAAAGGCATTATAGGCAACAGATCTCGTCCACATAGCAAAAGATACAAAACGATCAAAACAAAGCAGGTGTATGTAAACAGTTCTGCACCGCAAATATTGGCGAAGATGGTTAGCACGGCGCACAGGAAAAAGTAGGCCGGCGAATATAAAAAAATGTTAAAAGCCCGAAGATAAGAGGGTTTTTCTAATATATTCACACCATCATCTCCTTCCCTAGTGAAAAACGGCGAATTTGCGCCGCTTTTGGTATTCTATCATATTTTACCGAAGGTGTCAATGTTGGGGTATTTTGCGGTTGTCAGCAAATTATCAGCAAGGTCACAATGCTAAAGATAAACCATGCGGAAAAGTTCGGAAAACATATAAAAACACCACGAAAACCGCTTGTTTTCGTGGTGTTTTTGGTGACCCGCTGGAGATTCGAACTCCAGACCCATTGCTTAAAAGGCAATTGCTCTGCCGGCTGAGCTAGCGGGTCATATGGCTGGGATGGCAGGATTTGAACCTACGAATGCCAGAGTCAAAGTCTGGTGCCTTACCGCTTGGCGACATCCCAATGTCTCGCGCCCAACACCGGACACGCAGGACATTATAGCATAGATTTTCTAGATTTGCAACATATTTTTTGCCAATTCCGAAGTTTATATTCACAAAGGTGCCCGAATATAGCGTTCATGGCTTCTTGGGGCAGGGCGGGCATGGACACCGGATACCAAACCCAGCATAGCATAGGTGGCAATAATGGAACTTCCGCCGTAGCTGATGAGGGGTAAAGTCAGGCCGATAACGGGCATGACACCGATACACATACCGATATTGATCATCACCTGGAACATCATGGCAAAGGCTGCGCCAAAGCAAACCATCCGGCGCATATAGTCCTTACTCTTGGAACCTACCCAAATGCACCTGCCAATGATGGCCAGCATCAGCACGATCACCAAAATACAGCCTACATAACCCAATTCTTCACCGATGGAGGAGAAAATATAGTCCGTATGTTGCGCAAACAACTGGCCCCCCTGGGTGCGGTTGCCGTTAAACAGACCCTGGCCCAGCATACCGCCGCCGGTGAGGGAATCCAGGCTCTGGGTGGTATGCCACCGTTCGTCAAGGCCGGTGGGGTCAACGACCTCCGGCATAAACAGAACCAAAATGCGGTTTTGCTGTTCTTCGGAGAAAACTTTTGTCCAAAGAATGGGGAAAACTGCGGCAATGGCGCCCACACCGCCCAAAAACCACCACATTTTGACTCCGCCGGCGATGAACATGCCGGCGAAAATGGCCACGAAAATCAGTGTGACACCCAAGTCGCTGGAGACCAGGAAGTTGGTGCCGGCGATCAAGCCCAGATAGATAACCATATGGGCAACGGAACTGACATGGGATATACGGTTCTGATGGGATGCCATAACGGATGCCATGATCAGTATGTATAGAATTTTACAAATTTCTGCGGGCTGGACGTGGATGTTGATGACGGGCAGGGGAATCCAACTCTTGTTGCCTGTGTTGTTGTCAGTGCCGAAAGGAATCAGCATAAGAAGCAGGCCCACGGCCATGACAGTCAGCACGCCTCGGTGTTCGGAGTAGATATCCGCATCAATGGAGGAGATGAGAATATAGGCGATGACACCAATGAAAGTAGCGCCCAACTGAATCAGCATATAACGGGAAGAACTGCCAAATTTTGTGGCGTTGGTAGCGCTGGCTACCACAAGACAGCCGAAGGCGGATGTGGCAAGGCACAGCATCAGCAGGACCATATCACCTTTGCGGAAAAAACTTTTGATCTCTTGCCAAAATTCGCGCATAAAATCCGCCTCCTTTCTAACTCAAACATTGTACCATTATATCCCCTAAAAGTAAATAGACGAATTGTAAAGAAAGGCAGCATAAAAATGTCATTGCGAGGGTTGTAAGGCCCGTGGCAATCTCCTGGATACTTCGGAAACCTATGGGGATTGCCACGTCGCTTCGCTCCTCGCAATGACGCAGAATTAATATTATGCCAAATAGATTGCCTTGCAGGCCAGCATGGTCTCGTAGCAGTCCAGCTTGGAAACCAATTCCAGGGGCGCATGCATGCTCAAAACAGGTACGCCTGCATCTACAGTGACGATATTCCGGTTTGCCATATAGGCAGCCACAGTGCCACCACCGCCCTGATCCACTTTGCCCAGGGTTGCGATCTGCCAGATCACATCGGCTTTATCAAAAGTGGTACGGACATGGCCCATGGCCTCAGCAGAAGCATCAGAAGCGCCGCCCTTACCGCGGGAGCCGGTATACTTGCAGATAGACACACCGTAATTCAGCTTGGAATTGTTCCGGCGGTCGCAGGTCTCGGGAAAGTTGGGGTCGAATGCGTTGGAAACGTCAGCGGACAGGCAGAAGGAGTTGGCAAAGCACTCTCTGAGTTTGACGTTTTGTGCATCGCACAGGGTTTCCATGAAGTACTCAAAGGCATGGCTCTGCATACCGGAAATGCCCACAGAACCGATCTCTTCCTTGTCAGCCAGAATGCACACGGCAGTCTTGGTCGGAACATCCAGAGCGAACAGGGCAGCCAGTTCTGCATAAGCACAGACTCGGTCGTCGTGACCGTAAGCGGCGATCAGACTCCGGTCCAGACCCACTTCACGGCAACGGCCGGCAGGCACCAAGTTCAGTTCGGCAGAAAGGAAGTCGGATTCGATGATATCGTACTTTTCGTTCAACAGTTTCATGATGTTCAGTTTCACCAGGTCACTGCCTTCGCCCTCAATGGGCTCTGTACCCAGAATCACATTCAGTTGCTCGCCTTCAATGACCTTGGCGGCAGGCTTTTGCAACTGGTCAGCGGCCAGGTGAATCAGGAGGTCGGAAACCATCAGCACAGGATCGTTGTCGTCCTCACCGATGGTGACAGTGATGGTAGTGCCATCCTTCTTGCATACCACGCCGTGCAGTGCCAGGGGCACGGTGGGCCACTGATACTTTTTGATGCCGCCATAGTAGTGGGTCTTGAAGTAGGCAATCTCGGAATCTTCGTACAGGGGATTGGGCTTTACGTCCATACGGGGAGAATCCACGTGGGCGGCGCAAATATTTGCACCTTTAGCCAGGGATTCAGAGCCGATCACGGCCAAAATAATAGATTTGCCCCGGTTATTCAGATAATACTTATCACCGGGCTTTACTTCTGCATCGGCAGTCAAAGGCTTGAAGCCCTGCTTTTCAGCTTCGGCTACAGCCCAAGTGGTAGCCTCACGCTCGGTTTTGCAGGTATCCATGAAAGCCATGTAATCCTTGCAGTAACTTTCCATTTCCTCACGCTGTGCGGAAGAAATGCGGGAATAGCCGTTCTTGGGCTCCATCAAAAGGGATTGACGCAATTCTTCGTTGGTCATTTTCATTCTCCTTTGCTTTTTCTTTTTATTATACCTAACTTGCGTAAAAAGGCAACACATTTTGCGGTAAATTCTTCGCTCGTGCCGTTGTTTTCCAGCACATGATCGCATCGGCTTGCAAACCAGTTGTCTGAATGCTGGGCGGTGATGCGGCTGCGGGCATATTCTTCTGTGATGCCGTCCCGGGCCGTGATCCTGTGGATACGGTCTTCCATAGGTGCGGTTACGGTTACAGTTACATCGCACAGGCTGTCCAATTCGCCTTCGAAAAGCCCAATGGCATCGATGGCCGCCAAGTTGGGCGTGGATTCTAAACGATGCAAAACCTCTTGTTTTACTGCGGCATGGGTGATGTGATTCAGTTTCTGCAGAGCATTTTCGTCAGAAAAAACGATAGCACCCAGTTTTTTGCGGTCCAAAACCCCATCGGTGACTGTTCCGGGGAAACAGTTTTCAATGCGCGTCAAAAGGGCAGCATCAGTTTGAAGCAGTTCGTGGTAAATGGTGTCGCAGTCCAACACCACACCGCCCAAGCCTTCGATCAAGTGCAACAATGTGGATTTTCCACTGCCGGTGCCGCCGGTGATTCCAAGGATCATACTTCTTCCTCCGCGTTGATGATGTGGAAAGCAGCGGCCTTTTTCAGTCGGTTCTGTACCGCGTATGCCACACCGCCGCCCTCGGGGCAACGGGCGTACACTTTGGATATGTCGGGTTCATCCAGTTCCCGCAGTGCGGCGAACAGGCCGGCAGAAAGGGTAGAAATATCGGATTCCTTGCCGTAGGGCAGGGGATTGCAGTCTGCATACAGGGGCAGTTCCTCTTCAAAACAAAGTACCCGGTCATTTGGGGTAATGCGACTTCGGATATAGGCTGCAGCCTTTTCCCGGGCACCAGCCACAATGACCACCTCACTTTGGGGGGCGTAGTGTTTGTATTTCATGCCGGGGGCTTTTACTACCATATCTTTGTCGATCTGCGCGGTGACAGCTTTATCCACTACCAAATCCCCCAATACAGCCACCAACTGCTCGGGGGTGATGCCGCCGGGGCGCAAGAGACGAGGACGTTCTTCTGTCAAATCCACGATGGTGGATTCCACACCCACCCGGCAAGGGCCGCCATCCACGATCAGTTCGATTTTTCCGTCATGATCATGGAAAACATGCTCCGCCGTAGTGGTGGAAGGTTTGCCGGAGATATTGGCAGAGGGGGCGGCAACGGGCACACCGGCCAGGCGGATGATCTGCCGGGTCACATCGCAGTCAGGACACCGCACAGCCACGGTGGGCAGTCCTGCGGTGGTACATTTGGGCACGCAATCCCGGGCAGGAAGAACCATAGTCAGTGGCCCGGGCCAAAAGGCGTTAGCAAGGGCGTAGGCCGCTTTGGGGATGTCTTTGCAGAACTTTTCGATATCTTGGGTATCTGCTACGTGGAGAATCAGAGGATTGTCCTGAGGACGGCCCTTGGCAATAAAGATCTTTGCCACCGCTTTTTCACTAAGGCCGTTTGCTCCAAGGCCGTAAACCGTTTCCGTCGGGATAGCCACCAGACCGTTATTTTGGATGATCTGTGCTGCACTGGCAGCAGTATCTGCGCCGTTTGCAGGTAATATTCGGGTTTGCATGGACATTCCTCCTTTCGTTAAAATCCCATGTCACGTAATTCTTGAATGATATGCAGGTAAAACAGACCCACGCCGGTCAGTTTCTTTTTGCTCCCGTAAACACCCACCATTTTAAAGTGATCCAGTTCGGCGCTCATAGATCCCCGATAGTTTCCCCACCTGCTGGATCTGACGGCCACCATGCCGTCGGTATCGTCCTGCTCGCAATAACGGGAGATCTGATAGGGGATGAAGCGCAGAAAAGCCTTTTTGTGGGGCGCGGTAGAGGAAAAACTTTGATAATAGACAGAGTCTGCATTGGGAACGGCTTGGTTGAAGTCTTCCATAGCCTGGGTTGTCAGTTCCTGCCCTAAGCGTAGAATGTCCGGCTGACGGTCGCCCAATAGAGCGTAAAAAGTGTTCATGAAAAAAGCGATGGTCTTGGCCATAAAAAGGGGCATAGTCAGAAGCTTGGCGCTTAATCCCGAGCCGTGATGGGGCGTGGAAAGGGTGGTCAGAGATACTACATGGTCTTCCATACCCAGTTGCGAGATCATAAATCTGGCATCCAGGCCACCTTTGGAGTGGGCAATGAGGTTGACTTTATCGCATCCCTCTTTTGCTAGGATGGACAGAATTTCTTCTTTCAGTTGGGCTGCATTATTGGCAACCGTGCCAAGGCCGTCCTGATTGGAGGCGTAAACCGTCACGTTCTGCTTGCGCAGAAAGTCCGTGATCCCGCGAAAAGCAGGCCAAAAGGAGAAGTCCTTGACCATCATGCCGTGAACCAGCACCACAGGATATTTGGTTGATTCCATGGGACACCTCCTCTATAAAATGCTATTTATTCAGGAAATTTATCATAATTCCGTGTCATCGCGAAGGCCCCGCAGGGCCTGTGGCGATCTCCCGGTACGATGTTTGATACATTGTTGCAGATGGGTGGATGCTACCAGGAGATTGCCACGTCGCTTACGCTCCTCGCAATGACATACTTTTCAATACAAAAGAACATGGAGCAGCCCGGAAGCTGCTCCATGATTTTTCCTTACACAGTGGGCTGGTTGGCAGCTTCGATGATCTGCACGAACTTCTCGGGGACCAGGGAAGCACCGCCGATGAGGCCGCCGTCGATGTCGGGCTGAGCCAGCAGTTCAAAAGCGTTCTTCTCATTCATAGAGCCACCGTACAGAATCGAGATGGCCCGTGCGTTCTTGGAGGAGTACAGTTTGCGAACTACAGCGCGGATGCTCTCGCAGACTTCCTCAGCTTGCTCGGGGGTAGCGGTACGGCCGGTGCCGATGGCCCAAATGGGCTCGTAGGCGATCACGACCTTGCGGATCTTGTCTTCGGACACGCCGGCCAGACCCAGTTTGATCTGCATAGCGATCCACTCAGCGGTGATGCCAGCTTCTCTCTGCTCCAGAGTTTCGCCGCAGCACATGATGGGGGTCAGGCCTGCTTCCAGAGCGGCCAGGACCTTTGCGTTAACATCGGCATCGGTCTCGCCCATGGCACGGCGCTCGGAGTGGCCGATGATGACGTATTTACAGCCAGCGTCAACCAGCATATTGGTAGCGATCTCGCCGGTGTAAGCACCGCTTGCATTGGCATTGCAGTTCTCAGCACCGATGCCCACGCGGGTCTCACGCATAGCGCGGACAGCAGCGGGGATGCAGACGGCGGGAACACACAGAGCCACATCGCACCAACGGCCCTTGGGCATGATGGCCTTCAGTTGGGTCATAAACTCCTTGGTCTCGGAGGGAGTCTTGTTCATTTTCCAGTTACCGGCAATGACGGTCTTACGATATTTACGATTCATATTTATTTCTCCTTATATGTGACATCGGTATCCGACTTATATGTGACATCGGTATCCGATGTGATTTTCAAAGTTATATAAAGTGGTTGTCACTGCGAGGGAGTAAAGCGACCGTGGCAATCCCCATGGGTTTCCAAAACTTCCGGGGGATTGCCACACCAGTGTGCACACTGGTGTGGCAATGACAGTAATTTATGATTATTTGTCTTCCAGACAAGCAATGCCGGGCAATTCTAAGCCTTCCAGGAATTCCAGAGAAGCACCGCCGCCGGTGGAAATGTGGGTAATCTTATCAGCAAAGCCCAACTGCTCGCAGGCTGCAGCAGAGTCACCGCCGCCGACGATGGTCACAGCGTCGGAATCAGCCAGGGCCTGTGCCACGGCGATGGTGCCCTTTGCCAGGGTGGGGTTCTCAAACACGCCCATGGGACCGTTCCAAACGACGGTCTTGGCAGCTTTGGCAGCAGCAGCGAACTCAGCGCATGCCTTGGGGCCGATATCCAAACCCATCTGATCAGCGGGAATTGCAGTGCAATCTACATAATCAACGGGAATCTCAGCGTCGATGGGGCTGGGGAAAGAAGCGGCAACAGCGGTATCCACAGGCAGCAGCAGCTTTACACCCTTAGCCTCAGCCTTAGCCATCATTTCCTTGCAGTAGTCCAACTTCTCGTTATCCACCAGGGACTTGCCCACAGTGTAGCCCTGGGCAGCCAGGAAGGTGTAAGCCATACCACCGCCGATAATCAGGGTATCAACCTTTTCCAGCAGGTTGTTGATGACATTCAGTTTGTCGGAAACCTTAGCGCCGCCCAGGATGGCAACGAAGGGACGTTCGGGATTAGCCAGAGCCTTACCCATAATGGAAACTTCCTTCTGTACCAGGTAGCCGCAGACGGCAGGCAGATAGTCAGCCACGCCGGCGGTGGAGGAGTGAGCGCGGTGTGCAGTGCCGAAAGCATCGTTCACAAAGATATCAGCCAGGTCAGCCAGAGCCTTGCTCAGTTCGGGATCGTTCTTGGTCTCACCCTTGATGTAACGGGAGTTCTCCAGCAGCATCACATCGCCGTCATTCAGAGCAGCAGCCTTAGCCTTGGAATCCTCACCGGCTACATCAGAAGCCATGATAACTTCCTTGCCCAACAGTTCAGAGATACGCTCAGCGACCACTTTCAGGCTCAGTTCGGGCTTCCACTCGCCCTTGGGTTTACCCATGTGGGAGCAGAGGATGACCTTGGCACCCTTGTCCACCAGGTACTTGATGGTGGGCATAGCAGCCACGATACGCTTGTCGGATGTGATCTTGCCATCCTTGGTGGGAACATTGAAGTCGCAGCGGCACAGAACACGCTTACCGGCCACTTCGATGTCTTCAATGGACTTCTTGTTGTAGTTCATAGTGATTCCTCCAGTTTAATATATGTATGTCATTGTTATGGAAATACTTTGGTAGAAACCGAAGTTTCTGAAAGCCTTCCCCTCGAGGGGAAGGTGTCAAAAATCTTTGATTTTTGACGGATGAGGTGGTGTCGCGAAGCGACGATTTTATTTACACGGCTGTTTCACAGCCTACACCACATCAGTCACCTGCGGTGACAGCTTCTCCTCAAGGAGAAGCCTTTACTTTGCCATTTTGCCAAAATCCTGCAATCCGGGGAAATTCAATTGCCGCAGGGCTTCATAAACGGTGATAGCCACCGCATTACTCAGGTTCAGACTTCGTGTATCCGGCAACATAGGGATGCGGATACACTCGTCATAGTGACCTTGCAGGAAATCTTCCGGCAGACCCTTGGTCTCTTTGCCGAAGAACAGGTAACAGCCATCTTCAAAAGCGGCCTCTGTGTAGCCTTGGGGTGCTTTGGTGGACAGACACCACATTTGCCGGACCTCATTTTTGCTGAAGAAGTCGGTAAGATTTTCATAATCCAGAACTTCCACTGCGTTCCAGTAGTCCAACCCTGCCCGACGAACTGCCTTTTCCGAGATGTCGAACCCCAGAGGGCGAATTAGGTGTAATCGGCAGCCGGTGGCGGCACAGGTACGGGCGATGTTGCCGCAGTTCTGGGGAATTTCCGGCTCCACCAGGACGATATTCAGCATTTCATCACCTCATGACCGTGGTTTTTCCTGTTTTGTTGGATTGCTATCCTATTGTATTCCAAACTTTCGGTAAAATCAATCCAAAAATTGCAAAAAAAGCAACTTTTCATAGTATAGACATAAAAAACGGAAGAATTGAAATAAATTTGTGAAAAATAAGAAAAAATTTACGGTATTTCTGCAAAAAAATAAACCGGTGCAATTATAAGAAGGGGGGCATCCCAGGATTTTTTGAGAGAAACATTGACATTTTTTATGTTTTGTGGAATAATGATACAAATATTTATTAGATAAGGGGATAAGAAAAATGACCCAATCCAGAACCCATAACTGTGGCGAGCTACGGCTTGCTGATGCAGGAAAAGAAGTAACCATTGTCGGTTGGTTAGAGAACATCCGGGAAGTCGGCTCCAACTTTGCATTTCTTGTTCTTCGGGATTTCTACGGCACTACCCAGGTGGTGGTGGAGACCGAGGACATGATGAAGGTGGTCAAGCCCATCAACAAGGAATCCACCATTTCCGTTACCGGTACTGTCCGGGAGCGTGAGAGCAAAAATCCCAAACAGCCCACCGGCGAGATTGAGGTGGTCCCGACTTTCATCAAGGTGCTGGGCAAGTGCCGGCACAATCAGCTGCCCTTTGAGATCAACAAGTCCAGAGAGGCGGACGAGAATACCCGTCTGAAATATCGATATCTTGACCTGCGGAATCCTGCAGTCAAGTCTAACATCGTTCTGCGTTGCCAGACCGTTGCGGAGATCCGCCGTCTGATGACCGAGAAGAACTTCCTGGAGATCACCACGCCCATTTTGACCGCATCTTCTCCTGAGGGTGCCCGTGACTACTTGGTGCCTGCTCGGAACCACCCCGGCAAGTTCTATGCGCTGCCCCAGGCTCCCCAGCAGTTCAAGCAGTTACTGATGACCTCCGGTTTTGACCGCTATTTCCAGATCGCTCCCTGCTTCCGGGATGAGGATGCCCGTGCAGACCGCACTCCCGGTGAGTTCTATCAGCTGGATATGGAAATGGCTTTCGCTACCCAGGACGATGTACTGGGCACTTTGGAAGATGTCATGGTGCCCCTGTTCACTAAGCTGGGCAAGTACGATCGCGTATCTTCCGCACCTTTCCGTCGCATTGGTTTCAATGAAGCCATGGAGCGTTACGGTTCTGACAAGCCCGACCTGCGTATCGACCTGGAAGTGCAGGACATTACTGCAGAAGTCCAGGGTTGTGGCTTTGGTCCTTTCGAGGGCGCAACGGTCAAGGCTGTCTGTGTGGATGATTTCACCCAGGCCCGTAAGTGGATCGATAAACTGCTGGTGGACGTAGAAGTACAGACCGGCAACAAGGCTTGTTGGATCAAAGTGGACGAGAACGGCGAACTCACCGGCGGCGTTTCCAAGTTCCTGCAGGGTTGCAAGGATGCCCTGGTTGCCAAGCTGAATCTGAAGCCCGGCTCTTTCGTGTGTATGGCTGCCGGCAAGAAACAGGCCGCACAGAAGACTGCAGGTGTTATCCGTACCATGCTGGGCAAGCGCGTGCCCGGCCACTTCGACGAAGAACAGTACGCATTCTGCTGGATCGTAGACTTCCCTATGTACGAGATGGGCGAGGAGTCCGGTCAGCTGGAATTCTGCCATAACCCCTTCTCCATGCCCCAGGGCGGCCTGGAGGCGCTGGAAAAGGCGGAGGGCAATGTGGACGAGCTGCTGAAGATCAATGCTTACCAGTACGATATGGTCTGTAATGGCTATGAGACCGCTTCCGGTGCTGTCCGTAACCACGATCCCGAGATCATGGTCAAGGCGTTCCAAATGGTTGGTCTGGGTGAAGAGGACGTGAAGGCCAAGTTCCCGGCTATGTACAATGCATTCACCTATGGTGCCCCTCCCCACGCAGGTGCTGCCCCCGGTATTGACCGCATCGTGATGATCCTCACCGGTGAGGAGTCCATCCGGGAAGTCATCACTTTCCCCATGAACAAGAATGCACAGGATCTAATGATGGACGCGCCCACACCTGTGGATCAGATCCAGTTGGACACCGTGCACATCGCACTGAACATCAAAGAATAATGAAAAGCGGACAGGCAATCGCCTGTCCGCTTTATTCTTGGCTCCCCCCTTGGGGGAGCTGGTACGCCGACAGGCGTGACTGAGAGCGCATCCTTTATCGCCCTCTCCGACCTCGCTTTACTCGGTCACCTCTCCCAGAGGGAGAGGCAAGAGGTTTTTCAAAAATCGTAGGGACACCGCAGGAGCGGTGTCCCTACATTTCCTCTTAGCGGACGAGCGATGCTCGCCCCTACGCAGCATCAGGTAAATTGTAGAGGCGGCCATTGGCCGTCCGCAACCCTGCGAAAGGCAAAAAAGAAGGGGCGGCTGGTGCCGCCCCAACAAAGAGGAAAGAAAAGAAGCGTATTTGTGTCAAAAATCCTGTCATTGCGAACCAGTGACCGTGGTCACTGGTGTGGCAATCCGCATCTTTTGTGGCACTTTCAGTGCCACGCGGCGCAACGAGCCGCAGAGAAAACGGATTCCCACGCCAGCGTGCGCGCTGGCTCGGAATGACAGCGATTTTGCGATCATTCCATTTCCAAAAACTTCACCGGGTCGATGGGTTCATCGTTCAAGGTGACGGAGAAATGCAGGTGATCGCCCTGGGCGGTTTCCAGCAGGGCTGTGTTGGCAACCGTACCGATGGCATCGCCCATTTCCACCATATCCCCGGCTTTTACAGTAATATCCTCTGCAAGGCTGGCGTACTGGGTGGTGTAGCCGCCCTCGTGGCGGATGACTACCGTATGCCCCATGGTATCATCCTTGAACACCGTGTACACAGTACCGGCGGCGGATGCCTTGACAACCGTACCGGCATCGGCGGCAATGTCGATGCCGTTGTGCACACGCCAGTCCCGGGTGGTTTCGTTGTAACTCAGACAGTCCATGGCATAATCCTTGATGGTGTCGCCTGCCACGGGACGGCCAATGGGGTAGGGGCGTTTTACAGGTTCAGTAGAATCACCGGGATTACCGCCCGGTAATGTGGCACCGGCCTGGACATCATTTCCGGGGCCCTGGACTTGATTGGAACCGCCCAACTGGGGCTCAGTGTCTTGATTTGTACCGAGATAATACAGATAGCCGGAGATCCCGATGGCAACTGCACACAGGATCAGGGCTATGTAGTAGCCCTTACCGGCTGCCTTGCGGCCGAAATTGAATTTTTTGCTCATAATTAAGCACCTCCGAAACTCAGTATTGCCCAAATTTCGGAAGATAAACCTGCAACTGGAAGAAAAACAGAAATTTCTTTTGGCAGGCCTAAAAAAACGTTGACATCCGGGAAAATTAAGATATAGTTATACTTGTCATATTGTGACAAAAAATACACAGAAATGGGGGAGGATAATGTCCAAGGAACTCATCAGACTCCGGGATCTTACCATGGAGTTCGACGGGGAGCGTATACTCGACAGCATCAATCTCTATATCAACGACCATGAATTTTTAACCTTGCTTGGCCCATCCGGCTGCGGCAAGACCACCACGCTGCGCATTATCGGCGGCTTTTTGACGCCTACAGCCGGCACGGTGACCTTTGATGGAAAGTGTATCAATGATGTTCCGCCTTATGACCGGCAGATCAACACGGTCTTCCAGCGGTATGCTCTGTTTCCCCACCTGAATGTTTTTGACAATATTGCATTTGGTCTTCGGGTGGCAAAGCTGCCGAAAGAGGAGATCAATGAGCGGGTAAACCGCATGCTGGAGATCGTCAGTTTGAAAGGCTACGGCCACCGAAATGTGGCATCCCTCTCCGGCGGTCAACAGCAGCGTGTTGCCATTGCCCGGGCGCTGGTCAACGAGCCCAAAGTCCTTCTGCTTGACGAGCCTTTGGCAGCACTGGATCTGCGTCTGCGTAAAGATATGCAGAACGAACTCAAGCGCATTCAGCAGGCTACGGACATCACCTTTGTGTATGTTACCCATGACCAGGAAGAAGCACTTTCCATGTCCGATACCGTTGTGGTAATGGACAAAGGCCGCATTCAGCAGATCGGCAAGCCTGAGGATATTTATAATGAGCCCAAGAACGCTTTCGTAGCGGATTTTATCGGGGAAAGTAACATTTTGGACGGCACGATGCTCGCTGACTACAAGGTCAAGTTCTTTGGCCGCACCTTTGAGTGTGTGGACAAGGGTTTTGCGCCGAACGAGCCGGTGGATGTGGTTATCCGCCCCGAGGACATTGACATTGTTGCCCCCGAACAGGGCCATTTGGTGGGTACTGTTACCAGCATCACCTTCAAAGGTCTGAACTATGACATCATCGTGGAATTTAAGGGCTTCAAGTGGCTGATCCAAACTACGGATTTCCACGCCGTTGGATCCACCATCGGAATCCTTTTGAATCCGGAAGACATCCATATCATGCACAAGAGTGAGTACTCCGGCATGTTTGGCGACTACAGTTCCTACTCTGCAGAGTATGACGAACTGACGGAGGATGCCGATGAAGACGAGGAATAAAGGCGCATTCTTAAGCGTGCCGTACATCATCTTTATGGTGGTGTTTACGTTGATTCCCCTATGCGTGGTGGCTTACTATGCCCTGACAGATCCTGCAACCGGGGAATTTACTTTGGGCAATCTGATGAATCTGTCCATGTATCTGCCTGTGTTGGGGCAGTCCGTGCTTTACAGCCTGATTTCTGCGGTAATCTGTCTGCTCTTGGGCTATCCCGTGGCGTACTATATCGCCCATCGGGGTCAGGTGGCCCAAAAGATCCTGTATATGCTGGTCATGCTTCCTATGTGCATGAGCTTTCTGCTTCGCACATTGGCATGGGTGGGTCTTCTGCAGGATACCGGCATTATCAACAATTTTCTGGACTGGATCGGCATTGGCAGACTTCAGCTAATCCGCACCCCCGGCGCTGTGGTACTGGGTATGGTGTATAACTATCTGCCCTATATGATCCTGCCCCTTTACAGCATCATCGTCAAGATCGACAACCGGCTGATCGAAGCCGCTGAGGATTTGGGCTGTACCCCTGTGCAGACCTTCCTGCGGGTGGTTTTGCCCCTGTCTGTGCCCGGAATCCTGTCCGGCATGACCATGGTGTTTGTGCCTGCTGTGTCTACCTTCTACATCTCCCAAAAGCTGGGCGGCGGACAGGATACGGTGATGATTGGTGATCTGATCGAGCGCCAGTTCAAACAGGCAGACAACCCCAATCTGGGCGCGGCGCTGAGTCTGGTGCTCATGGCACTGGTGTTCATCTGCACCGGCCTTATGAACCGCTTTGGCGGTGACGAGGAAGGGGTGGTGGTATGAAAAAAGCCAACCGTATCCTCACTGTTTTGATCTTTGTATTCCTGTATATCCCTATGGCGGTGCTGATCGTGGCATCCTTCAATGAGGGCAAGGATCTTACCACCTTTGAGGGCTTTACATGGAATCAATACGCGGAGCTTTTCCGGGATGAAACACTCCTTGGTTTGCTAGGCAACTCTGTGCTGATTGCTCTGCTGTCTACGGGCGTTTCTGTTGCACTTGGTACGATGGCGGCTGTGGGCATCCATAGTCTGAAGCCCAAGATGCGCAGTGTGGTCATGAGCCTGACCAATATCCCCATGACCAACCCGGATATCGTTACCGGTGTTTCTCTCAGCTTGCTGTTTGTCTTTGTTGGCAGCGGCCTGTTGGGACAACGGGAATCGCTGAATTTCTGGACATTACTGATTGCCCATGTGACCTTTGGTCTGCCCTATGTTATTTTGAATGTCATGCCCAAGCTGCAGCAGATGGACAGTTCCCTGACTGATGCGGCCATGGATTTGGGCTGTACGCCCATGCAGGCATTTTTCAAAGTAACACTCCAGGAGATCATGCCCGGCATCCTGGCCGGCGGCATCATGGCCTTTACCATGAGCCTGGATGATTTCGTTATCAGCTATTTTGTTACCGGATCCGGCTTTGTGACTCTGCCGGTTGAGATCTACACCTATACCAAAAAGCCCATTCCGCCCAAGGTATATGCAATGTTTACATTGCTGTTTTTGCTGATCGCAGTGCTGATGGTAGGAATGAATCTGATGCAGCTGCGCGCCGAGAAGAAAAAGATGGACACCCGTCCCGTATCCAAGGGTTGGAAGATCGCCAAGCGGTGTGTTGCAGGCGCTTTGGCAGTTGCATTGATTATCGGCTGTGGCTTCCTGATCGTTACAAATAAAAATGACCAGGTAGTCATCAATGTTTACAACTGGGGCATGAACATTGCGGATGGTACGGATGAAACATTGGATATCATCGCCGCTTTTGAAGAAGCCACCGGCATCAAGGTCAATTACTCCACCTATGAATCCAACGAAGTACTGTATTCTAAGTTAAAAAACGGCGGCATCAGCGTGGATGTGATCATTCCGTCCGACTACATGATCGACCGGATGATCGCGGAGGACATGCTGGAAGAGCTGGATTTTGCCAATATTCCCAACTTCTCCTATGTAGATGAGCAGTTTAAGAATCCTGCTTACGACCCGGAGAATAAGTACTCCGTTCCCTACACCTGGGGCACTTTGGGCATCCTGTACAACACAAAGTATGTGGATGAAGCGGATGTCACCGGCTGGGAGCTGATGTGGAACGAAAAGTATGCCGGTAAGATTTTGATGATCGACAACTCCCGGGATGCTTTTGGCATTGCCCAGTATCTGCTTGGCTATGATGTAAACACCATGGACAAGGCAGAACTCCAGGCCTGTGCCGACAAACTGGCCGAGCAAAGACCTTTGGTTCAGCAGTATGTGATGGATCAGATCTACTCCACCATGGAAAATGAGGAAGCCTACATTGCCGCTTATTACGCCGGCGACTGTATGCTGATGATGGAGGAAAATGAAGATCTGGCATTCTACCTGCCGGAGCACCAGGGTTTCAACTTGTTCACCGATGCTATGTGCATTCCCAAGGGAAGCCAGGAAAAGGCAGCGGCGGAAGCCTTCATCAACTTCCTGTGCGACCCGGAAATTTCCGGTGCGAACATGGACTATATCTGCTATGCATCGCCCATTTCTGCCGCTAAGGAGCATATGGAAGATTATCTTGCAGAAAGCGAGATCGTCTATCCCGATCCCGAGGTACAGAAGAAGGGCAGTGCTTACGCTTACCTTTCTGAGGAGACTTCCCGATATGTGGAAAGTCTGTATCAGCAGGCAACCAAAACAGCTGAAAAGGGAGATTCCCAAAGTCTGCCCAATGCCGTGCCGTATATCATCATCGGCATGATATTTGTGGTGATTGCAGGTGTGTTGATGTTCACCGGCAAGAAGCGGATAAAGAAACAATAAATAAGAAAACCGCCCGAAAGGGCGGCTTTTCATAGGTTTATTAACTGGCGACCCGGAACAGACGCGCTTTTCTGCGAAAAGCCACGGACCGGAAAACAGTCCACCGGACGGTTTTCTTGGACGGTCCTTTCGAGTCCAATCCTCTCGCATAAAAAAGAAGCCACCCCGTTGGGATGACTTCTTTTTTGGCGACCCGGAACGGACTCGAACCGTCGACCTCCAGCGTGACAGGCTGGCGTGCTAACCGACTGCACCACCGGGCCAGAACAGTTGAAATTATAGCAGATAAATTTACATTTGTAAAGAGGAAATTTCAAAATATGGGGTATATTTTTAATAGGAAATTGTTCATAAGAAATTTCCCTTGCGACACCTGCATTTTTCTGTTATAGTAATCAGGAAAACTGAAAGTAAGGAAAGATACGATATGGATTGGCTGAAAGATTTATTTTCCAACCCTTTTTTGCTCACGGGTGTGGGTTCTTGGTTTATTGCTCAGGTTTTAAAAACGATTTTGCATTTGATCATGTATAAAAAACTGGATTTCGAGCGTCTTTACGGCGATGGCGGTATGCCCAGCGGTCACTCGGCAACGGTGGCATCCCTGGCGACCATGTGCGGTTTAACGTTCGGACTTGCCAGTGTGGAATTTGCGATTACCGGAATTTTGGCCATCATCGTTTGCCATGACGCCACAGGCGTCCGTCGGGAAACGGGTAGACACGCGGAGATTCTTAACGAATTGCTGAAATCCCTGGAAACCGGCAAACCGGTGGATCTGAAGGAACTGGTGGGGCATACGCCTTTGCAGGTAATGGCCGGTATTACCATCGGCATTGCCAACGCGCTACTGATGTATTTTGTAATTCTTTAACAAGAGGTCTGCTTCGGCAGACCTCTTTTCATTGAAAAATAAGACCTTTTCCACGGTTCGACACAATGATTCCTTCTCAATCTGTATACTATACTCACCTGTACCGGGCATAAGGCCTGTACATGAAATGATTAGGAGGAAATAACAATGAAAAAAGTGTTGACCCTTGCCTTGGCAATGGGGATGGTGCTGGGGCTGTTTTCCGGCTGTAAGCCTGCAAGCACCGGTGACGAGAATGTGCTGAAAGTAGCGGCCATCGAGACTGCCTACGGATCGGAAATGTGGCAAAAGGTCTGCGATGCCTTTACGGAACAGACGGGTATCCAGGTGCAACTGACCACGGATAAGAATTTGGAAGATGTGATCTCCGGGCCTATGCAGAATGGGGAATATCCGGATGTGGTGCATCTGGCCACCGGCCGTCCTGCAGGACTGACGGAGCAGATGATCAAGCAAAATGCTTTGCATTCCCTGGAAAATGTGCTGAACATGACCGTGCCCGGGGAGAGCAAAAAGGTCTCAGAAAAGATCGCCGGTGGATTTACCGACACTTCTCTGACCAACCCTTACGGGGATGGCAAGACCTATCTTGCACCCATGTTCTACTCTCCCTGCGGTCTGTTCTACAATCAGAAGTTGTTCCAAGCCAAGGGCTGGAAAGTTCCCACGACTTGGGATGAAATGTGGGCATTGGGGGATAAGGCCAAGGCGGAGGGCATTGCCCTGTTCACCTATCCCACTGCCGGGTATTACGATGCTTTTATGTTTGCACTGATGTACTCCATCGGCGGCGCAGAATTTTTTGATAAGGCTACTCACTACGAGCAGGGCATTTGGGATTCTGCCGAAGCAAAGACGCTGTTCTCCATCCTGGACAAACTGGCTGACTACACCCACAAAAAGACCCCGGCCCAGGCCAACAACCAGGATTTCACCAAAAATCAGTTGATGGTCATGCAGAACGAAGCGCTCTTCATGCCGAACGGCACCTGGATCACCGGGGAGATGGCCAATGCAGAAGCAACCCTGACCAACGACTTTGCCTGGGGCATGACTGCACTGCCTGCGGCGACCAAGGGCGGTGCCGGCTATTCTTTCTGCTGGTTCGAGCAGGCATGGATTCCTGCCGGTGCGCAGAACAAGGAAGCGGCAGAACAGTTTGTGGCATTCCTGTACTCGGACAAGGCCTGCGACATCTTTGCCAACACGCAGATCAAGGCAGAGGACGGCACGACTAAGAAGAGCGGCGCCATTCAGCCTGTGCTGGGGATCGCAGACAAACTGGAAGGGGAGAATAAACTCTTCTTCTCCATCTACGACAATGGCGCGAAAGCGGCCATGGGCGGCTTTGCAGCCTTCAAGGAGATCCCTGGTGTGGATGTGAGTTCTGTGTTCTTCCAGCCTATCGATTCTTTGGTGGCAGGCACGCTGACCATCGAGGAATATGCGGCCAACATTAAAAAGGCTTCCGAGCAGATGCGAGAAAATCTATTGAGCTAGGAAGGAGCACCAAGAAATAGCTGTCATTGCGAACCAGTCCGCAGACTGATGTGGCAATCCCCATAGGTATGTGGAAACCGTTGGGGATCGCCACGTCGCTTATGCTCCTCGCGATGACGTAATGGCGGCGGCGACATGGTCGCTGCCGCCTCTTTTACCGTAAGGAGATGATTTCTGTGAGAAAGAATCCAAAGCGTACCGCTTTTCTGTGTTTATGCGTGGCACCTGCGGTGGTTTTGTTTATCGTATTTATGGTGGTGCCGACCTGGAATGTGTTCCGCCTCTCTCTGTTTCAGCGCAGCACATTCAATCCCAATGAAACCTTTGTGGGGCTTCAGAATTTCCGGCTTCTTCTGCAGGATGCCACATTTATTCGCTCTATGCAAAACACCCTTTTGCTCATTGTGATGGTGACGCTGTTTACCATGTCCACATCGCTGATTTTTGCCGGGATCCTTACCCGGGAAAAACTGAAAGGGCAGAACTTTTTTCGGGTGGTTTTCTACATTCCCAACATACTGTCCGTGGTGGTGATTTCGGGCATTTTCGCCGCGATTTACGATGTGGACAGGGGTTTGCTGAACAGTCTGCTGAACCTCTTCGGACAAGAGGGCATTTTGTGGAAAGGGGAGCACCATGTGATCCTCAGCATTATCATTGCTATGGTTTGGCAGGCCATCGGCTACTATATGGTTATGTATATGGCCGCCATGGCAGCCGTGCCGGGGTCTCTGTATGAAAGTGCCGGTCTGGATGGAGCAGATCGATTCACCCAGTTCTTTCAAATCACCATTCCGTTGATTTGGACGAACATCCGTACCACGTTGACCTTTTTCATCATTTCCACCATCAACATGGCGTTCCTGTTTGTCAGCGCCATGACCGGCGGAGGGCCGAACAACGCATCCAATGTGACGCTGTTGTATATGTACAATCAGAAGAACCTGGGGGGCGGATACGGCTACGCCATGGCCATTGGTGTGGCGCTGTTCTTGATGAGTTTCGGTCTGTCCGCTTTGGTGAATCGGGTTACCCGGCGGGAAACGCTGGAATACTGAGGAGGTGGAGCAATGAAAAAGGAAATCAGGGCAGGAGAGCGCCTTTATAAGGCATTTATTTATCTCGTACTGGCCGTGTTGAGCGTGTTGATCTTGGTGCCTGTGCTGTGGGTGATCATGGCATCCGTCAAGGAAACTTCCGAGCATTACGGAAGCCCGTGGGCATTGCCCACCCATATCCATTGGCAGAACTTTGTCAATGCCTGGACAAAGGCCAACATGGGGGGCTATATGATCCATTCCATTACCGTAACGGGTTTGGGACTGGCTATTTTGCTGGTGGTGGCATTGCCAGCATCCTACTGCCTGGCACGATTCCATTTTATGGGAAGGAAATTCTTGAATACCTGCTTTATGGCAGGATTGTTTGTAAATGTCAACTATATCGTTGTGCCCATTTATCTAATGCTCAGCGATGGGGATAAGTGGCTGAAATCTGTGCTTGGAAGCCCTCTTTTGCTGAACAATCACATCGTTGTGGCGGTGGTGTATGCGGCTACAGCATTGCCCTTTACCATTTATCTGCTGACCAGTTATTTTTCCACACTTCCTCACGATTTTGAGGAGGCAGCCTATATGGACGGAGCAGGGTATGGCAGAACCATGGTGCAGGTCATTCTGCCGATGGCAAAACCCTCCATCATTACGGTGATTTTGTTTAATTTCCTGTCCTTTTGGAATGAATATATTATCATCAAGACACTGGTCAGCGACCGGGATCAGTGGACACTTCCCGCAGGTTTGCTCAACCTGATGCAGGCGCAGCAGTCGGCGGCAGAATACGGATCCATGTATGCCGGATTGGTGCTTGTCATGGTGCCGGTGTTGGTGCTGTATATCTGCGTGCAGAAAAACCTGACCAGAGGAATGACCGTAGGAGGGCTCAAAGGATGAGATTTTGGAAAAATCATTTGGCCTTGCGTGCCGTGCTGATGATTTTGTTTTTTGTGGCAGGATTGACTTTGGTTTTGGTGGGGTGGGGAATGACCGGTGTCCTTGCAGGTCTTGGTTTGATGCTTCTTGGTATCGTGCTGATGCTGACCTCATTGTGGCTCTATAACAAAGCGTATTAATTTGCAAAGTTTAACGGGAAGTTTACCACTTTCAACGAAATAGGCGGAAATTCTTGCAATTTTGTAAGCTTTAATGCTATAATCGATACCGATGATGGAAATACCGTCATCGGTATCATGCTTTTTAAGGAGCAAGTATTATGACAGAACAAGTTTTGAAGGCATTTTGCCTGGATTCCAAGCCCGTTTCCTGTGAGCGTTACGGCTGCGGACATATCAATGTGACCTATCTGGTGGTGACCGAATCCGGCCGCCGGTACATCCTGCAGAAGATCAACAACAATATTTTCAAGGATGTTCCCGGCCTGATGGGCAACATTGCTGCTGTGACCAAGTATCTGCGTAAGATCATCAGCGACCCTCGCGGCGTGCTGACCCTGGTTTCTACCGTCGATGGTGCGGACTATCTGCAGCATGAAGACGGCAGTTTTTGGCGCGTCTATGACTTCGTGGAGCAATCTATTTGCCTGCAGGCTCCCGAGAGTGCAGATGACTTTTATCAGAGCGCTGTGGCCTTTGGCGCTTTCCAACAGCAACTGAAAGATTTCCCTGCCCAGACCCTGTGCGAAGTCATTCCCAATTTCCACAACACGGTGGACCGCTACCGCATCTTTAAAGAAGCCCTGGCAGCCGATGTCTGTGGTCGTGCAGCAAGCGTGAAAGAAGAGATCGCCTTTGCACTGGAGCGCGAGCAGGAAGCCGGAACTTTGGTAAACATGCTGGCAGCGGGCAAGTTGCCCCTGCGCGTTACCCATAACGATACCAAGCTGAACAATGTCATGCTGGATGAGACCACCCGTAAGCCCCTGTGCGTCATCGACCTGGATACCACCATGCCCGGTCTGAGCTTATACGATTTCGGTGATTCCATCCGTTTCGGTGCGGCTACTGCTGCCGAGGATGAGAAAGACCTCAGCAAGATGGTCATGGACATCAATCTGTTTGAGACCTACACCAAGGGCTTCCTGTCTGCCTGCCCCGGTTTGACTGAGAACGAACGGGATATGCTCCCCATGGGCGCAAAACTCATGACTCTGGAATGCGGTGTCCGCTTCCTGACAGACTACCTCAGTGGTGATACATACTTCCGCACCCATTACGAGGGTCAGAACCTGGACCGCTGCCGTACCCAGTTCAAACTGGTTGCCGATATGGAGTCCAAGTGGGACGAAATGAAGCGTATCGTTAAGGAATGTGAATAAGAAAAAGGCTCGCTGAAAAGCGAGCCTTTTTGCTATCAATCGTGGGGTTTGCCGAATTTGCCTTGGAAGAACTTGACAATCTCCACCAGGGGGATGATCAGGAATGCCAAACCCAAAGAGATCAGATACTGGGTCAGTCCCAGGTGGGTGAAGCCGAACAGATTGGACAGGAAGTCGATTTCCACAACGGCGGTGGTCAGCAGGAAAGATCCGATCATAGCGCCATACAGAGCCCAGTTGTGATGGCCCTTGAAGAGCATGCCCACAGCGCTGTGGCGCTGGGAACGCATGTTGAAAGAGTGGAAGATCTCACACATTGCCATGGTGAAGAATGCCATGGTCATGCCTTCTGCGCTGTTGGGGATGTTGCTCAGAAGCAGGTGGCCGGTTTCCAGGTACTCGCCGATATAGAACGCAATGACTGTCAGCAATGTGACCAGGAAGCCCTGGTATGCTACGTCCACGCCCAGGCCGCCGGCAAAAATGCCGTCGTTCTTGCCACGAGGTTTGCGGTTCATGATGTTGGGCTCGGGCTTCTCCAAACCCAGCGCCAGGGCAGGGATGGAGTCGGTGACCAGGTTGATAAACAGCAGGTGAGGGGCTTCCAAAATGGTAAAGCCCATAATGGTGGCATAGAAGATAGACAGCACCTCAGAAAGGTTGGAGCCCAGCAGGAACTGGATGGCTTTTCGGATATTGTCGTAGATCCGGCGGCCCTCGCCCACGGCGGAAACGATAGTGGCAAAATTGTCATCAGCCAACACCATGTCCGCAACATTCTTGGTAACATCGGTGCCGGTAATACCCATGCCCACGCCAATGTCTGCGGACTTGATGGAGGGAGCATCGTTGACACCGTCACCGGTCATGGCGGTGACATAGCCCTTTGCGCGCCAGCAGTTGACGATTCTTGTCTTGTGCTCCGGCTGCACACGGGCGTAGACGGAGATATTTTCTACGATTTCTGTAAACTCTTCGTCAGTGTACTTATCAATGTCGCTGCCCATCATGGCCTGGGAGTCATCGCTGAGGATGCCCAGTTCCCGGGCAATGGCTTTTGCGGTGTTGATGTGGTCGCCGGTGATCATGATGGGCTTGATGCCGGCATTGCGGCACTCAATGATGGCGTCCTTAACTTCGGGACGGACGGGATCGATCATACCGGTGAGGCCGATGAAGATCATATTGTTTTCCAAAGCCTCGGATTCGTAAACTGTGGGTGCGGCATCGTATACCTTATAAGCAACCGCGAAGACGCGCAGGGCCTTGTTGCCCATGCGGGTGTTTTCTTCCGCGGCCTTGTTCAGCAGTTCCTCGGTCAAAGTCACGACCTGACCGTCCACATAAGCGTGGGTGCATTTTTTGAGGATCTCATCCGGCGCGCCCTTGGTGTACTGGATGAACTGACCGTCCACCTTATGAACGGTGGACATCATTTTCCGGCCGGAATCAAAGGGAACTTCGCCTACCCGGGGGTTGGCGGTGGTCATATCATCCTTGGAAAGGCCCAAGGATGCGGCGTAGTTGATCAGTGCCACTTCATCGGGTTCACCGGTGCCCTTGCCGTCCTCGTCCACTTCGGCGTTGGTGCAAAGAGCCATGGCGGTAGCCAGTTTGATTTCGTCGGGCGCGTAATGATCCACAACGGTCATCACATTTTGGGTCAAAGTGCCGGTTTTGTCAGAGCAGATGATTTGGGTACAGCCCAAAGTTTCCACAGCCGTCATCCGACGGATAATGGCATTCTTTTTGGACATGTTGGTTACGCCAATGGAAAGCACGATGGTCATAACTGCGACCAAACCTTCCGGAATGGCGGCAACTGCCAAAGCAATGGCGGTGATGAAAGAGTGGAGCGCTACATCAAAGAACTGCACGCCCTCGCCGCCCAGGAAATACTGGGTCACGATGTTGTAACCAAAGATGATCACGCACACGCCGATGACCAGTTTGGTCAGCACCCGGGAGAGTTCTTCCAGCTTGATCTCCAGAGGGGTCTTTCCATCTTCTGCCTGGGAGATGGCGTCGGCGATCTTGCCCATTTCGGTGTCCATACCGGTGGCGACCACAACGGCCTTGCCACGGCCATAGACCAGAGTAGAGCCCATGTAGGCCATGTTCTTCCGATCACCCAGGGATACTTCCATGCCCTGATTTTCGCCCAAGGTTAGGGCCTGGATCAGTTTGTTGACGGGAACGGATTCACCGGTAAGGGCGGCTTCCTCGATCTTCATACTGGCGCATTCAATGATGCGGCAGTCCGCAGGGATTGCATCGCCTGCATCCAGGATGATCACGTCGCCTACAACAAGATCTTCGCTTTTGATGCTTACGATCTTGCCGTCGCGCAAAGTTTTTGTTGTGGCGGCAGACATTTTTTGCAATGCCTCCACAGCCTTTTCGGCCTTACTCTCCTGCACAACACCCAAAATGGCATTGATTAGAACCACCGTTAAAATAATAATGGAGTCGGTGGGGGGTACGAAATGGCCGGCTTCTATGATTTCGGTTACAGCGGAGATCACAGCGGCCACCAACAGGATGATGATCATGGGGTCCTTCATCTGATTGAAGAACCTGCTGAGCATGGATTCCTTTTTGGCTTCAGCCAACTTGTTCTTGCCGTTGCGTTCCAGACGGGCGGCGGCCTCGGCGGAGGTCAGACCTGCTTCGCTGGATTGCACTTCTTTGAATACCGCTTCTACGGTTTCCAGATAATGCTTCATTTACATTCCTTCCTTATTGGGAAACATTGACATTGGGAAACTTTTCCCCTTGTTAGGTTAATAAATATACACGAAAAATCCGTTTTTGTAAATACTTTCATGGGTTTTTAATTTTAACAAATTCTAAACATTCTTAGTATGCCCAGTTTTCTGAATTGCTCACAGACAAAAAAGATATGGACATCACAGAACAGCCGTGGTAGAATAAACAACAGAAGTTAAAGAGACGAGGTTATGCTTCAACATGACGTTTCTGATAAATTTTTTTAAGGGCATCGTAGCCGGTATCGGCGGCATTGCCCCGGGGCTCAGCGGAAGTGTACTTTTGGTGATTTTGGGCCTTTATGAGCGCGTAGTGGGTGCTGTCGGTACGCTGTTCAAAAAATTTAAAAAGAATATTCTGTTCCTGCTCCCACTGATTTTTGGTATGGGTGTCGGTGTCCTGCTGTTTAGCAAAGTGGTGGATTTTTTACTGGAAACCTTTGCGTTTCAGACCCGGTATGCCTTTTTGGGTCTGATCGTCGGCACGATTCCCCTGTTTTACCGGGAAGTAAGGAAAAACGGATTTCGCAAGCGATACTATATTGTGATCGTGCTGTCGGCATCTTTGGGTTTCTTCCTGTTTGGTTTTAACCGTCATTTGTTCCCTCAGGTAACCGAGCCCAATTTGTGGCAGTCCGTTTTGCTGGGTGTTGCAGTAGCAGGTTCCTCTATTGTACCCGGTGTGGACAGCGCGGCCATTATGTCGGCCTTTGGCCTATATGAATTATATGTTCGCTCCTTGGCAGATTTTAATCTGCGAATATTGATACCTGCGGCGGGCGGCTTGGCAGTGGGCGCACTGGTGATCTCCATGATTATGAATCTGTTGATCAAACATGCCTATACCGGTACCTTTTCTGCCATTTTTGGCTTATTCCTGTCGGTGATTCCCACTGTAGTGATGCAGGAAAGTTGTGCCATTACCTCGGTGTCCATGGGTCTTGAAGCCATTGGCTATGCAATTGTCGGTGTGCTGATATCCTTGTATTTTGGCGATATCAGGGGCAATAACCGGAGAATAAAAAGACTGTTTTCGAAGAAGAACAATTGATAAAAAGCACTGCAAACGCGGTGCTTTTCATTTTTGTAACAGGGCTTACAAAAAATTACAATAAAATTACCGCTTGGGGATTGACAAATGCCTGTGCATATGTATAATTGTATACAATTATGCAAGAGTCTGTAAAGGAGGACCTTTCAATGCTTGAAATTTCCGGAAAAACCAACTTATTGGAGCAGAAATCCTATAAATATTCTCTGCAGGATGTGGCAGAACCCAATCTGCATCGGGATATTTACTCCTACGGCACTGCCCCCAAGGTGGCATTCAACCATCGCCGTGTGCCTATGAACATGCCTGAAGAAATCTGGATCACCGATACATCCCTGCGTGATGGGCAGCAATCTGTAGAGCCTTACAGCGTGGATCAGATCGTAAATATCTATAAACTCCTGTCGAAACTGGGAGGCCCTTACGGTATCATACGCCAGACCGAGTTCTTTATTTATAGCAAAAAGGATCGGCAGGCAGTAGAAAAATGTATGGAACTAGGGCTGAAGTTCCCGGAGATCACAAGCTGGATCCGTGCCAGTAAGGAGGATTTCCGATTGGTGCGTGACCTGGGCATCAAGGAGACCGGTATTTTGGTCAGTTGCAGTGACTATCACATTTTCAAGAAGATGAAAATGAACCGTCAGCAGGTGCTGGACCATTATCTGGGCACCATAAAGGATGCCTTTGATGCCGGTGTCGTGCCCCGTTGTCACTTGGAAGATATCACCCGGGCAGATTTCTATGGCTTTGTAGTACCGTTCGTCAATGAATTACAGAGACTTTCCAGAGAAGCGGGCATTCCTGTGAAGATCCGTGCCTGTGATACGATGGGTTATGGTGTACCTTACACGGAAGCGGCCATGCCCCGAAGTGTTGCCGGTATCATTTACGGCTTGCAACATTACTCCGATGTGCCCAGCGAATGCTTGGAGTGGCACGGCCACAATGATTTCTATAAGGCAGTCGCCAATGCATCTACCGCTTGGCTGTACGGTGCTTGCGCTGTCAACTGTTCTCTGCTGGGTATCGGTGAGCGCACCGGTAATATTCCGTTGGAGGCCATGGTCTTTGAGTATGCATCCCTGCGAGGTTCTATGGACGGCATGGATCCGACGGTCATTACGGAAATCGCCGAGTATTTCCAAAAGGACATCGGCTACAACATTCCGGTAATGACACCCTTCGTGGGTCAGAATTTCAATTCCACCCGGGCTGGTATCCATGCAGACGGACTGCTGAAAGATGCAGAAATTTATACCATTTTTGACACGGAAAAACTGCTCAATCGCAAGGCAACTGTGGAGATCAGCAAGACCTCCGGCCTTGCAGGCATTGCCTACTGGATCAACGGCCACTATCACCTGAAAGGTGACAAGGAACTGGCGAAAAACGATCCCTTGGTTGTGGCTTTGAAGGCATGGGTTGATGAGCAGTATGAGCAGGAACGGCAGACGATGATGTCCGCAAAAGAATTGGAAGAGAAGATTGAGCAGTTGGCTCCCGGCAGATTTACGGTCTAACAGGAGGAGATTATGACAGAATTCAAATCAATTTCCCTGGCTACTCAGGTGTTTGAAAAATTGGAAGAAGATATCATCACCGGTGTGTATCCCCGGGGTGAAATTTTGACAGAACTGAAACTGGTGGAGCAATTGGGCGTGAGCCGCACCCCCATTCGGGAGGCGCTGCACCGCCTGGAGCAGGAGCGTCTGATCGCCGATAGCGGCAAGGGCTCTGTGGTTTTGGGCATTACCATGGAAGATTTGGTGGACATCATGGATATCCGTCAGCGCATTGAAGGTCTTGCGGCATACTATGCTACGAAAAATCTGACGGATGCCGGCAGAGAAGAACTGCGGCAAATCAGCGAACTGCAAGATTTTTATTACAACAAGAAAGATATTGACAGTCTGCGCAAAATGGACGACAAGTTCCATGATGCCATTTACCAGTTGTGTGATCGGCCTGTTTTGCGGGATGCGCTGATTCCGCTGCATCGGAAATCACAGCGTTACCGCAGGATCTCCATTGAGGACAAAAATCGAATGGATAAGTCCATTCAGGAGCATAAGGCCATCTGCAATGCCATCCTTTCCGGAGATGCGGAGTTGGCATCTCAGTTGATCACTGCACACATTGAGCGTGCAAAAAAGAACATGATCGAGAGGTGTTTTCAAAATGGGTAAGACCATTGCACAGAAAATCATAGGAGCACATTTGCTGTCCGGCGATATGACACCGGGCAGTGAGGTTGCTCTGCGGATTGACCAGACTTTGACCCAGGATGCCACCGGCACCATGGCGTATTTGGCATTGGAAGGAATGGGCATTCCCCGGGTAAAAACAGAACTGAGCATTGCTTATGTGGATCATAACACCCTGCAGTGCGGATTTGAAAATGCCGACGATCACCAGTACTTACAGACCGTTGCAGCCAAGTACGGCGTGCGGTTCTCTCGTCCCGGCAACGGGATTTGCCATCAGGTACATTTGGAGCGCTTCGGAAAGCCCGGCAAGACCCTCATCGGCTCTGACAGCCATACTCCCACCGCAGGCGGTTTGGGAATGCTGGCCTTTGGCGCAGGCGGCATGGATGTGGCGGCGGCCATGGGCGGCGGCGCGTATTACATCACCATGCCCAAGATGTTCCGGGTGAATCTGACAGGCACATTGCGCCCCGGTGTCACCGCCAAGGATATCAGTTTGGAGATTTTGCGGATTTTAAGCGTTAAGGGCGGTGTGGGAGCCATCATCGAATGGGGTGGCCCCGGTGTGACAACGCTGTCCGTCCCCGAGCGTGCCACCATCACCAATATGGGTGCGGAATTGGGTGCGACCACTTCTGTTTTTCCTGCCGATGATGTGACCAAAGCATTTTTGGCAGCCCAGGGCAGAGAAGCAGATTTTACGCCCATTTTTGCGGATGCAGATGCGGTTTATGACCGGGTAATCGATATCGACTTAACTGCCTTGACCCCTCGCATCGCCTGCCCCCACAGCCCGGACAATGTGAAAACCGTAGCAGAGCTTAATGAGATCAAGGTGGACCAGGTCTGTATCGGCTCTTGCACCAATTCGTCTTTGGCGGACCTTTTGAAAGTAGCGGCCATTCTGAAGGGCAAAAAGATCGCGCCCCATGTGAGCCTGTCCATTTCTCCCGGCTCCCGACAGGTGCTGTCTATGCTGGCAAAATGTGGCGCTCTGGAAGATATTCTGGCCAGCGGTGCCCGGCTTTTGGAGTGCGCCTGCGGTCCTTGTATCGGCATGGGCTTCTCGCCCAATTCCGGCGGTGTCAGCCTGCGTACCTTCAATCGTAATTTCCTTGGCCGTTCCGGTACCCGGGACGGACAGGTGTACCTGGTTTCTCCGGAGACAGCGGCGGCATCGGCTTTGAGCGGCTATATCACCGATCCTATGACATTGGATGTGCAACCCGCCATCACCATGCCGGATACCTTTGCCATTGATGATTCCGGCGTGCTGATGCCCTTGGACGAAGAAGAGGCAAAGGATGCAAAGGTGCTTCGTGGCCCCAACATCAAGGAGTTCCCCGTGGGCAAGGCTATGGAAGATGCCATTTCCGGCGCAGTGGTTCTGAAAGTGGGAGATAACATCACCACCGACCACATCATGCCTGCCGGTGCGAAGATCCTGCC
>JAZOLS010000098.1:0-4849 GCA_045653245.1 Faecousia sp.
AAGACTGTTCAGCTGAAGG
This sequence comes from Faecousia sp., assembly GCA_045653245.1. Lineage (GTDB taxonomy): Bacteria > Bacillota > Clostridia > Oscillospirales > Oscillospiraceae > Faecousia. The sequence goes on from JAZOLS010000098.1 coordinate 20, forward strand.
TTACTGAGGTCAACCGCGCACGTCGCCGTGTCATCGGTTCCATTCGTGCTGTTACTTCTGAGGTTCGCAAGGCTTCTCAGGAGAAGGTTTGGGCTGAGATCGAGGAAGGCAAGAAGTACACCGGTACGGTTAAGTCCCTGACTTCTTACGGCGCATTCGTGGACATCGGCGGTGTGGACGGCATGGTTCACGTTTCCGTGCTGAGCTGGAATCGTATCAAGACTCCTGCTGAGGTAGTCAAGGTTGGCGACGAGATTGACGTTTACGTCATCTCCTTTGATGCTGAGAAGCGCAAGATCTCCCTGGGTTACAAGACCGCAGAGATGAACCCCTGGAATCAGTTTATGACCAACTACAATGTCGGTGATGTGATCACCGCTAAAGTGGTCAAGCTGATGACCTTTGGTGCATTCGCTGAGATCATGCCCGGTGTTGACGGTCTGATCCACATTTCTCAGATTGCGGATCATCGCATCGGCAAGCCCGAGGATGCACTGACTGAGGGCCAGGAAGTTCAGGTCAAGATCACGGATGTGGACGCTGAGCATAAGCGTATCTCCCTGTCCATCCGCGCTCTGTTGGAAGAAAACAAGGAAGAGACCGAGGAGACCGAGGCTGTGACTGAGGAAGTCGCTGAGTAATCCAATACATACCGGGACCGACATTTGCCGGCCCCGGTATTTACATTAAGGAGGATATTATGGTTAAGCATATTGTGTTGTACACCTTGAAAGAAGGGGTTGACAAGGATCAGGCAGTTGCCATTATCAAGGAGCAGTTGGAACCCCTGGTGGGTAAGATTCCCGGTCTGACGCATATGGAGATCCGCCGTGCGTACAATGGCATGGATTATGCGTTGTACTCCGAGTTTGAGAGCAAGGAAGACCTGACCAACTACGCCAGCCATCCCCTGCACCTGGCTGCCAAGGAGCATTTCTGGAACTTTTTGAACATCCGCGTGGCTGCGGATTATGAAGTGTAAAAGAAAACAGTCCACCCTATGGGATGGACTGTTTTTTATCTATATAGTCCGGTGGAAAGATACCGTTCTCCGGAGTCGGGCAGGAGTGTGACAATGGTCTTACCGGCATTTTCCGGACGTTTTGCAATTTCTAAAGCTGCCCAAAGTGCCGCACCGGAGGAAATACCTACGAGCACGCCTTGTGTGGCTGCGTAATTCCGTGCGGTTTCCATAGCGGCATCATCGGTGACCGGAATGACCTCGTCCAAAATAGAAGTGTCCAGCACCTCCGGGATAAAGCCTGCGCCGATGCCCTGAATGCCGTGGCTACCTTTTTCTCCACCGGATAGAACAGCAGAGGTTGCAGGTTCTACGCCTACAATTTGGATGTTGGCGTTTTGTTCTTTTAAATAGTGCCCCACGCCAGTAATTGTACCGCCGGTGCCGATACCGGCTACAAAGATATCAGCCTTGCCATCTGTGTCTCTCCAGATTTCCGGGCCGGTGGTTTCATAGTGGGCCTTGGGATTGGCAGGATTGGTGAACTGACCGGGGATAAAAGCTTTTTCTGCTTCGGCAGCCAATTTCTCAGAGAGCGCAATCGCACCTGCCATGCCTTCACAGCCGGTAGAGAGAACAACATCCGCACCGTAAGCAGCCATCAAAAGCCGACGCTCCATACTCATGGTGTCAGGCATGATGATGGTCATGGGATAGCCTTTTGCGGCGGCGATGGCGCACAGTCCGATGCCGGTATTACCGGAAGTTGCTTCAATAATTCGCGTGCCGGGGGTCAGCAGACCCTGTTTTTCGGCTTCCTCGATCATATAGAGCGCTACCCGGTCTTTCACAGAACCGCCGGGATTTTTGCTTTCAATTTTGCACAAGATGGTGCAAAACTCGTTATCATACTGCAGCAAAGGCGTATTTCCAATCAAATTCGTGGCAGAAGAACGGATATTCATAAAAAATCTCCTTTCAAAATGGACAAAAAGGTGCTATACTGATTATCATAGTAAAAGATGAGAGTAAAGGAGCGATGGATATGCAGCAATTAACAGATGCCATCCGTGAGGATTATCGTAAGCAACGTCTGATGGATACGATCCAATGGGAGCGTTTTCCGGAGCGCAATGCTGTCAACAATATTTTAACCCAACTCCACGAAATGGTATTCTTTCAAATGGCAGAAACCAAGCTGGACGAAAGAATTCCCAAAGTGTATGCAGACCTGTACAGTCAACTGGCCAAAGTATGCCCCAAAGAACAGGTGGATGGTCTGTGCAAAGCGTTTCTGAACCGTATTCCTGCTGTGCGCGCCATGGTGGAGACGGACTTACAAGCCGCTTTTGAGGGTGACCCGGCGGCTACCGGTTATGACGAAATCGTGCTGGCCTATCCGGGCATTTATGCCATTACAGTTTATCGGTTGGCCCACGAACTGTATACGCTGGGTGTGCCGCTGATCCCTAGAATGATGACGGAGAGTGCCCACAGCACCACGGGTATCGATATTCACCCCGGAGCGACCATTGGTTCTCACTTCTTTATTGACCATGGTACGGGTATTGTCATCGGTCAGACTACCATTATTGGTGATTATGTGAAACTCTATCAGGGTGTGACCCTGGGTGGTCTTTCCACCCGTGGCGGTCAAAGTTTGGCAGGCGCCAAGCGGCATCCGACCATTGAAGATCGGGTTACCATCTATGCCGGTGCTACCATTTTAGGCGGTGAGACGGTGATCGGAAGCGGAAGCGTCATCGGCGCAAATGCCTTCGTCACCCGTTCTATTCCAGCCAATACTACAGTCATTATGAAATCCCCGGAACTGCTCCTGCGCAGCCGGGAGGAACTGTGATAAGGCCATTATATCAACAAGCCAATTTGATGTCAAGAAAAGGGCGCGCTGTGATTTCACAGCGCGCTTTCCTTAGTTTTTTACTTGTTTCATGCTCAGGCTGATGCGGTGACGCTCCTGATCCACACTTAGAACCACGACCTTGACCACATCACCGACTTTCACGGCCTCGCTGGGATGCTTCAGTCGGCGGTTGCATACCTCGGAGATATGCACCAGGCCATCCTGGTGTACGCCGATATCCACAAACACACCAAAATCGATGACGTTGCGCACCGTTCCCGTCAGCTCCATGCCAGGGAGCAGATTTTTGATGTCCAGTACATCCTTGCGCAGGATGGGGGCAGGCAGTTCGTCACGGGGATCCCGGCCCGGCTTGGACAGTTCCTTGGCGATGTCGATCAGCGTAGGCTCGCCAACACCGCAGGCCTCGGCAGCCTTGGCTGTGCCGTAGGCTTCCAGTTTGGCAGGCAGGGCTTGTAGATCATCCTTGCCAAGCAGTGCCAGCAATTCCTTGGCGGCGGCGTAGGATTCCGGATGGACACCGGTGTTGTCCAAAATTTCCTTACTCTCCGGCACGCGCAGGAAACCTGCGCATTGCTCGAACGCCTTGGGGCCCAGTTTGGGAACTTTTTTCAGCTGCGTGCGACTGGTAAACGGGCCGTTTTCCTCCCGGAAAGCCACGATATTCTTGGAAGTGGTACCGTTCAGACCGGAAACCTGCTCCAGCAGACTTCTGGATGCAGTGTTAAGATCCACACCCACGGCGTTGACGCAGTCTTCCACCACATTGCCCAGGGCGGCATCCAGTTCCTTTTGAGGGCAGTCGTGCTGATACTGACCCACACCGATGGCCTTGGGATCGATCTTGACCAGTTCTGCCAGGGGATCTTGCAACCGACGGGCGATGGAGACAGCACTACGCAGATTTACATCATAGTCCGGGAATTCCTCAGCCGCCAGGGGAGAGGCGGAGTAGACAGAAGCACCGGCTTCATTGACGATCATGTAACTGCAATCGGGGAAACTGTGCAGCAGTTCCACAGTCATGGCTTCGGTCTCACGGGAGGCTGTGCCGTTGCCAATGGCAATGTGCTGTACTTTGTGCTTACGCATGAGGAAAGACAGGATATCGATGGCTTCCATTTTTTTGCGCTCGCTGAAAGTAGGATAGACCACAGCGGTATCCAGCACCTTGCCGGTGGCATCCACTATAGCCACCTTACAGCCATTGCGGTATCCGGGGTCAAGCCCCATGGTGACAAAGCCCTTGACCGGGGGTTGCATCAGCAGGGGCTTGAGGTTCAATGCGAAATTGTGGATTGCACCGCCATAGGCCCGGTCAGATAACTCGGAGCGGATTTCTCGCTGAATAGAAGGGAAGATCAGCCGTTCGTAGGCATCTTCTGCGGCGGCACGGATGAAAGCAGAATCGAACATGGTGGGCTTCAAAGCGGCCCGACAGACCAATGCCGCCCCCTCGTTGCCGGGCAGGGTCACATTGGTCTTCAGAATTCCCTCTTTTTCGCCCCGGTTGATGGCCAGGATCTGATGATCCAGCAACCGGGAGATGGGCTGGCTGAAATCGTAGTACAGGCGGTAGACAGTATCGGTTTCTGCGTTCTCGGCCTTACAGGTGAAAATTCCCTTGCGTAGTACCATTTCCCGGAGGGATTTGCGGATGGCGGCATCGTCGGAAAGATCCTCGGCGATGATGTCGGACGCACCGGCAAGGGCTTCTTCCACAGAGTTTACGCCCTTTTCGGGGTCAATATAGGCTTCTGCCAAAACCGCGGGGTCTTGTCCATCCTGAGCAAAAATGGCTTCTGCCAAGGGCTCAAGGCCCTTTTCCCGGGCAATAGAGCCACGGGTGCGCCGCTTTTGCTTATAGGGGCGGTAGAGATCTTCTACCTCTGCCAAAGTTGTGGCATTGTCGATGGCGGCGGACAGCTCTTCTGTCAGCTTGCCTTGATTTTCGATGGATTTTTTAACCTCGTCCCGACGCTCC
>JAZOLS010000099.1:0-3365 GCA_045653245.1 Faecousia sp.
GCATCCATTGCGTCTTGAAGAGGGATTGGGCTTGCATGGGGCGGATATTGACCGCGAGGAGATGACAATTACCATCAGCAGAGCGGTGACGCATCCCGACCGCAATCAGCCGGAAATTAAGGACACCAAGAATGCTTCCAGTCACCGCACGATTGGATTGGCTGCCACCGCCATGGCGCACATTCCGGAAACACCGGCAGACGAATTCATTTTTGGAGGAAAGAAGCCTCTCTCCTATACCGCTGTACGCAGAATGTGTCAACGCATTCAGAGGGACACTGGATTTGAGGAAAAGATTACACCGATTCGGTTTCGGACGACTGTATTGACCGATATGTACGATGTAACCAAAGACCTCAAAGCAGTGATGGATGCCGGAGGACATGCCCAGATGTCGACGAGCGTCAAGCACTACATCAAAGGGCGTCAGACAATTCATGCGGCGACAGACGCTGTTGAGCGCCGTTATACGTCCAAAAGCAAAAAAGTTGGATAAAAGTTGGTGACCGCAGATCCCCGAAACCCGTTGCGGCACAAGGGTTTTCGGTACTGCAAGGCACCAGGAATTTGGTAGAATCGTTTGAAAATCGACGAAATTTTAGCTACGAGGTCTTATGCCTCGCTGCGAAACCACTTTAAAAGTTCGTAAAACAAAGAAAAGCCGCTTAAATCTTGCGATTTAAGCGGTTTTTTGTGGAGCTGCTAGCCAGATTTGAACTGGCGACCTCATCCTTACCAAGGATGCGCTCTACCGGCTGAGCTATAGCAGCGGATTCGCTTGACAGCCTTGCCATTATATACTGAAAAAGAAGAATTGTCAAGCGGTTTTTGAAAAAAATTCGCCTTTTTCGCGGTTTCAAAGAATTGCCCAATCCGGCAGCGTTTCAAACCTGTGTTCTTTACCGAAAAGGGTGAAAGTCAGCCTACAGGAGAACAGCATAGGGGCAGGGGATTCATCTCGTGCGCCATATTTATGGTCGCCTACCAAGGGATACCCACGACTGGAAAACTGCACTCGGATTTGATGGCTGCGTCCGGTGTGCAAACGGATACGCACCAATGCCGGGTCGCTTTCCGTCAGTCGGATAAATTCCAATCGGGCCTTTTTTACGCCTTTTCGTTCCTTTTTGACTACAAACACCTTGTTTTTATTGCTGTCCTTAAACAGCAGATCTGTCCAGTCACCTTGTTCCGGGGGTTTGCCATGCACCATGGCCACGTATTCCTTAATCATGGAGTCATCCTGGATGGCCTTGCTCAGGGCCGCTGCAGCGGCCTTTGTGCGAGCGTAGACCATTATTCCACCCACATTCTTATCCAGACGATGAACGGGGTGTATTTCTCCACCCAGGGCGGCAGGAACTTCGTGTTCCGAATCCATCCCCACGGGTTTGATACAGACAACAATGTGCTTGTCCTTAAACAGGATCTCCATACTTCACGCTCCTTTTTGTGAATTATAGCAGAAAATGTAAAAAAAAGCAAATTTTCTTGCGGGTGCGATCAAAATCATGTATAATAAACATTAGGTGATGAACATGACAACGAAAGACTATCAAAAGAAACGCCCTCTTACCATATTTTTAGGATATTTCAGTCGCCACAAAGGACTGTTTGCGGTGGATATCCTTTGCGCGGTACTGATTGCAGCGGTGGATCTAATGTTCCCCCTGGTGACCCGAGCAGCTTTGTATGATATGCTTCCCGGACAGATGTATCGCACATTCTTCCTCGTGATGGGCGTGATGGTGGCCTGCTACTTCCTGCGGGCATTTCTAAACTATATTGTGGCCTATTACGGCCATACATTTGGCATTCGGGTTGAAGCGGATATCCGTAAGGACTTGTTCCGGCATATGCAGGATATGAGTTTCGACTTTTACGACAAAAACCGCACCGGCCAACTGATGAGCCGCTTGACTGCGGATCTGAACGATTTGACGGAACTGGCACATCATGGCCCGGAGGATCTACTGACTTCCATTTTGACTATGGTGGGTGCTGTGATCGTCATGGCAACAATCCAATGGCAACTGGCATTGATCGTGGGCCTGATGGTACCCCTATTTGCAGTCCTGGTCATGGCCATGCGTCGACGGATGCGCAACGCATCCCGGAAAGTCAAGGAAAAAACTGCTCACATTAATGCGGAGATCGAAAGCAGCCTGTCCGGTGTGCGTACCGCAAAGGCCTTTGCCAATGAACCGGTGGAGAATGCCCGTTTCAGTGCTGCCAACGGCCTTTTCCGGGATTCCAAGCGGGATTTCCACAAGGCCATGGGCCAATTCCACAGTTGCATGGAGTTTTTCCTGTGCAGTCTGAATGTGGTTGTTATCGGTGTCGGCGGTTATTTCATCATGGAAGGAAAGATGGACTACCGGGATCTGATCACGTTCACTTTGTATATCGCATCCTTCGTTTCGCCAATGCGCAAACTCTCCAATTTCTCGGAACTCTTTGCCAACGGCTTTGCAGGACTGAGCCGCTTTGTGGGAATCATGCGCACTGAGCCCACCATCCAGGATGCTCCGGACGCGGTAGCGCTTGAGGATGTAAAGGGCAGTATCCGTGTGGAAGATGTTTCTTTCTCCTATACGCCCGGGGTAGGGGTTCTGCATCGTGTAAACCTGGAAGTCCAGCCCGGTGAGACCATTGCCATCGTCGGTCCCTCCGGTGGAGGTAAGAGTACATTGTGCCAGTTGATCCCCCGGTTCTATGAGGTTACCGAGGGTGCGATTGCTATTGATAACATGGATGTACGCAAGATTGTCCAAAGATCTCTGCATCAGAACATCGGTATCGTTCAGCAGGATGTGTTCCTGTTTGCAGACACAATTTTTGAGAACATCCGCTACGGAAAGCCGGATGCCACCATGGAAGAAGTTGAGGAAGCTGCCAAGAAAGCAGAAATTTACGAAGATATTCTGGCCATGCCCAAGGGCTTCGATACCTATGTGGGAGAGCGGGGCACCCTGCTTTCCGGAGGACAGAAACAGCGCATTGCCATTGCCCGGATCTTTCTGAAGAATCCCCCCATTCTGATCCTGGACGAAGCTACTTCCGCCCTGGACTCCGTAACGGAAGCCAAGATTCAGAGAGCTTTTGACAATCTGGCAGTAGGTCGTACTACTCTCATTATTGCCCACCGGCTTTCCACCATCCGCAACGCCAGCAGAATTGTGGCCATTGCTGATGGTATCATTACGGAATGCGGTACCCATGAGCAGCTGATAAACATCGGCGGTGTATATGCCCAGCTGCATCAGACCCAAAAAATTCAAAATTTTCATAAAGGAACAATACTATGAATACATTTATTCAAACGGGTAGAGAGAATAAAACATTGGATGTATTCAAGTTTTTTG
>JAZOLS010000100.1:0-5358 GCA_045653245.1 Faecousia sp.
GCAGGGACACAGAAGAAAGCAAAAAGACCGAAAATCAAGAAGACAATAGAAAACAGTATGTCTGCGGGGAATACAGGGATCAAAAACCAGCCGACCTTTGCAAACCTAAATGCGGTTTTAATTGCTTTGAAAATTCCACCGCCGATCAAATATGCAGGAACAGCACATATGATTGTGGTTGCAAACCAACTGTCGCTCCCACTGTTGCCAAAAAGACCATAGACGGTGGCGCCTGTGGAGATAAGGGCAAACACAAATCCGATAATAATGCGGATTAGGTCAATTTTTGCAAACTTAACCTTTCTCTTTGCCCGTTCCAGATCATCAAACTGAACAGTTTCGATCAGTTTGACCTTTTCTTTCTGTTTCTTTGCCATGAATGAAAAACCATCCTCTCTATAATGTGGTTAAACCCACGACAATAATACAACCATAGCATTAAAATGTCAAGCATTTAGTTTTATAGTTGATTATAATTTCGCGATAAATTCTATAAAATAACACTATATGGACAAAGAGGGGGGTCAATATGGGCAAGGATACATTTTTGATAAACATGGGCGTTAGAATTGCCCAACAGCGTAAGGAGCTAAAACTTACACAGGAACAGCTTGCTGAAAAAATGGGGGTTAGTCTGCAAACCATATCCTGCATTGAATTGGGAAAAAAGGCAGTTCGTCCCGAGAACCTGGCAAATCTGTGTTCATATTTGAATATTTCCTCTGACTACATTCTGTATGGCAAACGGGATTCTCAGCAGATGACAGATGTGATAACAAAATTGTCTAACCTTAAGCCTGAAGAATATCAAGCTGTGCAAACATTGATTGAATTGCTCTATAAGGGAAAATAATTTTAGCCAACCGCTACGATTACAGCGGTTGGCTTTTTTGTGTCATGTTGGGGGCAAAATGTGGTTATTTTGAAAAGTAGTATGCGAGTAGTACAAATGGCATAAACCCGTTGCAAAGGGTGGTATAGCATTGTATAGCTTGGTATGCCGTTCCTGGGTCAAATCTTCCCGTGGCAGACAAATAATACTTTGTGCATAACACGCCCTCGCTTTCGTTGGGGGTATTATACTACACACAGGGAAAATTTTCAACTCGTAGGGACAAACTGCGTTCGCCCGCAAAAGAGCGCACCCGGACGGGTGCGCTCTTTTATCAATCCGTAATGATGGCGTACTGGACGGAGGACACAACGTCCTTTTCCAGGATGATGGTCAGCATACCGCTGCCTTTTTTCACGGTGTAGGCATTGCTGCCGTTAAAATTCTCTGCACCGTATGCGGCATCCACAGCCGCTTTGGTCGATCCGATGCAAATACCCTCGTCGGTCTCCACCAGGTCATCTATAAACCACCAGCCATAGACATAATCCTTGTCGCCGATGGGGTATGTCTCCAGGTAGAAACTGCTGTACTTGTAACTCTTGTCCAGTCCGTCAAAAGCACAACTGGTGGATTCGCTGTACTCCAAAGGCTCGCCCAGAGCGGCGATCACCTGCTCCGCCGGGGCGTGCAGGGCGATCTTGGTGCCCTTATAGGTGAAAGTGAAAGAATCCTGCACGGGTTCTTTGCTCGCATCGGGATTTTCCGGAGTCTCGGTGGGCTGGCAAGCGGCAAGGCACAGCATCATGGCCGCAGCCAACAAAATTGCAATCAGTTTTTTCATAGTATCTCCTTAATTCGTTTCAGTCTCCAGCGCCTTTTTCCGGGCGTGGTAGGTTTCTGCTTTTTCCGCCCAAAGGGCGCTGATTTCTGTATCGTTCCGCCGATCCGGCACACCGCACTGCTCCTGCAGCACCTTGCCGAACCAGTCGGCGGCCTTTTCCGCGCCGTACACATTCAGATGCAGGCCGGTATCGTAGGTATCCTTGGACCAGTCAATGCCGATTTCCTCTTGATGCTCCAACATATTGATATACAGCAGGTCATTTTCCTGGGCATATTTTTCGATCTGTTCATCCCATTGGGGCCACCACACAGGCGACAACGCCGGAGCTTTGATCAGTACCAACTGCACGCCCTTACTTTTGCAAAGTTCGGTCATTTTTTCAAGGTAGTACCAGCTGTCTTCCCCGAAGCTGTAGTCCGCCAAGGGGCGCTCCACATGCGCACTTCCCAGGGGCTTGATGCCCGTCTGCATGAGGTAGCCGTTGTCGGATACCGTATCCCGCTTGAACCAGTACTTGAAATCTTCTGCCGTCAACTGAGACCAGCGGTCATGATAGCGAAGCAAGGGGAATAGGTAAGAGTACATGGCTTCCTTGTCCCGTTCTTCCTCGGTCATGGATGCCAAAATGGAATTCCACTTGGATTCCGACCAGCGCATGCCGTCCAAAGTCATGCGGTTGTAAGCCTCACGCTGGCTTTGGTCGCCGGTAGCTTTTGGGGTGTCGTACTTCATGGAAAGCACGTTGAATACCATTATCTTGGGGGTCTCATATCGGAAGGTTTCTTCCATCAGATAGTAGGACTGCCAGATCAGTTGCTGGGCGCTGCCCCGGATGTAAGAGGTGATGCCGTACTTTTCCCACATGGTGATGGGGGAGAAATTTTCATACACTTCGCAGTCACCGATGAAGATGACATCATTGTTCCCGGCATTATCGTAATACTCGGAAATCAGCGCACCCTCTTTGTGCTTGCCCACCATGTACTTGGGCACCAAAAGTGCCTGCAGGCAGAACAGGATCACGCCCGCAATCACCAGGCAAGAGAGCAATAAAGCAATTTTCTTCTTCATATACCCTCCTAGAACTGGTTATAGATAAAGTCACTTGCATTGTACCCGATGCCGTAACTGCCCATAAGCAAAACGATCACCAAAAGCACAAATACAAGGATGTAACGAAGCACCGGCTTATCCCACAAAACTTCCCGGACACTTCCCTTTTTCTCTTGGAACAGGCTCACGGCAAACATCAGTACGATACCGCCCAGGATGATGCCGTAATCCAAACCGGTCAAGCCCAGTTTCATCATCGTGCCATCCCAAAGAATGCGGAAATTGAACGTGGTCACCAAAGAACCCATGCGGGCAAAATAATCCGCCACATTGGGAAACAGGTCCACAATGCGGATGAGGTTCATCAGCACGAACATCCGCGCCATTTCAAAACCGCCGTACCACTTCTTTTCTTTCAAGCCAAAGCGGTTGTGGAATTTTTCATACAGAGGATTCAATTCCTCGGACACCACAATGACAAAGCAGTTCATCATGCCCCACAAAATGAAATTGGGGGTAATGCCGTGCCAGATGCCGGTAACCAGCCAGGTGGCGATGGACGCTACGTACACCGGCAGACGCTTGCCGAAATTACCCATAGTCGAGCGAGCCTTTTTGCTCAGTTTCAGCATGGGCTGGCTGACAGAAATGGGGTAGAAAATGTAACTTTTCATCCACTCACCCAGGGTAATATGCCACCGGCGCCAGTATTCGGCAATATTTTTCGAGAAGAACGGTCGGATGAAATTCTCTGCCAGGTCGATGCCCAATGCCTGAGAAAGGCCGATGGTTATGTCGATACCGCCAGTGAAATCCGCGTAGATCTGCACCGCGTAAAAGACCGTCAGCAGGAAAAAGCCCACGCCGGTGAATTCCGGGCCACGCAGGGCAATCACCGCCGCGGCAATCCGGTCCGCAATGACCATTTTCTTGAAAAAGCCCCACAGCATACGCTGTAAGCCAAAGGAAAACTGCTTTCCGTCAAAGGCTCTGCCTTCCGTCAACTGAGGTGCAAGATCCGCATGACGGCTGATAGGGCCTTGGATCAACTGCGGAAAATAGGATACAAACAACAGCAATTTTAGAGGATTCTTCTCGGCTTTGTCGGTGGTGCGGTAAATGTCCACCACGTAGCCCATGCTTTGGAACATATAAAAGGAAATGCCCAGGGGCAGACCCAATGTCAAAAAGGACAGGCTCGTTCCCTTCGCCATGGTGCTAAATGGCTCTGCCAGCAAAAATTTGCACAGACCCAGCACTGCAAAATTGATCACCAGGCAGACGATCATAATGACGCGGTTTTTGCCCTTTACTTTGGCCTTATATTCCTTTTTCTCCTCACGGGAGAGAGTCTGCTTGTTTTCGGCAAGATACTTTTCCTGTTTTTGCAGATTTTTGTCCATCCACATGCCGGCCAGGTAGGTAGAAACGGCAGTCAAAAAGATGAATGCCAAATATTCCACGCCAGCCATCAGGTAAAAGAACATACTGCCGCAGAGCAACCACACCCACCGCGCTTTTTTCGGCAGCAGGTAGTTGCCCAGCAGAATAACCGCCGCAAACAGCAGAAAACTTACGGACGTAAACTGCATATTACTCTTCCATCAGCCGTTCCACCAGGGCATACAAAGCCTTGGCAGAGTTAAAATTCTCGGGAGTCAGTTCCACAGCAGGGATCTGCACATCGTACTCGGCATCGACCTCCGCCACGATGGTAACGATATCAAAAGAATCCAGCACCTTATCGTCGATAAGGCCGGTGGCCGTTTCAAAATCCACCTCGGGGTGCAGTTCGTTCAGAATGTTCAGTAATGCTTCCATAATGGTCTCCTTTATTTTCCTGCATACAGACTCTTCAGCCCATTGCGGTCAATTTTTCCGTTGGGGGTATAGGGAAGTTCGGCCAGTTGCTTGGTAACGTTTGGCACCATGTAACGGGGTAGTTTTCCCTTAATATAAGCCGTCAGTTCCGCCAGGGAAATATCCCCGGTGTAGAACAGGACGATCTTTTTCTTTTCGTTATCAAAAATACAGCAGGCGCTGCGCACCTGGGGGTGCATATTCACAATTACCTCGATCTCACCCAGTTCGATGCGGTGACCCATATGCTTGATCTGATAATCCTTCCGTCCGGCAAATTCCAGCTCGCCCCGATCGTTCCAACGACCCAAATCGCCGGTGCGGTAAATGAGCTCCGGATAGAGGTTGTTCAGAGGATTCTGCACAAAGGCTTCGCTTGTTTTCTCCGGATTGCAGTAGTAACCCAGGGTCAAACGGGTGCCACGGACGCAAATTTCGCCCTGTTGACCCACCGGGGGAACTTTATTGTTCTCATCCAGCAGGATGATTTGGGTATTTTGGAAGGGCCGGCCGATGGGCAGGGTCTCATCCTGGTCAAATTCCCGGTCCACTTCATAATAACAGCAGATGCCGGTTGTCTCCGTAGGACCGTAGAGGTTGATAAACCGTGCTTCCGGCAGAGCAGCACGCCACAGTTTGAACTGCTTGATGGGGAACACCTCGCTGGCAAAGGCAATGGTGCGCAGGTGTTCGGGCTTAACCGTCTCAAAGGTACGGAACGAGGAGATCATGGTCAGCGCGGACACCACCCAGCACAGGGTGGTGA
>JAZOLS010000101.1:0-36005 GCA_045653245.1 Faecousia sp.
CCCCCATCCCCCGGACGCTGGCGCTTCTGCTATACGGCGATTTGGAAGTTTCCATCATCGACGAACTGCCCCCGGGACGCAAAGCCGTGGATTCTTTCCTTGTAAATGAATCCTACCGGGCTCGGATCAATGCTTTTATCCGCAAGCAAGTGCAGGAGGGGCATCAATGCTTCGTGGTTTGTCCTGCGGTGGAAGAAAACGAAGATCTCGGTATCAAAGCCGCCACAGTTTGGGCGGATACCTTACAAAAAACCGTCTTCCCGGATCTGCGTATTTTGCTGATCCACGGCCAAATGAAGGGCGCGGAGAAAGAGGCCGCTATGGCCGCCTTTGCCCGGGGCGAAGCAGATGTGTTGGTGGCTACCACGGTCATTGAGGTTGGCGTGGATGTCCCTAACGCCACGTTGATGGTCATTGAAGATGCAGACCGTTTTGGTCTGAGCCAACTGCACCAACTTCGTGGCCGTGTGGGCCGGGGCGGTCATCAGAGTTACTGTATTTTGACCAGTCACAACCGAAATCCCGAGACCCTTGCCCGGCTGAAAGCCCTGTGTAAGACCACCGACGGCTTTAAGATTGCGGAAGAAGACCTGAAAATGCGCGGCCCGGGCGATTTCTTCGGCGCACGGCAGTCCGGTCTGCCCACTTTCCGGGTAGCCAATCTAAGTATGGATCTGCAGACCCTCAAGGATGCCCAGGCGGCATCTGCCAAGTGGATCGACAGCGAGGGAACATCCGATACTCCCGAAGCCATTGCCCTGCGCGCACGCATCGGTACGCTGTTCCAGCGCTCCGAAGGTACTATGAATTAAAAAAATGGCACACCGCCGGTGTGCCATTTTTCTTTGTCAGAACAGCGCCTTTGCACTGCGTTTCTTTTGTACCCAGAAAATCACGCCGGCTATGCCGCCCAGAACGGCCACCACCACCGGGATGATCCACAAATAAGACTTGGTTTCTGTTTCCTGTTCAGAAACGCTCTCGTCTGTTTGTGCAAATGTGGTTGCCTGGGTTGCTACTTCATTACTGTCCGGCTCAGTGGGGACAGTAGGAACAGTGGGGATGGTAGGCTCTGTTTCTTTGGGGATTTCCTCCCACTTGGGTTGCAACTGCATATCGGCAACGATACCCGTGTCAGCAGTTACCTGTTGCCCGTCCTGGGTAAACCAGCCGAGGAAAATCCAGCCCTCCCGGGTCAAAACCGGGAGTTCTCCCAAAGACTGCCCTTCTTCTAGAGTCTTCACAATCTTTTCCGGCTCTGCAAGATAGGTAACTGTAAAAGTAACCACAGGTTTCTCAATATAAAATGTGCAGGTATAGACCTGAGTTGCCTCTCTTCCGGTGGAATCCGTCACGAAAATTGCCAAGGTATGCTCGCCGGGTTCCAATTCCCCAAAATTCAATTTCTTATTCAGCGCCGTAGAGCGCAGGCTGATCTCTCGGACACCGCCTGTTCCGGACCAGGACGCATACTGCTTCCCGTCCAGATAGCCCACGATATTGCGCAGGGGATATGTGGAAATCACTTTTCCGTCCAGCCGGTAAGATTTCTGTTGCAAAGTCATACCATCCTGAACAGTACAATCACTCAGTTTGATTTGGGATGCCAAATAGTCCTGAAACGCCAAGGCAGATTTGGGTACATAGACGGTTTTTCCGTCTGACAGCGCCACTTCGTACCAGGTCTGCCCCAGGCCGTTTATCACAGTTGCATTTACCTGTAATGTCTGCCCGGCGGTCAAAGCCGCACCGGAAGACTGGGTATAGGGAATGCTGAAGGCATTTGTTTGGGTCGAAACGGTGTAAGTGCCCATGGCATCCACATCCCGTGTGGTTTTCCAGTCATACACATAGCCGCAGTCGGTGCAAGCACCTTTGCTGTTGTACTGAGCATGGACGCACCGGGGATACAGCTGCTTTACATAGGCAACATATTCCTGACAGCACTTACCGAACGTGGTATGGAGTTCTTCCGGCAGTTCCAGAAGTTCATTTATGTAGGGATCTACAGAATAAGTTTTTGAGGGAGATGTTCCTCCGTACAGAATTTCATAGTCCAGATGAGGGCCGGAACTGCGGCCCGTAGAGCCAATAGTGCCCACCTTTTCTCCCTGGGCGACCAACTGCCCCACTTTGACAGATACTTTCGACAAATGGGCATAGCGGCTATAGAGGGTGATGCGGTTGCCGTTTGATAAGGTATAGGAATGTTCCAGCAGTACAAAATTGCCCCAACTGCTACAGCAATTACCGCTTTTGCCCCAGTTGTGGGAACAGCCTGTAAAAATATCGATCACCTTACCTGCATAAGATGCAACCACATTCACGCCCATGGGCGCGGCAATATCCAAAGAATAATGGTTGCGGTTATCCAGGAAACAACTGGACAGATTGTACTGCCCGGGCACAGGCCATTGGAAATCTCGCTGACCGCCCTCCAATTTTCGTGGGCCTGCCTGGGACGGTGGGCTAGCGGCAAATGCAGAAACCGGCACCAAGCTGAGCACCAACAGCGCACAGCACAGCCGCAAAAAAAGATTTTTATGTTGCAAAAGGGGGCCTCCAAATCGTATGTTTTCCCCATTTTAGCACAGAAACCGCCCCGGAGCAATAGAAAAAACCTGCCATTTCTGCCATGGAAATTCCCATTTACTTAAAAACTTCGTAACATTTTTCGGTATTGCTACCGAAAAAACAGCCATGCCTTTCTCTTTTCTTTCCCGATTTTGGACAATTTCTCCAAAACCGAAAAAATTACTTGTATCTTGTGGTGAAATGTTGTAGAATAGTAGAACTGGTATTATGCAATTCCCGGATGAAATCCGTTTTGGAGGTAAAGATAATCTATGGAAAAACCTATCGTTTTGGTAATAATGGACGGTGTCGGCAAGGGTGACGGCGGTAGCGGCGATGCTGTAACCGTTGCAAAGACCCCCACGCTGGACTGTTTGTTTGCCACCTGCCCTCACACCTACATCAAGGCTCACGGCACTGCGGTCGGTCTGCCCTCTGATGAGGACATGGGCAACTCCGAAGTCGGTCACAACGCCTTGGGCTGTGGCCAGGTTTACTCTCAGGGTGCAAAACTGGTTGGCGAGTCCATTGAAAGTGGCTCTCTTTATCAGTCCGCCACCTGGCAGGATCTGATCGCCAATGCCAAGGACGGACACGCTCTGCACTTCATGGGCCTGCTGTCTGACGGCAACGTCCACTCTAATATTTCCCATCTCATCGCTCTGCTGAAACAGGCCAAGGCTGAGGGTGTAAAGAAGGCTTACTGCCACATTCTGCTGGACGGCCGTGACGTTCCTGCCACTTCCGCTTTGGAATACGTGGGTCAGTTGGAAGCCGTTTTGAGTGATCTGAACACCGAGGGCTGTGACTATGCTATCGCTTCCGGCGGTGGCCGTATGCAGGTGACCATGGACCGCTACGAAGCCAACTGGGCTATGGTGGAGCTGGGTTGGAAGACCCATGTCCAGGGCCAGGGCCGCTTCTTCGCATCCGCCACCGAAGCCATCGAGACCTACCGGGCCGAAACCGGTGTCATCGACCAGGATCTGCCCGCCTTTGTTATCGCCCGTAACGGTGAGCCTGTTGCCAAGATCGCAAACGGCGACAGCGTGATTTTGTTCAACTTCCGTGGTGACCGGGCGCAGGAGATCTCTCTTGCTTTCGACCGCAAGGATTTTGATAAATTTGACCGGGGCGACTACACCGGCGTGAAATTTGCCGGTATGCTCCAGTACGACGGTGACCTGAACATCCCCGAAAATTATCTTGTCCAGCCTCCTGTCATCAAGAACACGCTGACAGAAGTGCTGTGTGAAGCTGGACTTCCCGAGTACGCTGTTTCTGAAACTCAGAAATACGGCCATGTGACCTACTTCTGGAACGGCAACCGCTCCGGCAAGGTCTGCGAGGAACTGGAAACCTACGAGGAGATCCCCTCTGATGTGATCCCCTTCGAGCAGGCGCCTGCAATGAAGTCCAAGGAGATTACCGAGAAAATGGTGGATGCCATGGCTTCCGGCAAGTACCGCTTCATCCGCTGCAACTACCCCAACGGCGACATGGTGGGCCACACCGGCGTTATGGATGCGGTTGTGTACGCCATGGAATGTGTGGACAGCGGTCTGAAGGCTATTCTGGATGCGGCTGACAAGTACGGCTATACCGTCCTCATCACCGCTGACCACGGCAACGCCGATCAGATGACCGAAACCAAGAAGGGCAAGACCGCTGTGCGTACCGCCCACTCTTTGAATCCCGTTCCTTTTATCATCTATGATAAGGACAACGACTGGACCGTTAAGGAAGGCGCTTACGGCCTTGCCAATGTGGCTCCCACCATCGTGAAGATGATGGGTCTGACTGCTCCCGACTGTTGGGAAGAAAGCATGGTTTAATTCAACAAAAATCAAACAAGGAGGTACGATCTATGATCCGCCAAACCAACGAACAAGGCTCCGTCAATGTCAGCACCAATGTCTACTCCGACATTGCCGGTACTGCCGCCTCCAACTGCTTCGGCGTAAAGGGAATGGCTGCCCGCTCCGTCACCGACGGCGTGTACCACCTGCTGCGCAAAGAATCCATGTCCAAGGGTGTCCGTGTGGAGTTCCACGAGGATGACACCATTTCTATCGACCTGCACATTATGGTGGACAACGGCGTGAATCTGAACGCCGTGGGCGCTTCGATTATTTCCGAAGTGCGCTATGTGGTCGCCAAGTGCACCGGCACCGAAGTACGGGCCGTAAATGTATATGTCGATTCTATGATGATCGGCTAATAATTGGAGGACGAACATTTTGAGACAGACCATACATGGCGCCCTATTCAGAAGCCTAATTATCAATGCTGCTGCTTCCATCGAGATCAACAAGCAGGCGCTGAATGATTTGAACGTTTTCCCGGTGCCGGACGGCGATACGGGAACCAATATGTCCATGACCATCAACGCCGCCGCAAACGATCTGCGCAAGATGGAGGATCCCACTTTGGAGCAGGCGGCTGCCGCCGCCGCATCTTCCATGCTGCGAGGCGCAAGAGGTAACTCCGGCGTGATCCTGTCCTTGTTGTTCCGTGGTATTTCCAAGCGGCTGAAGGGCTGCGCCGCCTGTGACGGCGTGCTGTGGGCCAAAGCCTTGCAGGAAGGCGTAGACGCTGCATACAAGGCAGTTATGAAGCCCGCTGAGGGCACCATCCTCACTGTTGCCCGTCTGGCTGCCGCAAAGGCATTGCAGGCATCCGAGGAGAACAACTATTTTGAGTATGTCCACGAGGCTGCCATTGCGGAAGCCAAAGTGGCTCTGGCCAATACCATCAATCAGAACCCGGTGCTGAAAAAAGCCGGCGTTGTGGATGCCGGCGGTAAGGGCTGGGTGGTGGCCATGGAAGCCATGCTGCTGGCTCTGCGGGGCGAAGACATCGTTGTGCCCGAGAATCTGGGCGCAGGCGAAACCAAGGCACAGGCCGATTTCTCCGACTTTAACGATGAGGAGATCACCTTTACCTACTGCACCGAGTTCATCATCTCCCGGGAGAATGACAACGATCCCGAAAAACTACGGGAATTCCTGTCCAGTTTGGGCGACAGCCTGGTACTGGTGGACGACGATGAGATCATTAAGGTCCATGTCCACACCAATGACCCCGGCAAGGCCCTGCATGAAGCCATGGACTACGGCTCTTTCGTCACTGTAAAGATCGAGAATATGCGCCTGCAGCACACCGAAAAGGTCATGAGCGAGCAGGAACTGGCACCCAAGATCGCAGAACCCGAAAAGGCACTTGGCGTGGTTTCTGTCTGCGTTGGCGACGGCATCGGCGATGTGTTCCAGAATTTGGGTGTCGATGGCCTCATTTCCGGCGGCCAGACCATGAACCCCAGCACCCAGGACATCTTGGAAGTGGTAAACCAAGTTCCTGCGGAAACTGTTTTCGTTCTGCCCAACAACAAGAACATCATCATGGCTGCTCAGCAGGTGGATGCGCTGACCCCCAAGAATGTGGTGGTCATTGAAAGCAAGACCATTCCCCAGGGCATCACCGCTATGCTCAGCTTTAACCCCGATGGCACAGTGGAGGAGAATACCGAGGCCATGACCGAGGCGTTGGGTAACGTGGAGACCATGCAGGTCACCTACGCCGCCCGGGATTCCGATTTCGACGGCTTTATGATCCATGAGGGTGACTATCTGGCCATCTGGAACGGTCTGTTCGGCACCAGCCGGGATATTAAGGTCCTGCTGAAATCTTTGGCCGAGAAGGTCCGGGACGATGGTAAGGATTATATCACCATCTACTATGGCGCGGACATTACCGAAAAGCAGGCACAGAAAGCTGCTGACCTGTTCAGCGATATCTGCCCCGATGCGGATGTGAATCTCCTGAATGGCGGCCAGCCCGTATACTATTACCTCATTTCTGCTGAATAAGTTGTACGCCCCTGCCGATTCGGCAGGGGCGTTCTGTTTTGCAAAAAGCCTGTCGCTTGCGGCAGGCTTTTAAAAATGGTTATCGTCCGGGATGTGCTCCATAATATCCTCAACATTGCATTGCAGGATATTACACAGTCTGTCAATGGTGTTTACTTCCACATTTTGATTGCGGCGCAGGCGATCCAACTGCGAGCGGTTCACATTATGGTGGGTATACAGGTCGTACTGTGTAACGCCCTTTTTCTTCATAGTAACCCACAGCCGGTCAAATTTAATCACTGCATATCCCCCTCCTGATCCTTGACTTTTTGTTATTATCTCTATAAAATAGGATTTATGATAGTGTTCGTATACGAGCACTAAAGGAGGGGCAGTATGAATTCTGAAGTTGTTGATACCGTATACGATCTGCTAATTGGGGAATCTGCACCCGGTGCCGGTAATCCTATCGTGGAGAATTTATTTGCAGAAGGAAGAACTTGTGAACGGCTGTATGGAGAGGTTTATGACGCAAATCTTCGTCTGTGCGAGAAACTCGGTGTACAGGAAGATGAGGATGTGGAAACGATCATCAACTCCCTATTGCGAATCAGCAGATTGCTTGGCAGAAAAATGTTTTTGTATGGAATGATGTATCAGTCCGGCCAATTAAAAACGCAATGACCAGCATAATAAACGGACGACCAATGGTCGCCCCTACATGCACCAACCGGCATTTTCAAATGTAGGGGCGGGCATTGCCCGTCCGCAATGTTTTATCAAACACTCTATTGACATAGCGCGCAATAGAGTGTATAGTATTGGTATACATATGAATGATTGCTCATATATGGAAATAAAGGAGGATCTTGTATGGAGCAGAAAGTCTATTATCTGAAGAATTTGGACTGCGCCAACTGCGCGGCAAAAATAGAAGCAAAATTTAACGCCTTGCCGGAAGTGGAATCCGCCACTATCATCTTTTCTACCCGTCAACTGCGGCTGACGGCCGAAAACCCGGACGCACTCATTGAGAAATTGACGAAAATCGCCCAGACAGTGGAGAGCGAAGTAGAAATACATACCCATGCGCACCATGAGCACCACGGTGAATGTGACTGCCAAGACCACGTTCACCATTATCACGAAGAAAAAGAATCTCCCGTAGGAATCTTCCTCGGGGCAGGTTTGTTTGTGCTTGGATTGCTCTCCGGGGCAATTCCCTGGCTCAGTTTTGCACTTTTTGTGAGCGCATACTTGATTTTGGGGTGGGAAGTATTGGCCGGCGCCGCGAAAAACATCATAAAAGGCCATATTTTCGACGAGAATTTCCTTATGAGTATTGCTACCCTGGGTGCATTTGCCATCCGGGAGTTTCCCGAAGCAGTGGGTGTGATGCTCTTTTACCGGGTTGGTGAATTTTTCGAGCATCGGGCCGTGGAACGAAGCCGCAGTCAGATCATGGAAGCGGTGGACCTGCGCCCGGAAACAGTTCAGCGCATAGAAAACGATGCCATCGTCACCATTCCTGCCGCGGATGCCCAGGTAGGGGATCTTCTTTTGGTGCGCCCCGGTGATCGGATTCCGTTGGACAGTGTAGTGGTCAGCGGCGAAAGCCGGATCGACACCGCTCCCATCACCGGTGAGAGTGTTCCTGTTTCTGTCAAGCCCGGTGATCCCGTGATCTCCGGCTGTGTAAATACATCTGGACAACTGACTGTCCAAGTAGAAAAAAACCTGGAAACCTCCATGGTCACCCGAATCTTGGAAAGTGTGGAACACGCCGCAGCAGGCAAGCCCAAAATTGACCGGTTTATCACCCGTTTTGCACGAATTTACACCCCCATCGTGGTCAGTGCCGCCGCATTGGTGGCCATCGTTCCCTCCCTCATCACCGGGAACTGGAATTATTGGGTCTATACCGCCCTGTCCTTTTTGGTCATGAGTTGCCCCTGCGCCTTGGTATTAAGTGTTCCCCTGGCCTACTTCTGCGGAATCGGTGCGGGCAGTCAACAAGGCATTCTGTTTAAAAGCGGTCTGACTTTGGAAGCGTTGGCATCCGTCAAGGCCGTGGTACTGGACAAGACCGGTACCGTCACTAAAGGGGATTTCTCCGTCCAGGAGATCGTAGATGGCGAGGAAGTTTTGAACCTTTGCGCTACTTGCGAGCAATATTCCAACCACCCCATCGCGGTCAGTATCCTGGCCGCCATCGACCACCCCCTGGCCCAACCGGAATCCGTAGAAGAGATCGCCGGCCACGGCATCCGGGCAACGGTAAATGGCAAAGAAGTTCTCTGTGGCAATGAAAAACTCATGGCACGCTATGGCATTTCTGTGCTCCGGACATCCGGTACCCGGGTATATGTAGCCGAAAACGGCAAACTTTTGGGCCACCTTGTGCTGGGCGACAGCACCAAGAATGACGCAAAGGCAGCCATCCATGATCTAAAGCGGATGGGCATTGCCACCGCCATGCTTACGGGCGACGAAGAAATCACAGCCCGGGACGTGGGCAGTCAATTAGGCATTGATGAAGTCCACGCCCGACTGCTCCCCAACGAGAAACTGTCCGTCTTACAGAAACTTCGCCAAAAATTTGGCCCTGTGATGTTCGTGGGTGACGGAATCAACGACGCTCCCGTGCTTTCCGGCAGTGACGTAGGTGCAGCCATGGGCAGCGGTGCGGATGCCGCCATTGAAGCCGCGGATGTGGTAATTATGCGTTCTCAGGTTGCCGCCATTCCTACTGCCCTGCAGATTGCCCGGCGCACCCAGCATACCGCCAGGCGAATCGTTATTTTTGCCCTTGCAATCAAATTGGCAGTCATGATTATGGGAATTTTGGGTTATGCTTCCATGTGGGCGGCAGTGTTTGCGGATTCCGGTGTAGCAGCCCTATGCGTGGCTTATGCGATCCTCCCCCTTTATCTGAAAAAGCAGCAGAAAAAGTAATTGAAAGACTGGAATTTTCTCCGATTATCTTGTATAATAAGTTCGCAAAATCCTCATAAGGAGAATCGCTATGAAATATGGCTTTGGCGTAGATTTGGGCGGCACCACCGTCAAGATCGCGTTTTTCGACGAAAGCGGCACCATGCTGGACAAATGGGAAATCCCCACTGTAACCACCGATAACGGCAGTCAGGTCCTGCCGGACATTGCCGCCTCTGTGCTGAAATATTTGGATGATAAAATAATACCCAAAGAGCGGATCATCGGCATCGGTATTGGTGTTCCCGGACCTGTGGATGATGACGGCAATGTAAACCGCTGCACGAATTTAGGTTGGGGCGTTTTCAATATCCATGAGGCATTGAGCAAACTGACTGGACTGCCTATTAAGGCAGGCAACGATGCCAACGTAGCCGCCCTGGGTGAAGCCTGGAAGGGCGGTGCTGTGGGATGCAACAACATGGTGCTGGCAACCTTCGGTACAGGTGTCGGTGGTGGCATTGTGGTAAACGGCCAGCCCCTCAACGGCGTCCATGGCGCCGCCGGTGAGATCGGCCACCTGACTCTGGAACGGGACGAAAAAGAAATGTGTACCTGCGGCAAGTACGGCTGTGCAGAGCAGTATTGCTCCGCCACCGGCATCGTGCGCCTGGCAAAAAAGCGTCTTGCCCTCAGCGACCGGGAAAGCATTCTGCGAAACATCGAGCCCTTGACTTGCAAAGATGTCTTTGACGCAGGCAACCAAGGCGATGCTCTTGCTTTGGAAGTTTTGGAGCAAGTTTACGCGTATATGGGTCAGTTCCTGGCATCTGTCTGCTGTGTCACTGACCCGGAAGTGGTGGTGCTGGGAGGGGGTGTCAGCAAGGCTGGCAAACCTCTGCTGGAGGGTGCCAAGCGATACTTTGACAAATACATATTCCACGCTTCCGAATCCATCCGTTTTGCGCTGGCGACTTTAGGCAATGATGCCGGCGCTTACGGCGCATTCAAGCTGATTCTGGACACACAATAAAGGAGAAAACTATGTACAATTACCGCAAAATTCAATCCGACCTGTTTTGGGTAGGCGCAAACGACCGCAGACTGGCCATGTTCGAGGGCGTGTACTCCGTGCCCGACGGCGTTTCCTATAACTCCTATGTCCTGCTGGATGAAAAGACCGTTCTTTTCGACACTGTGGACAAGGCAGTCGCCAAAACTTTCTTTGAAAATGTAGCCGCTGTACTGAATGGCCGCGACCTGGACTATGTATTCGTGCACCACATGGAACCCGACCACTCTGCCGTGCTGGAGGATGTTGTTCTGCGCTATCCGGGTGTGAAAATCGTGTGCAACACCGCCACCCGGAACATGATCAAACAGTTCTTTGATTTTGACCTGGACAGCCGTTGGGTGGAGGCAAAGGAGGGCGAAGTGTTCTCCACCGGCCGTCACAATTTCTGCTTTGTGAAAGCCCCCATGGTCCACTGGCCCGAAGTTATGGTGTCCTTTGACACCACCGACGGCATTTTGTTCTCTGCTGACGCTTTCGGCACATTTGGCGCACTGAACGGCGCGCTGTTTGCGGACGAAGTAGACTTTGACCGGGATTACCTGGACGAAGCCCGTCGTTACTACACCAACATCGTGGGCAAATATGGCCAACAGGTCACCGCTTTGCTGACCAAGGCTTCCATGTTGGATATCAAGATGGTCTGTCCTTTGCACGGCTTCGTGTGGCGCAAGAACATCGGCTATTTCATCGATAAGTATCTGCATTGGGCATCCTACACGCCGGAGGAAACCGGCGTGATGATCGCTTACGCATCTGTTTACGGCAACACCGAAAATGCTGTGGAAATTTTGGCGGTCAAACTCCGTGAACAGGGCATCAAGACCCGGATCTTCGACGTTTCCGTGACTCCTGCTTCCGACATCGTAGCCGCCGCATTCCGTTACAGTCATTTGGTATTTGCATCCACCACTTACAATGCCGGTATTTTTGTCTGTATGGAGGCTCTGCTCAGCGATTTGGTGGCCCACAATCTGCAGAACCGCACGGTGGCTCTTCTAGAGAACGGCTCCTGGGCTCCCACAGCCGGGGGTCTCATGCGGAATATGCTCAGCAAGTGTAAGAACATGAACATCCTGGACACAGGCCTGACTATCCGCTCTGCGCTGAAAGAAAATCAACTCCCTCAATTGGAGGCTGTTGCGGACGCGTTGGCCGCATCCATCCTGCCTGCCCCCAGCGCAACATCCGCACCCAAGATGGACAACAACGCTGTGTTCAAACTCACCTATGGCCTGTTCGTCCTCACTGCCCGTGAAAATGGCCGGGATAACGGTTGTATCATCAACACAGCCGGTCTGATCACCGACAATCCCAAGCGGATTCAGATCGCAGTAAACAAGGCAAACTTCACCCACGATATGATCGTGCGCACCGGCATGTTCAATGTGTCCGTCCTGAACGTGGATGCGCCCTTTACGGTGTTCCAGCAGTTCGGTTTCTGCTCCGGCCGGGATACGGATAAGTTTGCATCTGCTTCCTATGATAACCGCACCGAAAACGGTCTGCGCTATATCCCCGAAAACTGCAACGCAGTGCTGTCCGGCAAGGTTGTGGAAAGTTACGACTGGGGCACCCACACCCTGTTTATTGCCGAGGTCACTGAGGCCCATGTGCTTAGCGATGTACCGAGCATGAGTTATCAGTATTACTTCGACCATGTCAAACCCAAGCCTGCTGCAGCTTCCGAAAAGAAGAGCGGCTGGGTCTGCAAGATCTGCGGCTATGTCTACGAGGGCGAGGAATTGCCTGCAGACTTCATCTGTCCCTTGTGCAAACACGGTGCCGAGGATTTTGAAAGAGCGTAAATAGTGATGGCCGGGACCCGTTTGGGTTCCGGCCATTTTGAATGTAGGGGCGGATATTATCCGCCCGCGAGCGGCAGGTTGCCGTCCTACAAAATGAAACAAACATTTTCTCTTATACATCCATTTGGGAAACAACGGTCATTGTTTCACCGGTGACCGGATGGGTAAATTCTAAGGATTTTGCGCAAAGCAGTTGGCTCTTTACGCCGAAACTGTCCGAAAATGCCGCAGATTCCGCATTTCCGTATTGGGGATCTCCAAGAATAGGAAATCCCATGTGGGCGCAATGGAGACGAAGTTGGTGGGTACGGCCAGTGATGGGGCGCAGCTTCAGTTTACATACGTTGCCATCTCGCACAAGGA
Organism: Faecousia sp.; assembly: GCA_045653245.1. GTDB lineage: Bacteria > Bacillota > Clostridia > Oscillospirales > Oscillospiraceae > Faecousia. Next base: position 12,603 of record JAZOLS010000101.1, read on the forward strand.
CCCGGTATTCCGTCACTGACGATTTGCCATCGGCCCGGATCTCCCGCAACAGGCTGGGCAAAGGTTTCCGGGCAATGGGGGCATCAATGATGCCTGCATCCGCTTCCGGGCCGCCAAATGTGACAGCGTGGTATGTCTTTTGCAGATCTCCCGCCTGTAAAAGAGCACTAATATGAGGATTTTTCGCCAATAAAACTACACCAAACGTATCCCGGTCCAGCCGGGTCAATGGGTGAAAGGCACAGGCTTGCCCGGTATTTTTATAATACCCCAGGACATAATTTGCCAATGTGCCCGTGTTTTTGGAACGGGAGGGATGGATCAGCATGCCTGCCGGTTTGTCCACAGCCAGGATGTGATCATCTTCATAAAGGACCGTCAAATCTCCCTGCTCCGCAGGATACTCCGCTTTTGGCGCATCCAGCAAAACGGTGATAGTATCTCCCACCTGCACAGCAAAATCCGTGTGCTCAGGCCTACCGTTGACCAAGATCTTTTCGTGCCATTTCAGTCGATTGATGAGCCCTGCGGACATGGCCATTTCTTCTTTCAAAAAAGAAGACAACCGCCCAGAGCGGGTGGCGGTATGGGTAAGTTTCATAAGGATCTCCCTTTAATTGTACATCTCTTCTTGCCTCTCCCTTTGGGAGAGGTGCCCAGTGCGCACACTGGGCGGAGAGGGCAACACGGAAAAGTCTGTAATCGCCCTCTCAGTCACGCCTTTCGGCGTGCCAGCTCTCCCATAGGGAGAGCCAAGGATGGGATGTGGTAATAAACAAAAGGTCTGCTGCGGTGCAGCAGACCTTTTAAATATTTAGTTCAGAGCAGCCTTTGCCTTCTCAACGATTGCTGCGAAAGCAGCGGTGTCATTGATAGCCATCTCGGACAGGCTCTTGCGGTTGAGCTCGATGCCGGCCTTCTTCACACCGTTCATGAACTTGGAATAGTTCAGACCGTAGGGAGCGACAGCTGCGCTCAAACGGGCGATCCACATGGTGCGGTATGCACGCTTCTTCTGCTTGCGGCCTTCGAAAGCGTAGTTGCCGGACTTCATAACAGCCTGCTTGGCCATCTTGAAGTGCTTGGACTTAGAACCCCAGTAGCCCTTGGCCAGCTTCAGGGTAGCATTTCTTCTCTTGCGCGTCATCATTGCGCCTTTAACTCTTGCCATTTGTCAAATCCTCCTTTGCTTACTTGTAGGGAATCATCTTCTTGATTGCGTCGACATTGGTCACGTCGGCGTAAGCAGTTGTACGAAGATGACGGGTCCGCTTGGTGGTCTTCTTGGTGAGGATGTGGCTCTTGTAAGCGTGAGCTCTCTTAACCTTACCGCTCTTGGTCAGGTTGAATCTTTTCTTAGCACCGCTATGGGTCTTCAGCTTGGGCATAGTAAGTTCTCCTTCCGTATCTTTGGTTGTTTTATTTACTGTTCTTGGGGGTGAGGAACATCGCCATAAAGCGACCTTCCAGTTTGGGGTTCTTTTCCATGTTGGCCGTTTCAGCACAACTTTCCGCAAAGTCCATCAACAATTTTTCACCCAAATTGGTGTGAGCCATTTCACGGCCGCGGAAGCGGACGCTGACCTTCACCCGGTTGCCGTCTGCCAGAAATTTCTGAGCAGCCTTGATCTTGGTGTTCAGGTCATTGGTGTCGATGCTGGGGCTCATGCGGATCTCCTTGATCTCCACGACCTTTTGGTTCTTCTTGGCTTCCTTCTCACGCTTCTTCTGGTCGAAGCAGAACTTGGAATAATCCATGATCTTGCAGACCGGAGGAACGGCGTTGGGAGAAATTTTCACCAGGTCCAGTCCCTGCTCATCTGCAAGGGCGTTGGCCTGCTCGGCAGACATGATACCCAACTGAGCACCGTCTTCACCGATGACGCGAAGTTCCTTATCCCGGATCTCCTCATTGAGCTGATGATCTAACTTTGCGATGGTAAGCACCTCCATTATGCGCAAAAAAGCGGATGCCAAAGCATCCGCACATTCACACAGTGATCCCCTATGGGGAAAGTGGAATATAAACCGTTTCGCGTCAGCTTGCGGTGAGGCGGATGTTCAGCCTTCTTCATTACCTGAGCATTTTAGCACAGTTTTTTTCCCTTGTCAAGGGTATTTTATTGAAAAGATTGTGTTTTATACCTGCAAAAAACGGATAAATTTATGATAAGGACTTTACGATCGTTCCCGAACCCGGACGGAACGAAGAAAGCACCTGAATCTGTACGTTATGCGCTTTTGCCAGTTCCACGCATCGATCATGGAGCACCTGGGCCCCCTGCCGGGCAAGGGTGAGCATTGCATCGTAATCGATGATTTCGTATCGCACCGCGTCCGGAAAGATCCGGGGATCCCGGTCGTAGACCCCATCCACATCGGTATAGATCTGACATTTATCCGCCCCTAAAAACGCCGCAATTGCCACCGCTGTCGTATCGGAACCCCCACGGCCCAATGTGGTGATATCTCCGGTAGCACTGACGCCCTGGAAACCAGTGACCACCACGATCTTCCCCTCTGCCAGTTCCCGGTGGATACGTTCATTAGTAAGTGTTTGCACCCGGGCATCCCCGTGCATATCATCTGTCAGCAGCCCCGCTTGCCAGCCAGCCAGACTGACGGCCTTATGCCCCATAGACTCCAGCGCCATGGCCACAAGGCCTGCGGACATTTGCTCCCCTGCGGCTAAATAGGCGTCCAGTTCTCTTTTAGGTGGTGCGGTGGTAATGGCTGCGGCGGCGGATATCAGATGGTCAGTGGTATCTCCCTGGGCAGACACCACAACGACCACCCGATTGCCCCCCTGCGCCGTGTGGATCGCCCGTTTTGCCGCCCGGCGGATCCGATTCGCATCCGCCAAGGAACTTCCGCCAAATTTTTGCACGATCAGCATCCTGTTCACCTCCGCTACATCCTACGCAAGGTGGCGAATTTCGGTGCAATATGCAAAAACAGAATAAAAAAATGTCATTGCGAACCAGTGACCTCAGTCACTGGTTCGCAATGACAATAAATAATTTAAAATATTAACCGGCGATGATCTCCGCCTTGATGACACCGGGGATACTACCCAACTCCGCCAGCAATTCCTCCAAAGGAACCGCCACATCCGTCAGTTCTGCGGAAATGGTTACCAATGCGTGGCCGTTGGTGGGAATGATGGAATTGATGGTCAGCACGTTTGCCTTTTCCTTGGCGTAGACCATCAGCAATGCGGACAGAACACCGGGCTCATCATGGAGCATGAGCTGGAAAGTAATGATCCGGCCCTTCATCATGTTCTGGAAAGGCAGAATGGCATCCCGATATTTATAAAAGGCGCTGCGGCTGATATCCATACGCTTGGTCGCCTCATTGACTGTGGACACTTCACCGGTGGACAGCAAACGCTTTGCCTCTGCTACTTTTAGGAAAATTTCCGGCAGTGCGGATGCCTCGATGATGTAATACTTGGGTTGCTTGGCCATAATACAGCCTCCTTTGTCGCATTTTTACAATGTCAACATATTTCTTGGGTAACAATTTTATTGTAACACACTTTCCCCAAAAAGCAACCCCCAGTTGTGGACTTTTGTCCAAGAAAGGAGAACACATGTCTCAATTTTCTGCGCATAAATTACCCCTGCTCCTCATGATCGCAGCGCTCACATGGCTGGGCGTGCGGTATTTATTGCCCATTGCTCTGCCATTTCTGCTGGCAGGTGTTTTGGCCTTGCTTGCAGAGCCATTGGTAAACAATCTGCATAAGCATCTGCATTTGCCCCGGGGACTGGCCGCGGCAGTGGGAATGTCCGTAGTCCTGCTGCTGACCATTTTGCTATTGCTGGCCCTTTGTGCGCTTCTTATACGGGAATTGGGCGCATTGGCCGGAGTCTTGCCGGATTTGGAAAGTGCCACTGCGTCCGGGCTGGATTCTTTGGAGATTTGGCTTTTGGGGTTGGCGGAGAAAGCCCCACAAGGGATCAGCCCCATCCTGGTTCATGGGGTGGAAGGGATGTTTTCCAATGGCAGCGCACTGCTGGACGGGCTGACCTCCACCTTGTTGAGCCTGGCTGCATCCATTCTGAAAACCATTCCCGACAGCGCCTTGGGGCTTGGCACTTGGGTGCTGGCGGCTTTTATGTTCTCCGCCCGGCTTCCTCGGATTCGCACATGGATTCGTGACCATCTTCCCAATGCATGGCACGAAAAGTACGCACCCTATCTGCAAACCCTGAAGCAGACTGTCAGCGGTTGGCTGCTGGCCCAGGCCAAACTGGTGGGGATCACATTCAGCATTCTGACTGTCGGATTTCTGCTCCTGCGAATTGAGCACGCCATTTTGTGGGCGGCGGCCACCTGCTTTGTGGACATTTTGCCGGTTTTGGGCACGGGTACTGTGCTGATTCCCTGGAGTCTGGTGTGTTTTTTGCAGGGAGACAGCCTTCGAGCCCTGGGATTGCTGGGCATTTATGTGATCATCAGCTTGCTGCGCTCGGTATTGGAACCCCGGTTTGTGGGCAAGCAATTGGGGCTTGACCCGTTGGTGACGCTCCTTGCCATCTATGCCGGGTATCGGCTTTGGGGACTGCTGGGGATGCTCTTGGCACCAATTTTGGCAGTGGCCGTCACCCAGATCCTCACACAGACCCAAAAATCTCCTTGATTCTTTAAAGATTTCCCTTAAAAAAACAAACTTCCTATTGTGCATACGCATCATTTTTGGTATAATATCAAGAAAAAAGATATAATGGATGTGTATTGCCTTGAAGTATGGAATTTGGAATGTATCGAACCCGGATGTGAACGCTGTCAACGCTTTGGTCGGAGCAGGTTACTCTCCTTTGAGTGCCATGATCCTCTCCGCCCGAGGCATCCATAATGCCACTGTGGCCAGTCAGCAACTGTCCTGCAACACCCCTTTGCTGGACCCTTATCTGATGACGGATATGGACCTGGCCGCGGGCCGGGTGGGTCTTGCCATGACCCGGGGGGAAAAAATTGCCGTTTTCGGCGACTATGACGTGGACGGTATCACTGCCACCTGTCTGCTGACCGCTTTTCTGCGCCGTCACGGTGCGGACTGCGTCAGTTACATCCCCGGCCGTTTGGAGGAAGGCTACGGCCTGAACCCCATCGCCATCCGCCATCTGTACAAAGAGGGTGTCAAACTCATTGTGACTGTGGACTGCGGCATCACCGCCGTGGAAGAAGCAAAACTTTGCAAGGAGTTGGGTATTGACCTGGTGATCACCGACCACCACGAATGCAAAGAGCAACTCCCCGATGCCATTGCCGTGGTAGATCCTCACCGGCCCGATGGTGGCTACCCCCACATGACCCTTTCCGGCGTAGGCGTGGCATTTAAACTGGCTGCTGCCCTTTGTGGGGATCAGGATGCGGTACTCCGGGATTATGCGGACATGGTGTGCCTGGGCACAGTTGCCGACGTGATGCCCCTTGTGGGAGAAAACCGGGTATTTGTCGCCCATGGTTTGGAATCCATCCGCCACACCCAGCGCCCCGGCATTGCGGCGCTGATGAAAGAAAGCGGCTGTGCGCCGGATAACGTCAATGCCACCACCATCGGCTTTATGCTGGCCCCGCGGATCAACGCCGCAGGCCGCATGGGGCAAATCGAGTGGGCAGTAGAACTGTTTTTGACAGATGATGCGGAACGGGCAGAATATCTTGCCAGAGCCCTGTGCGATCTGAACCGCCAGCGTCAGCAGGTAGAATCTCAGATCTATGAAGAAGCCGTTTCCATGCTTCCTGCCGGTCAGCCCCCGGAAGCCATTGTCCTGGCGGACGAAGCCTGGCATCAGGGCGTTGTAGGCACCGTCGCCAGCCGGATGGCGGAAGAATACTGCTGTCCCGCTTTCCTCATCTGCCTGGACGGAGAACATGGCAAGGCCAGTTCCCGGAGTTTTGGCGGATTCAATCTGTTTGCTTCCTTGACAGCCCTTTCCGATCTTTTGGAAAGCTACGGCGGTCACGAATTGGCCGCAGGGTTTACCATCAACCGCAACAATATTGCCGCATTCCGTGAGCAGATTTGTAAGCGTGCGGCCGAGTTTTACAGCGATTTGGGTATCCGCACCGTGTTGGATATCGATTGTGCCGTAACACCGGAACTGCTGACTGTCCGGGGCATTGATTCCCTGGCCGCCTTAGAACCCTGTGGCAACGGCTGTCCCAAGCCGGTACTTATGATGCGCAATCTTATTGTGGACCGAATCAGCATGGTGGGCAACGGCCGGCATATGCGCCTGCGCCTGCGTGATCGCAACCATTCCATCAACGCCATTTATTTCTCCTCCAATCCCGAATCCGCTTCCATTGAACCGGGGGATCTGGTGGATGTGGCATTCCATCCCCAAGTAAACGAATTCCGGGGCGAACGCTCCGTTCAGATGCATGTGCTGGACATCCGCCCCAGTTGCGGTTTTGAATGTTCCCCAGAGATGGGTGGATATTCCCACATTGCCACCGGTATGCTGACTGCAGAAGAAGCCGGCAATCTTCTGCCGGATCGGACTGTGTTAGGCGCAATTTGGCGGTATCTTGCCAGTCTGGAGCGCAACATTAGAGAAGCTCCTCTGTGTCTGTGCCGGAAGATTGTTCGCTGGGCAAACCGCCCCTTGAGTCTGGGACAAATGCTTGCCTGCCTGGATATTTTTCGGGATGTAGGTCTTCTTCGCTACACTCGGCAACACAAGGACATCTTTATTGAACTGACTCCCGGTAATACCAAAGCAGATCTAAACCAGAGTCAGACCATGCAAACCCTTCTTCGCGTGAAAGAGAGCTGAATTACATTGGAAACCTTTGAATTTCATTACGGGCAACTGCGCGACACCCTCATAAAGCACATGCCCGGCACGGATATGGCCCTCATCGACCGGGCTGTGGAATATGCACAAAACAAACATAAAGAGCAAAAGCGCAAGGACGGCTCCCCTTACATCATCCACCCTTTGGCAGTTGCCAAGGTGGTCACGGAAATGGGCCTGGATACCGATGCAGTCCTGGGCGCACTGCTTCACGACTGCATTGAGGACACCGACGCTTCCCATGAGGAGATCGAAAAACTCTTCGGTCAGACCGTTGCGGAACTGGTGGAGGGCGTTACCAAACTGACCCGTGCCAATTTCTCCAGCACCGAGCAGGCGCAGATGGAAAATCTGCGCAAAATGTTCATGGCCATGTCCAAGGACATCCGCGTGGTGTTGATCAAGATCGCCGACCGGCTACACAATATGCGTACCATGCAGTATCAAACCCCTGCCAAGCAGGTGTCCAAATGCCGGGAAACTATGGATATCTACGCGCCCCTGGCCCACCGCCTTGGTATGCAGAAGATCAAATGGGAACTGGAAGATATCGCTCTGCGCTACTTGGAGCCGGAAGAATATGATGGCATCATGTCCTATCTGAATGCCCACAAGGAGCAGGATGAGGCTTTCATGCACACCATTCAGGATACCATCGCACACAGGTTGGATTCCATGGGCATCCACCATACCGCTTACGGCCGGATCAAGCACGTGTACTCCATCTACCGCAAGATGCGTGCCCAGGATAAGAGTATGGACGAACTGTACGATGTGTACGCGTTCCGGGTGATCGTGGATACCATTCCCGACTGCTACAATGTACTGGGTCATATCCATGACCTGTTTAACCTGGTGCCCGGACGGTTTAAGGATTACATTTCTACGCCCAAGCCCAATATGTATCAGTCTTTGCACACCACCGTCATCGGCAAACAGGGTATCCCCTTTGAAGTGCAGATCCGCACCTGGGAGATGCACGAGATCGCCGAATACGGTGTTGCCGCTCACTGGAAATACAAGCAGGGCACAGGTGCCGGTAACGAAAAGGACTTTGAGTGGGTGCGCCGCCTGCTGGAAAGCCAGCAGGATACCGACGCGGAAGACTATCTGCAGTCTTTGAAGATCGACATGTTTGACGACGAGGTGTTCGTCTTTACCCACAAGGGCCGGATTGTTTCCCTGCCTGCAGGCTCTACCCCCATTGACTTTGCATACGCCATCCACTCCGGTGTGGGCAACTCCATGATCGGCGCAAAAGTCAACAACCGGATCACCACCATCGATGCCACCTTGAAAAACGGCGACATCATTGAAGTGCTAACTTCCAAAAATGCAAAAGGCCCCAGCCGCGACTGGTTGACTATCTGTAAGAGCAACCAGGCCCGTACCAAGATCAAGCAGTGGTTCAAGAAGGAAAAGCGGGAAGAAAATGTGATGCACGGAAGGTCTTCCTTTGAAGCGGAAATGCGCCGCATCGGCCTGCCTCTCAGCCTGACCATCGACCCGGAACTTGGCCCCCAACTGCTGAAAAAACTGGCATTTGACAACTGGGAAGATATGTACGCCGCCATCGGTTACGGCGGTCTGACCGCCGTCAAGGCCGTCGGCCGAATCCGGGATGACATCAACCGGGCGCTGAAAAATCAGCAGAACGACAAACTGATACAGCCCTCCGTCCTGCGCAACGTGGGCGATCCCGAGGCAGGGAAAACCAACCGCCATGCGGTGAACGGCATCATCGTTGAGGATATCGACTCCTGCATGATCAAATTTGCCAAATGCTGTACTCCCGTTCCCGGTGATGACATTATTGGCTTTATTACCAAGGGCTTCGGTGTGTCTATCCACCGCTGTGACTGCCCCAATACAGCACAGCGTCACGATCCCATCCAGGCCGCTCGCTGGGTCAATGTCCGTTGGGCAAACCAGGACGCACAACCTTTCGACACCACTTTGGAACTGGAATGCCGCACCCGTGACGGACTTTTGCTGGATGTGGCCACCGCTATGACCACCAACCGGGTACGCATGAAAGAACTCAACGGCAAAGACCTGCCCGGCGGCAAGAGCGTATTTACCGTGCGTTTTGAAGTAAAAGATGTGGCAGAATTGGAGTCCATCCGCAACAAACTGCTGGCCATTCCCGATGTCATCGGCTCCCGAAGAGGGCAGAACTAACTTGATGTCATTGCGAGCCAGCGCGCACGCTGGCGTGGCAATCCCGTGGATATCCCGGAATCCCGATGGAGATTGCCACGTCGCTTCGCTCCTCGCAATGACGGTATATTATAGGAGATTTCTATGCGCGCAGTATTAACAAGAGTCAATTCCGCTTCCGTCACCATTGACGGCGAGGTGGTTGGAAAAATCGGCAAGGGCTTTCTCATTCTGCTGGGTGTCGGCCCCAACGACACAGAAAAAGAATGTCGGTATTTGGCAGAAAAGGCCTTGGGACTTCGCATTTTCGAGGACGAAAACTGCAAAATGAACTTAGGCGTGGATGCGGTGGGCGGAGAAGTGCTGGTAGTCAGCCAGTTCACCCTCTACGGCAACTGCCGCAAAGGCCGCAGACCCAGTTTTGCCGATGCCGCAAATCCCGAACTGGGCAATGAACTGTACGAAAAATTCCTGTCCATCTGTGAAGAACTGGGTTATCCCCCTCAGCATGGCCGCTTTGGCGCGGATATGCAGGTAGAGTCCGTCAACGACGGCCCTGTAACTTTGATTTTGGACACCGAACAACTGATGGACACCCCCCGTCGAGGATAACTTATGCTGAACATCCACACTTTGACCCTGGGTCTGTACCAGGTCAACTGCTATGTCGTCCACAAAACGGATTCTGACCGCTGCGTGGTCATCGATCCCGGCTACGAGCCCGAAAAAATCGCCGCTTTCCTCAAAGAAAAGGGGCTGAGATTGGAAGCCATCTTGCTGACTCACGGTCATTTTGACCATGTGGGCGGTGTCAAGGCGCTGGCAAAAGACTGCAGGGTGTACCTGCACGAACTGGAGCACACCATGCCCCAGGCACTCACCGCAGGTCCGCTCTACACCACGGACTACTACTCGTGCCGATTTACTGTAGCCGATATGGACTTTACCGTGTTGCACACCCCCGGCCATACGCCCGGCTCTGTATGCCTCATCTGTGAGGATGCCATGTTCAGTGGGGATACCCTGTTTGCAGATTCTTGCGGACGTACTGATCTGCCCGGCGGTGATTGGGCCACCATTCAGACTTCCCTGCACCGGCTGGCGGATCTGCCGGGAGATTATCGCGTTTTCCCCGGTCATGGGGAGGAAACCACTTTGGCCCAAGAAAGACAGCACAATCCCTATCTGAGGTAACACTATGAAACTGACACTGGTCGGTCACGAGGACCGATATGCGGTAGAACAACTGCAAATGGCCCTATTTTCCACAAAGGAAGAGGGAGAAGCCACTTCCGCCCTCCATCGGGGCAAAACCTGGCTCACCGCAACGGCAAAAATCACGGTAAGCGGCAAAACGGTCACCGCTTCCCGTAGGCTGAAAGTAAGTGAGGAAACCGTTCGCCTGCGCCGGCAGATTTTACAGCAAAGTTACTATCTGGCGGCGGTGCAATTGTTGGGTGCGCCCAGTGCCTGGGGTGCTTTGGCCGGTGTCCGGCCCACGAAAATCTCCACCAAGCATCTCTTGGAGGGTGGTACTCCGAAATCGGCAGAAAAACTTTTAAAAGAAGTGTATTATGTAACACCCCAGAGGCGGAAATTGGCTGTGGACTGCTCTGTTTCCACTGTAGAAGCCATCCGCAAGTTGGAGAGTACTGATATTTCCCTGTATGTGGGCATTCCCTTCTGCCCTACCCGGTGCAGTTACTGCAGTTTCGTCAGCCGCACCATTGGCAAACAGACTGATTTGATGGAGCCGTATCTGGAAGCACTTTTGCAGGAAATCTCCGTCACCGGACAGCTGTTGGCAAATTCCGGATACCATGTGCGTACCATTTACATAGGCGGCGGCACGCCCACCACTTTGACCACACCCCAAATGATCCGGCTTTTGGATTCCATCCGGGATTCTTTTGACCTTTCCCGGTGCATCGAATTTACGGTAGAGGGCGGACGGCCCGATACGCTGGATGCAGAAAAACTCCGGGCCATTCGGGAACACGGCGCTGACCGCATGAGCATCAACCCCCAAACCATGGTAAACAACGTGCTCTCTGCCTGTAAACGCCCTCACACAGCCCAAGATGTGCTGAACGCTTATGGGTGGGCTAAAGATGCCGGTTTCGAGGCCATCAACATGGATTTGATCGCAGGCTTGCCCACGGATGATTTTGCCGGATTCCGTCACACACTGGACACTGTGGCCGCGCTGACACCTGCCAACATTACGGTGCACACCCTGGCTCTGAAAAAGGGTGCGGACCTGTTTGAAAGCCGGGAATTCCTTTCCCACGCGGATCAGGTGGCCCGGATGGTGGATTACGCCAACAAAACGCTGCGTGACCTTGGCTACAAACCCTACTACCTGTACCGGCAGAAATATATGTCCGGCTCTTTTGAAAATGTGGGCTGGTCGAAAAACGGCCTGGACTGCCTGTACAACATCTACATGATGGAAGAAGTACACACCATTCTCTCCTTGGGAGGCGGTGGCATGAATAAGGTTAACTTCCCCGATGGGTCGCTGCAACGTTTGCACAACCCCAAGTTCCCGGAGCAGTACATTGCGATGCTGAGCCAGGTTTTGGACGACAAAAAGCGGCTTTTTGAACTGATGAAAGGAAGCATTTGATTTGAATACTTTGATTTCCAATGTGACCGTCGTCACCATGAACGAGAAAATGGATGTGCTGTTCGGCGCATACTTAGGTATCGACGGGGGCAAAATTTCTTACTTAAGCAAAACCGCCCCGGAGGAGCAACCCCAGACCATTATTGACGGCACTGGCATGGTGCTCCTGCCCGGACTTGTAAACTGCCATACCCAACTGGCTACCACCGCATTGCGCTCTTATCTGGACGATCTGAGCAACACGGAAGCTCTTCAGGAGCAACTGAAAAAAGAGGCGAAAATGGACGCCCGGAGTGCCAAAGCCGCGGCCCTGATGGGCATTGCCGAGTGCCTGCGTTTTGGCATCACTTCTGTTTCCGACCTTTACTATTATCCCGATGCAACCGCTGAGGCCATTGCAGAAAGCGGCATCAAGGGCAACGTGGCGCTGTCCGCCTACCGTTTCATCGATGAAAATGAAGAATTTGACTTCGACACCGACGAGCAATGCCGCGAACTGGTACGCATTGCCGAAAAGTGGCACGGCCATGACGACGGACGCATCAAGATCGATGCCGGCATCCACGCAGAATACACCAGCAATTTCAAACTGTGGGAAGGCCTTGTGGGCTTTGCCGCAGAGAAAAAACTGGGCTTCCAACTCCATTTGGCGGAAACCCAAAACGAGACGGATTCCTGCCTGGACAGAACCGGCCTTGGTCCGGCTGAACTACTGGGCTGTCACGGTATTTTCAATCTGCCGGTGACTGCCGTGGGGTGCGCCTGCTTGTCCGAAGAAGAACAGAAAATGCTGGGCAAAAAGAAAGCCACCGCTGTGGCTTGTCCCCTCACCGCTGCCAAAAAAGGCCAGCCTGCCACTCCGGTTTTGCAGAGTGTCCGCGCCGGTATGAATGTGGCCCTGGGTACAAGCGGCGCATTGGACGCAGGCAACCTGGATCTGTTTGAAGTTATGCGTGGCCTTGCCATGTCCGCACGGAGTACCAGCGAAAACGCCTCTGCCCTACCGGCGTCTGCCGCGCTGATGATGGCAACTTCTTGCGGCGCACGGGCTCAGGGACGTGAAAACGAGTGCGGCATGATTAAGGTGGGCATGGATGCCGACCTGTGTCTGGTAGACTTCTCCGCGCCCCATCTAATGCCCTGTCACAATTTGCCCAACGCTTTGGTATTCAGCGCCAAGGGCGGCGATGTGGCCATGACCATGGTCCGGGGCAAGATCCTGTATCAGAACGGCCAGTTCCCCACCATCGACCTGAAAAGTGTTGTGGAAGAACTGACCAATTACGCCATTCCCCGTCTATTTGCGGGCGAGAATTGAGGAAAGTGCTATGTCTGAAACACCCAAAAAACAATCCTTCCTCCACGGAACGGCCTTGTTGGCCTTAGCAACCGCTGTGGTCAAAGTCATCGGCGCGCTGTATAAGATCCCACTGAACGCCATCATCGGCGAACAGGGATTTGGCTATTACAGCACCGCCTACGAAATCTACACTGTCCTTTTGATGATCTCTACCGCCGGTCTGCCGGTGGCTATGAGCCGGATGATCGCCCAGGCAAGTTCTTTGGATCACTACCGCCAGGTACGCAAGATCTATACCGTATCCCGGACGATCTTCCTGACATTAGGCCTTGTGGGCGCTTTGCTCATGACGCTGTTTTGCAAGCAACTGGCTCAGTTTCAGGAACAACCGGATGCCTGGGCAGCCATTGGTGCGCTGGGCCCCTGCTGTTTCCTGATCTGCCTGATGAGCACTTACCGGGGCTTCTTCCAGGGCCAGGGCAACATGCTCCCCACCTCGGTTTCCCAGGTCATTGAAGCCGTCACCAAATTGGTGGTGGGCATTGCCGGCGCTCTTTTGGTGGTGTTCTACACGCAAAACGTTTCCCTGGCCGCCGGTGCTGCCATTATGGGCGTGACCATCAGTTGCCTGGTATCTTCTTTCTACCTCAATGCCATATTCCGCAAGGCCTACAAGCAGATGCCCCAGTCCTGCGAGGAGGTTTCTTCCGGCAAGGACATTGCCAAAGGTTTGCTCTCCATTGCCGTACCCATTACCATCGGCTCTGCCGGTCTGCAACTGCTGACCGTCTTGGAAACCAAGATCTACATGACCCAATTGCTGAAGACCCTGACCCAGGATATAGCCGACACCCAAAAGGGTATCTACAGCATGGCGCTGACCATTTTCAATATGCCCTGCGCCTTTATCACCCCCATTACCATCTCCATTATCCCGGCCATTACTTCTCAACTCACTTTGGGCAACCTCAAGGCCGCCCGGGCCACCGAAGAATCCGCTGCCCGGATCAGTGCGCTGATCTCCATGCCCTGCGCCTTCGGACTGGTACTTCTTGCCCAGCCTGTGACTCAGTTGCTGGGTGGCTACAGTGGGGAAAAGTTACTTTTGGCCACCCAGTTGATGTCGGTTTTGGGCGTGTGCATTATTTTTAATTCCATGGTGCTTTTGACTAACGCCATTATGCAGGCCCATGGACATGAGAAACTGCCGGTAGTAAATATGTTTGTTGGCGGTTTTGTGAAGTTGATCGCGGTATTCATCCTCACAGGAAATCCCGTCATCGGCATTGTGGGCACTCCCATCGGGAGCCTGCTGTGTTACCTGTGCATCACGGTTTTGAACCTCTTTACCATGCGCCGCGTACTGCAAGATCCCCCGGCAATCGTCAAGCACATGCTCCGGGCTTTTCTGGCCGCTGCCCTCATGGGCATCTGCGCCTGGGGCACCTGGAAGGGCATGCAAATATTGTTGGGTACAGATGTCAGTGCCCTCATCGCTTGCGCCGGTCCCATCGCTGTTGGCGTAGTGGTTTATGCCATTGCAGCCATCAAGTTCCGGGCCATCACCAGGGAAGATTGTTTGCTGCTTCCTAAGGGCGAAAAAATTGCAAATTTGTTGCATTTGTGAAAAAAAGCACTTGCATTTCGTGAAAAATTGTGTTAATTTAATAATGCTTTTAAAATAAAAGAAAAGAGGTAATTTTATTATGAATAAGACCGAACTGATCGCCGCTACCGCTGAGCGTGCCGGCCTGACCAAGAAGGACGCTGAGCGTGCTGTGAACGCCGCTATCGACGCTGTTACCGCTGCCCTGGTTGCAGGCGAGAAGGTGCAGATCGCTGGCTTCGGCAGCTTCGAGACCAAGAACCGCGAGGCTCGTACCGGCCGCAACCCCCACACCAAGGAGACCATCCAGATCCCTGCTACCCGTGTTCCCGCTTTCAAGGCCAGCAAGACCTTGAAGGACGCTGTGGCAAAGTAAGATGCGTCTTGACAAGTATCTGAAGGTCTCCCGGCTGATCAAGCGCCGGACCGTTGCCAACGAAGCCTGCGACAATGGACGCATCAGCGCCAACGGTCGTGTGGTCAAGGCCAGTTACGAAGTGAAGATCGGCGACAAGATCGAGATCACCATGGGCCCTCGCACGGTGGCTGTGGAGGTTCTGCAGATCGCTGAGACTGTCCGCAAGGACGACGCTAGCGCCATGTACAAGGAAATCTAAAAAATCCGCTGCGTTATGCAGCGGATTTTTTATTTATTCAGTTTTATCATAAGTTTGTTCAAAGGCTTAAACAGCAGCAATGCAATGACAAAATTGCCGGCACAGTGGACAAGATCAAAAGAAATGCCGGAAATCCATTTGGTGATGGCATAGCCAAAACCGCCGATGAAGATATCCACGATGCCACACAATGCGCCAAACACCAACCCAAATGCCCCGGACAGAATCGCCCAGCCCAAAGGATCTTCCATCTTGCGCATAGCCACCGCCGCGACGGCCAAAATAAGCCATACATACAGATAGTACACATTCCACAGTCCCAGGCCGTAGAACAAAATTTCCATGGCCACAAAAATATAAACGGGGTACAGACATTTCCACCCAAAGACAACAGCAAAGAGCATCACCAGCAGGCTCACAGGCTCAATATTGGGCAGTGGCCCCATGACCACCTGCAAAGCAAAGGTCAGGGCTCCCAGCACCCCGAACAATGCCATTTCTTTTACGGTTAAAATTTTAGATCGCGAAGCCATTGGTATACACCAGCATAAACGTATCGCCATCAACGATAACTTGTTCTTCAATGCCCACATTGATCTGGGCATAATCCTTATAAACAGCCCACCAGCCTTCATCCGTCATCCAGTCGGCCTTTTCCCCATCTACAGTATAGAACATGCCGCTTTGGATATCTCCCTCGGGGATCAGTCCCTGACCCACCAACAGGGGTGCCAAATGGGTTTCTTCCGTTTGGTATACAAATTTCTTTACTACACCGTCTTTGTGCACGACAGCTACCGTTATGGTCTTCCCCCCCTCCTGGGGTTCGGGGCGGGTCATGACGAAAATGCCCACCATCAATGCGGCCACTAAGACAAGTGCGCCCAATGCGATCCAAATTTTTGTGTTTTTCATAATTT
Source organism: Faecousia sp. (assembly GCA_045653245.1). GTDB lineage: Bacteria > Bacillota > Clostridia > Oscillospirales > Oscillospiraceae > Faecousia. The sequence continues at coordinate 28,650 of JAZOLS010000101.1, forward strand.
TTTCCTCCTGAAAAATGATAAGGCTGCGGCACCAAAACTGGTGCCGCAGCCGTTTTTCTGCGACAAACGCACTTTTCCGTAATCGCGCGGAAAAGGGGAGATCCATTCCGTAGGTCTTCTGACTCGTGGCTTTTCGGTGCTGGGAACACCTGCAGCGCCCTCTGCCTTCCCGGAATATATCCAGTGACTGGCTTTCGCCAAAAGAGAGCACCATACCACATACAGCGGCGGTACCGTTCGGGGTTTTCACCCGATTATCTTGTTCAGCAGCCAAGGTTCATCGCCCCGACTGCCACGGAACTTCTATCAAATTGTCGTAATCATCATAGCACTTTGCAGTCTAAATGTCAAGTAACTGCTGAATCATTCAACTTGTCCAAGGCTTCCCCTTGAGGGGAAGCTGGCAAAAATCTTTGATTTTTGACTGATGAGGTGTAGGCTGCACAGCAGCCGTTAAAATATGAATTGTCGCTTTGCGACACCACCACATCCGTCAGCCCTATCGGGCTGCCACCTTCTCCTCAAGGAGAAGGCTTTTCATCAACAGCAAATCCAGCCCCGGCAACAGAAAAGATTAAAGAACCAGCACAGCAAGATGCTTGTACAAGGACTGCCACGCATCTCGAATCCCCGGAAATTCCCGGCCTGGCGGCGGTATTCCGTACCACCGTTTTCAATGTAACGCAGCATCTGCAAATATTCGTAATTATCCGGCTCCATGGACACCGCCTTGCGGATATGCTCCAGAGCAGTCACTTGGTTGCCCAGGCCGTTGTTGGCGATGGCGCTGATGTAGTACCACCTGGCATCTTTATTGGTGGAATTGCTGAGAATGTTCAGCGCTTCGGCATACCTACCCATACGCACATACTGATAGGCGGCTTTTTGATATTGATCCCCGGTTTCCCGCTGGGTATAGGTTCGTTGGCCGTAGAAGCCGCCAAAAGGATCGTAACCGTAACCACCGCCTTGATTGGGCGCGGATTTTTCCGGGTTTTTGATTTGCTCATAGGCGGCATTGATCTCCTGCATCTTCTGCGCGGCCACATTGTCCCCCGGATTCAGGTCGGGATGGTATTTTTTCGCCAGGCGTCGATAGGCTTTTTTGATTTCTTCGTCGGATGCGTCCGGGCTCACGCCCAGCACCTTATAAGGATCGGTCACTTCCATCCCTCCCTTCTTTTTGTCTGCGGAAATTGCACCACACACCACTGTACAGGATGTTGTCCAAAATGGCCTTGTCCTGCACCAGGGGCAATTTTTCAAATTCTGCGGTGCACCTGCCCATGGCCAGCACCAAATATTCTTCCCAACGGACAGGGTCTTCCCCAGTTCCCATAGCCAGATAGGGATTGTACTTCCCTTTCCGCTTGTCCCGGCGGTAGTCCACCGTTGCATCCGCAAGATAAACAAACCGGCCCAAAGCCATGCCCATTTGACGCAATGTGGGCGCCCACATATCCTCACGGTATACCAAGAGTTCTGCCATCAGCTGACCAAATGCACCGGCAGGCAGGTCGGGATTGGCGCAGGCTTCTTTCTCCAAGGTGTTGATCTTGTGGATGCAGTCCGCAATGGCCTTGCATTGTCGGGGATAACGATCCGCAATTTCTTCGTAATTTTTGCTGAATATACGGGTTTTAACCTTAGCGGACAAGGACTGATCGTCCTGCCAGTCATCCTGGGCCTTGTAGTAAGCCAGGGCCACATTCATATCGGCAGCATATTGGATGTATTCGTTATCCAGCCAGGGCTTGGGGTGGATGGGATGCAGATGGCATGCCCGATCTCCGGAGGTTTCCTCCGGCTCATACAGACTCATGAGCAACAAAGCCAGAAAGGCCATGTCGTAACTGAGTGCCAGCCGGGCAGTCTGGGAGGAGGCACGGATGCGGATCTGCCGACAGATACCGCAGTAGACGGCATTGTAGCGCGCCTGCTCCTGCTTATTCAGTTCTTTCAGACTGGCGGTAACGAAGCCAAACATTTCCATCCCTCCCCTTTTCATTGTATCATAAAAAACAGATATGAACAGAGGATAAACGAAATAAAATTTTATTCTTTCATCAGCAATTTATTCAGCGCGCCACCGCAAAACAGCAAGCACAAGCAGAAATACAGCCACAGCATACTTAAGGCGATGGCGTAGACTGAGCCGTAAATGTTGGCATATCCCGAAAAATACTCCACATAAAAGGAAAACAGATTGGAAAACAGCAACCACCCGAATGACGCCAGCACGGCACCCGGAAAACTGTCAGAAAATTTATTTTTTCGGTTTGGCAGAGCCATGAACATGGCGCTGAACAGCCCCGTTTGGAGCAGGAGCAGCAGGACAAACCGCAGATCAATGAGTTCCGACAGCAGTTCCCACAGCGCGCCCCGGGCCGGGGGTAGCATCTGCAAAATGGATTCCCCGAACACGTTGAGCACCAGGGTCAGCATCAACACCACCAAAAACAAAAAGGTGTAAAACACGCTAATCCCTCGGGTGTAGAAATACCCCCGGTCTTCCTGCACATCGTAAATGGCGTTCAGACCCGTGAGTAAACCGTAGATCCCCCGGCTGGCAGACCACAAAACACCGATGGCCGACACGGACACCACCGCCGTGGAAGTATAGGCATAGGTAGAAATAATGAGTTTTTCCGCCGCCGGGAGCAGGACATCAGGGATTACTCCGGAAAGCAAAGACATAAGATCCCCCGCATCCATGCCGGTATAGCGCAGCAGTCCCAGCAACAGTACCAGGGTCGGAAATACGGACAGCACAATAAAATAACCGGCATTGGCAGCGTGTTGACCGATGTGCATTTTTCGGATTTGCAACCAATAATTGTAGGCCTTTCCCACTAGGCCACCTTTGGGCATTTCCATAGAACCCCTCCTTCCCATAGGCTCTTTTAGTGTATGCGGAAAAGGAGATTGTTACTACAATATACGAAATCCTCTTGACTCTCCCTTTGGGAGAGCTGGCACGCCACAGGCGTGACTGAGAGGGTGTGCGAATTTGCCCTCTTCGCCCCTTTCAGGGGCACCTCTCCCCTAGGGAGAGGCAAAATACAAAAGCGGGGGTTTTCGCCCCCGCCTTGCACTTATTCCACAGTAACGGACTTCGCCAAATTTCGCGGCTTATCCACATCACAGCCCCGATTGAGGGCAACATAGTAAGACAGCAGTTGCAAGGGGATCAACGTCAAACTGGGCTGCAATACCGGCAGTACAGTGGGCACTGTCAGTATCCCATCCGCCTGCTTGGATGCTTCCTCCGCAAGCTCTTCCAATGTCACACACAGCACATCCGCGCCCCGGGCTTTGACCTCCCGTACATTGGCCATGGTCTTGTCAAACAAGGGCTTAACGCTTGCCAGCGCCACTACAAGTGTGCCATTTTCAATCAGCGAGATCGGGCCATGCTTCAACTCCCCAGCAGGATATGCTTCGCTGTGCAGATAGGCCACTTCTTTTAATTTCAGACTGCCCTCCAGACAGATGGCGCTGTCCACATTCCGGCCAATATAAAATGCATCGTGGTGGCCGTAATGGCGGCTGGCATAGTACTGCACTTTCTGCACATTTTCTTCTGTCAACACTTTCTCCACGACTGCCGGCAGCTCTTCCAGGCCCTTGACCCAGGCCTTATACGTTTCTTCTTCCATCGTTCCTAACTGCCGGGCCATGTAAGCCGCCAGCAGGTACACCACTGCCAATTGGGTAGAAAACGCTTTGGTGGTCGCAACAGCAATTTCCGGACCGGCCCAGGTGTAGATGGTCTGATCCGCCGTTTTGGCGATGGCAGAACCCACCACATTGACTACCGCCAGGGTCTTTGCGCCCAGGCGCTTAGCTTCCCGGAGGGCCGCCAAGGTATCGGCTGTTTCCCCGGACTGGCTGATGATGATCACCAAATTGTGTTCATCCACCACCGGATCGGCGTAGCGAAACTCCGATGCCATCACCGCTTCTGTAGGGATGCGGCAGGCCTTTTCTATGATATACTTGGCAAGAACCGACACATAGTAAGCAGAGCCGCAGGCCACCAAATAGATCTTACGCACATCCTTGAGATACTCCGCTGACAGGTCGATGCCGTCAAGCACCACTTCCCCATCCTTCAGCCGAGGGCTGAGGGTATCCCGCAACGCCTTGGGCTGTTCAAAGATCTCTTTGAGCATAAAATGATCGTAACCGCCACGCTCTGCCGCAGACAGTTCCCAAGTGATGGTTTCCTTTTTCTTGTCCAAAGGATCTCCGGCGGCATCAAAGAAACGAACACTTCGATCATTGAAGATCACCATTTCCCCGTCCTCCATATAGGAAACGGTCTGGGTGTGTTTTAAAATAGCCGGCACATCGGAAGCAATATAATGCTCGCCCCGGCCATAGCCAAAGATCAGCGGAGAATCCTTTTTGGTGGCTACAACGGTATCCGGTAGGTCCGTGCAAAGAATGCCCAAGGCGTAACTGCCTTCCAATCGGCTGAGAGCTTTGCGCACCGATGCGATAAAATTGCCGGACTGTTCATAGTAATAGCCCACTAAATTGGCTACTACTTCCGTATCCGTCTCCGAATGAAAAACGATTCCCTTTGCTTGCAACCGGGCGCGGAGTTTGGCCTCGTTTTCAATGATTCCGTTGTGCACCACCGCGATCTTTCCGCTGTCCGATAAATGGGGGTGACTATTGATATCCGATGGCGCACCGTGGGTCGCCCAGCGGGTATGGCCGATTCCGACCTTACCCGGCACCAAGGTGCCATTTTCTGTCTTGTCGCAAAGCACCTGGAGTCTGCCTTTGGTTTTCGCCACCTGCATATCCCTGGCGCCATGTACGCAAATACCGGCAGAGTCATATCCCCGGTATTCCAACTTAGACAGGCCCTCCAACAAAATGGGCGCGGCCTGACGATTTCCTGCGTATCCGACTATTCCACACATAGAATAACCTCCTAATAAAATAGCGGTCCGCCCTGGGAGCAGACCGCAACGGCATCGCCTATTGTACATCATCTATGTGTATTTTTCAACTATAATTTTATCTTTTTAAATTTTTCCAAAAAGATCAACCATGGATTCGGGTAGTGCCTTGATGTCTGCCAAACTGTGGACATCGATCAGTTCCGCGCCCATCTGCTCCAGTTGGACTGATGCTTCACTGCCATCCCGGAAGCAGAAAACCGGACTCCAGTTCTCTTTCAGATTGCGTACCGTTCCACTCCATGTACCGCCTGATCCCAATACACATTGGGCAACAAAAACCTTTTCCCCCAGAGCATGGATCACACGATTGCGGCTGAGCGCCCGAACGGATGTAAAAGCGGAATCAAATCCCTCCTCGCTCAGGTACAGCACATCGGGAGTCAACGCCTGTTTGATCAGTTCATCTGCTACCACGCTGATGATCTGTCCTCCGGCAGCCAGGCAGGCCTTTTGGGCAATACGGTCTGCCCCTCGGGCGTTTCCGGAAACCAGTACATATCCCTGCCGGGCGACCTCGCGACCTACAGCAGTCGCAAATTCTGCATTGGGCTTCGCAATATCCCGACTACCCACCAAAGAAATTTTCGGCTTTTCCAGTAAAGATAGATCGCCTTTTGCCCATAGAACCCCGGGACTGTCCAATCCCAGATGTTTGCGCAATACCACGGGATATCCCCGGCTGACCCGGGTGATGGGGGTACAATCCGCCTGCCATCCTTTGGCGTGATACCGCCGAAGTAAGGGTAGATCATCCAACAAACCCAGGATACGCTCCGCCATTTCCGGGCCGTAGCCCATGGCCGTCAAATCCGCGGCACAAAGATCCCGATCTGCCACCGGACGCTCCATTATGGACATCCGGGTAACCAGGGTGCGCAGTTGGGCTGTGGTAAGAGGCTTTCGTTCCGGATTTCCAAGGGTGCTGCTCAGCAGCAGAAATCCTTCTTCCCGGGCGTTCATCGGAATCTTCTCCTGGGCTTGGGTGCGACGGGGGTGGGCGCTTCTTCCGTCAGCGTGCCATCCGCCTGCAGAACCATAGGCCGGATGGTGTAGCCGGAGAATTTGGCAATCTCATCCAGTTTGGCTTTCTCCGGGAAGTTGCCTACTATAGAATATGCACTTCCCTTCCGTCTTGCCCGGCCGGTACGGCCGATGCGGTGGACGTAATATTCATTTTCTTCGGGAATGTCATAGTTGATAACGCATTCCACATCGTCCACATCGATACCTCGGGATGCCACATCCGTTGCAATCAGCACCGCCAGTTTTCCGGCACGGTAACGTTGCATAGTCTTTTCCCGTTGGCTTTGCTTGATATCGCCATGGATGCACTCGCAGTCCAGCCCGGCTCGCTGAAATTCATCGCACAGTCGCTGGCACATATGCTTGGTGTTGCAGAAAATAATGACACGCTCATATCCCTGACTGCGGATCAAGCGCAGAGTCGTCTCCGCCTTTTCCAGGGGCGAAACCGTCATGCTGTACTGATCGATATCGGGCTTGTCCTGCTGTTTGGGCTCTACGGTGATCACCACCTCATCCCGCTGATACATCCAGGAAACGGTCATGACCTCCTGGGAGATGGTGGCGGAAAACAGACCCAGATTCTTACGATTTTTCACTTTTTCGATAATCTTGGTCACATCCTTGAAAAAGCCCATATCCAGCATCCGGTCCGCCTCATCCAGCACCACAGTCTGAATCTTGTCCAGGCGAATGGTCTTGCGGTTGTAGTGATCCATCAGCCGACCGGGGGTGGCCACCACGATTTGGGGATTCTTCTGCAGCTGCTGGATCTGTCCGCCGATGCCCGCACCGCCGTACAAAACGGCCACGCGGATACCCTGGTAATGAGTCAGAAGACCGCGCAATTCGTCGCCGATCTGAATGGCCAGCTCCCGGGTGGGCGCAAGAATCAGGCCCTGGACGGCAGGGCTTTGCGCATCCACGTGCTCAATCATGGGAATGCCGAAGGCAAAGGTCTTGCCCGTTCCGGTGGGGGCTTTGGCGATCACATCCCGCCAGTGCATGAAATGAGGAATGGCCTCCGCCTGGATGGTGGTAGGATAGCCGTAGCCTTTTTTCTCCAAAGCCTTCAGCATGGGCTCGGACAGCCCAAGATCGGCAAAGGTAATGTTTTCGTTCATATCTCTATCGTCCTTTTGTAGGTTTTTTCTTATTATAGCAGTTTTTGAAAGGATATGCAATATGACGCAAGAAAACCCTCCCCGGGGGGCAATGTCATTAAGTTAAGAAAAAATGTCATTCCGAGCCAGTGCGCACACTGGCGTGGGAATCCGTTTCCCCTGCGGCTCTTAGGAGCCGCGTGGCACTGAAAGTGCCACAAAAGATGCGGATTGCCACACCAGTGACATCG
>JAZOLS010000102.1:0-18433 GCA_045653245.1 Faecousia sp.
TTTTCCAAAATAGGAAGTCCCGGAAAGAAAATTCACATCTTTCCGGTTGCGAATTTTTGTCTTATGGAGTACAATGGAGGAAAATACTATGTCATTGCGAACCAGTGAGCACACTGGTGTGGCAATCCCCATAGGTTTCCAAAATGTCAGGGGGATTGCCACGTCACCGCCTTATGGCGGTTCCTCGCAATGACGCCGTCTTAAAGGGGGCGATTCTATGGCATGGCTGGAGATCACTGTACAAACCTGCGCAGATTCCATCGACGATACCGCGGCTATGCTCACCGCCGCCGGATTCCAGGAACTTGTCCTGGAAGATCAGAACCAGTTTGAGGATTTCCTGGAGGAAAACCGGGCCTGCTGGGATTACATCGATGAAGAACTTCAGGGAAAATTACAGGGTCTGTCCAACATCAAACTGTACCTGGAAGACACCCAGGAAGCAGAACTTTCCCGGCTGAAAGCCCTGGCAGAAAGCAAAAACCTTTCCCTAACTGTGGAAACGCTCCCGGAAACCGACTGGGAAAACAGTTGGCAGGAGCATTATCCTGCAGTGGAAGTTGGTGAAAACCTTATCGTCCTGCCCTACTGGCTGGCCGACTCTGATGAAAGCGGACGAAAGCCCATCATTCTCGACCCGGGCCTTACTTTCGGCACAGGTGCGCACCCATCCACCCAAATGGTGATGGAAGCTATGGAGCAGCGGATCACCCCAGGCTCTCATTGCCTGGATTTGGGAAGCGGAAGCGGAATCCTCTCCATCACCGCTCTACGCCTGGGCGCAAAATCTGCAACCGGTGTGGATATTGACCCCAAAGCAGAAGGCATCGCCCGGGAAAATGCAGGCTACAACGGCTTCGCTTCTCCGGAATTTTCCGCCTGCACCGGAGATGTCACCGCAGACAAGCGTCTGATGTCCAGATTGCAGATCCAGGAATATGACCTGGTGTTGGTGAACATCGTGGCCGATGTGATCATCCACCTTGCTCCGACCCTGCCCGCCTTTTTGCAGGAACACAGCACCCTCATCTGCTCCGGCATTCTGGACACCCGGCTGTGTGATGTGACTTCTGCCCTCCAAAAAGCCGGCCTTACCATCATCGAAACCAAATCCAAGGAGGATTGGCGGTGTGTCATCGCCAAAAAAACTGCCTTATGACCATTCCCTACCGTATCCGCCGGGCGCTTCAGCGTTTTGCGGTCACTCTGGGCGTGCTGACCGTTCTCAGCGCGGTGGCATTGGCCGCCTGGATGCTGTGGCTGAACCGGTATGTGATCTATACCGACGAGGGTGCGAAACTGGACTTTACGCTCTCATTTAACCAGGATGAGGGTATTATCGCCCAGCCTCCGGCCCCCGGCCCAGATGTTCATATTTCCTACGGCGACACCGACGAACTGTTGGGCCTGCCTGCCGGCAGTCTGCAGAAGATGGAAGGTGTCGTTGTCACCGCCGATATGCTCCAAGGCAAAAACTTTGCCGCCACCAAGGCCGCATTGGAAGCTCTTCCTGCCGGCACTACCGTTTTGCTGGATGTGCGCAATGTCCGGGGCGAATTTTTCTATCTGTCCTCTTTGGGACGGAACGCAAACCAGATCGATGCCAGCTCTGTTTCCGCGCTGATCGCGGACCTGCAGGAAAAGGGCTGTTATCTGATCGCCCGATTCCCGGCATTCCGGGATCGTTGGTACTTCCTGGCAGACGAAGCCGGCCGTGTGCCCTACGGCCTGCCCCTGAAGGGCGGCAACGGTTCGCTATGGGAAGATGTGAGCATCAAAAACATGTCCCACTACTGGTTCGATCCGTCCTCCACCGGCACGCTGAATTTCCTGGTGCAGATCGTCACCGAACTGCGCAACCTGGGCTTTGACGAGGTCGTGTTCAGCGATTTCCGTTTTCCCAATACGGAAAAAATCAAATTCTCCGGGGACAAGACCCAGGCGCTGAACGAAGCAGCCAAAACGCTGGTGCGCTCCTGCGCTACGGATAGTTTCGCCGTATCTTTCACGGGCACCCATTTTGCCCTGCCCGAGGGGCGTTGCCGGATCTATTTGGAGAATGTGGCTGCGACGGATATCCCCACAGTCACCGCATCTTTGACCCTGGAGAATCCGGCCGCACAACTGGTATTCCTTACCGATACCCTGGACACCCGCTATACCGCCTACAGCGTCCTGCGGCCTTTGGATGTTGCAAATTGATACCGAAAGCCTTCCCTGGGGAAGGCTTTTAGTTTGCCTTGCGCTGTTCCATGTGTCCGGATCGGACCACCGGCGGCTTGGGATCTGTCACTTCCCAGGGTACGGGCTTGGATTCTTCCTGTTTTTCTTCTTTTTTCATCTTTTCACCCCCGGCTTATTTTTTGTCAAGGAAATCGTTTTATGTATCCGCACCTTCCCTAAAGGGAAGGCTTTTTATTTTTCCACATCTTAATGGTTGCAAATTACGGAAAAACAGGGTATGATAAGAATGGAAAATTATCAGGACAGGAGGGCTCCTTATGGACTTGACACAAGCCCAGGAAGAATACGGCAAAGCGCTGCGTGCCGGACACAAAGAATATAAGGCTCTTCTTACTGAGGGAAAGAACCCGTATCCCCAGGTATTGGATGTCATTTTGGACAGCAAGGTCACCGATTCCACAGAGGAACTGGGCGTTTTGGATATCCCCTCCGAACTGATCGTAGGCACAAAAGCCGCCGGGCGCATCAGCGCATTCAGTGCAGGTTTTCTGCCTCTTTTGGAGCAGGAAACGGAATTTGGTGCCAAGTGGATCCATCTGTGTCACGCCCACCTTTCCGACGAGGGCATCCGCGATCCCATTCTCTGCTACGAGTATCTTGGCAAATTCTATGTCCAGGAGGGTAATAAACGGGTCAGCGTGCTAAAGCATATGGGCGCACCCCGAATCCCCGGCATGGTCAAGCGCATCCTTCCTGCAAAGGATGATACCCCCCAATCCCGGGCTTACTATGCCTTTTTGGATTTTTACCGCTGCACCGGTTTCTATACTGTGCAATTCACTTGTCCGGAGGACTACGCAAAACTTCTTTCCTTCTTAGGTAAAGAACCCGGAGAAGTATGGACAGAACGGGAACGCCGCACATTTTCTGCTTATTATCAGTATTTCCGGGATGCCTTTGCCTCATTGGAATCCCTGAAACTGCCCATGCTGCCGGAAGAAGCGCTGCTGCTTTGGCTGCAGGTGTACCCTTTCCGGGAATTGGGTTCCATGACCGCAAAGGAACTGAAAAAATCCCTTACCGCCATGCAGGATGATCTGCGCAGTTTTACCCAGACGGAATCCGCTTTGGTAAGTACCGAACCGGAGGGCAAAGCAGGACTGCTCAGTTGGTTCACCGCCCCCTCTCGTATCCATGTTGCCCTGGTGCATCCTTTGGATGCCCAAACCAGCACTTGGATCAACGCCCACGACCAGGGGCGCAAGCACCTGGAAGAAGCCTTGGGCGATCAGGTCATCGTGCGCAGTTATTTCCATGCGGATAATCCCCAACTGGCGGACGAACTGCTGGAAAAAGCAGTTGCCGACGGCGCGGATGTGGTCTTTGCCACCACGCCCCAACTCCGGCGCAATGTACTCCGGGCCGCTGTCAAATACCCCAAGGTACGGTTTTTTAACTGTTCTGTGGACACCCATTATTCCAGTGTTCCTTCCTACTACGGCCGGATCTACGAAGCAAAATTCATCACCGGCGCTTTGGCCGGTGCCATGGCCAACAACGACCGCATCGGCTATATTGCATCCAGCCCCACTTTTGGCGTACCTGCATCCATCAACGCATTTGCTCTGGGCGCACAACTGACCAATCCCCGGGCCAAGATCTATGTGAGATGGTCCTGCCAAAAGGGCACCCATCAACAGGATTTTGTGGAAGACGGCATTCGTGTGATCTCCAACCGGGATGCCCCCACAGAAAATCCGGCATACCTGAACTTTGGCAATTACGGTACTTACTGGCTGGACGATGACGACCAGTGGGAAGCCATCGGCTCCCCCATCTGGCTATGGGGCAAATTCTATGAAAATATCATCTCTTCCATGCTGTCCGGCGCATGGGACAAAGAAGAAAATCCCCACCGGGCGGTTAACTACTGGTGGGGCATGGACAGCGGTGTTATCGATGTAAAACTCTCCGACCGTCTGCCCACCGGTACCCAAAACTTAGCCCAAATCTTGCGGGATGGGCTGAAAAACGGCACTTTGGATCCTTTCTGCCGGCGGATCATCGACCAGCAGGGCAATGTGCGCAACGACGGAAGCCGATGCCTTTGCCCCGACGAACTGCTGTACATGGACTGGCTGTGTGATAATGTCATCGGCCGGATCCCGGAATTTGACGAAGTAGAACCCTTCGCCCAGCCCATGCTTCGGGAACTGGGCATCCACCGGGACAAGATCCCCATGGAAAAGGAGGGATCTCTGTGAAAATCCTCGTGATTTCTGATCAGGAATGCCCTGCTCTGTGGGAATACTACACCCCCGGCAGGCTGAAAGAATTCGATCTGATCCTCTCCTGCGGGGATCTCAAGGCGGAGTATCTGTCGTTTTTGGTCACCATGGCCCGGTGTCCTCTGCTGTATGTCCACGGCAACCACGATGCCGGTTACGACCGCCGTCCCCCCGAAGGGTGCGACTGCATTGAGGACAAGCTGGTCACCTATAACGGCCTGCGGATTCTGGGGCTTGGAGGCTGCCGCCAGTACCATCCGGGAGCCCATCAGTACACGGAGGAACAGATGCGCAAACGCATCCGAAAACTACGCCGGCAGATCAAGCAGGCCGGTGGCGTGGATATCATACTGACCCATGCGCCGGTAAGAGGTCTGGGCGACGGAGACGATCCGGCCCACATGGGCTTTGAATCTCTGCGGGAACTGCTGGATCAGTACCATCCCACTTATCTGATCCATGGCCATGTGCATCTGAACTATTCCCATGGAGTGGAGCGTATCCATGCCTACGGGAACACCACCGTCGTCAACGCTTACGAGCGCCACACTTTGGACATCCCTGACCGGGAGTATCCGGCAAAGCAAGCCTACGCCCTGCTTTGGAAAGGCAAGGACCTGTACAAGGCTTGACGAAGAAAGAGGTCATTATGGCATTTGAAGGCTACACCCCTGAAACTGTGGATTTTCTTTGGGGCATCCGCATGAATAACAACCGGGAGTGGTTTCTCTCCCATAAGAAGGACTATATACAAACCCTTTATGAGCCTACCAAGGCCCTGGGCGCTCATATTTTTGAGCCCTTTTTGGATCAAGAAGGCACGCTCTTAAAGGTCAGCCGAATCTATCGGGATGCAAGAATGCACCACCCCGTCCCTTACAAAGAGAGCCTGTGGATCTGCATTCGCCAGGACGTGGAGTGGTGGGCGGAAAATCCCTGCCTGTTCTTTGAGATCAATCCTGAAGGCATTGATTACGGTTTTCTGTTCTGGAGTCCCAAGCCGGTGGTGATGAAAGCATTTCGCCGTAAAATTGCGGAAAAACCCGATGAATTTTTAAAGATCATTTCCAAAGCAGAGAAAGCCACCGGATTGACGGTCACGGCAGAGGAATACAAACGCCCGGAGGCCTGTCCCAATCCAAAATTGGAACGCTTCTATCTGTGGAAGACCCATATTTGCTTAATTCGCCACGAAGATTTCAGCCCCGATACCTTTGGCCCTGCCTTGGGCGACCGGGTACGGGACTTCCTGGAAAAACTCGCACCCCTATACGACTATTTCACCCGGATCTGAGGAGGATATTTTATGAAAAAGACGATTTTTACCGGCATGGCCACCGCCCTGGTGACCCCTATGACCCCCGAAGGCATTGATTACGAGGCTTTCGGGCGATTCATTGATTTCCAAATTGACAGCGGCATCAACGCTTTGGTTGCCATGGGTACCACCGGCGAAAACGCTACCATCGAACCGGAGGATCAGTATAAAGTCATCCGCTACACCGTAGAGCGTGCCGCAGGCCGGGTTCCCGTCATCGCCGGTACGGGCACCAACAACACTGCCCATGTGATCGAAAACACCAGACAGGCCTGCGAAGCAGGGGCCGATGCGGTACTGGTAGTCACCCCCTACTACAACAAGGCCACCCAGTCCGGTCTAATCGCCCACTTCACAGCGGTTGCCGACGTATCCACTGTGCCGGTGATTCTTTACAATGTTCCCGGCCGTACCGGCTGTAATATCCAGCCGAAAACCTTGGCAATCCTTGCCGAGCACCCCAATATCGTGGCTTTGAAGGAAGCCAGCGGCAATATGGCACAATTTATGGAAATGATGCGCCTGGCAGGTGATAAAATTGCCATTTACTCCGGCGAAGATGCCCTCACCGCACCTATGATGAGCATGGGATGCAAGGGTGCGATCAGCGTGTTGAGTAATGTTGTACCCGGTTTGGCAGTTGCCATGACCGATGCCGCAAAAGCCGGAAACTACGAAGAAGCCGCCCGTCTGCAACTTTCCATGCTGCCTCTGATCGACGCCCTGTTCAGCCAGGTCAACCCCATTCCTGCCAAGGCGGCAGTATCCGCCATGGGCTTCGGCATGGACTATCTGCGGATGCCTTTGACCCCCATGGAAGAACCTTTCCGCACCAACCTGTTTGCCGAGATGAGAAAGCTGGGTGTGCAGGTATGAGAGCCATTTTGTGCGGTGCCAACGGTGCCATGGGTAAGCTCATTGATGCCATCCTGGGAAACAAGATCGTCGGCCGGGTGAGTATCGATGGAGAAAATAATGTCCCCAAGACTTTTGCCGAATTGGGCGATGTGAAAGGTGATATGATCATTGACTTTTCCCACCACAGTGCCATTGGCGATGTGCTTACCTATGCCAAAGCCCATAATTGCGCTGTTGTAGTGGGTACTACCGGGCATACGGCAGAGGAAAAGGAAGAGATTTACAAGGCAAGCCAGACACTCCCCATTTTCTATTCCGGCAATATGAGCTTGGGCATTGCGGTGCTGTGCCGACTGGCCAAACAGGCCGCTGCCGCGTTCCCCGACGCAGATATCGAGATCGTGGAAGTTCATCACAACCGCAAGGTGGATGCCCCCAGCGGCACTGCCCATATGCTGTTCAACGCCATCCGTCAGGTGCGCCCCACGGCTGTGGAAGCCTGCGGAAGAGCCGGCGAGGGCAAACGAAAAAAGGACGAGATCGGCATTGCATCATTGCGGATGGGCAATGTGGTGGGGATCCATGAGGTGCATATCTGCACCCCCAGTCAGACCTTGACCCTGCGCCACGAAGCAGGGTCCCGGCAGATGCTTGCCGACGGTGCTGTAGATGCAGCCATCTTCCTGGAGGGCAAACACCCCGGCTTGTATACCATGGAAGAACTGTTGGGATAAAGCCTTCCCCGTAGAAAATACCCTTGGCTCTACCTATGGGACAGCCAAGAAAGGTCTCTTGTTGGAGGTACCACTATGCGCGTACACTATATGAACGGTGCCGGAAATGCCTTTATGGTCATGGACGCCCGGGGGCAGAAACTAGATTTCGCGCCTCTTGCTGTAGAGTTATGTAAACTAACCGGTGCAGACGGCTTTATGGCCATTGATCACTCGGAAGAAGCGGATTTCCGCCTGCATTTTTACAATTCCGACGGCACCCGGGGCGAAATGTGCGGCAACGGTGCGAGATGTATCTGCCGTTACGCCTTTGAACTGGGTATTGTGGGGGAGAACATGGTGGTGCAGACCGATGCCGGCCGGGTGACCGGCCAGCGCATCAGTGAAAGCATCTACCGCATTGGTCTGAACCTGCCCTCCATTATCGACTTGAAGCGCCTGCCCAATGCCGCGTATGTGGAACTGGGTCAGCCCGGATGTCCCCACTCCGTCACGGAAATTCCCGGTCTGACCTGGGAAATGCGGGATGAATTGCGGGATTTTGCAAGGGCTATGCGCCACAATTCCGCGTTTCCCAAGGGCGCAAATGCCAATCTCTACACCTGGCTGGATGACACC
The DNA here is from genome assembly GCA_045653245.1 of Faecousia sp. Lineage (GTDB taxonomy): Bacteria > Bacillota > Clostridia > Oscillospirales > Oscillospiraceae > Faecousia. Next base: position 8,001 of record JAZOLS010000102.1, read on the forward strand.
ACGGTACGCATCCTTACCTTTGAACGGGGTGTGGAGGATTACACTTTGGCCTGCGGAACAGGCTCGGGCTCTACCACTGTGACCCTTTGGAAAGAAGGAAAAGTCCCCGGTGGCGTGCTGACTGTGAAAAATCCCGGCGGTGACCTGACCGTTACCATCCAAGCAGAGGGCGACACCATCAATTCCCTTCTGCTGGAAGGCCCTACCGAGATCGTGAAAGTCGTGGAACTTTGATTTTTCCGTAATATGGTTGCATTTTTTAAAAAAGTTTATATAATATAATCAGTAGATCCCTTCGGATCCCATTACATAACAAGGAGAAATATAGTATGGATATGCTCAAGAAGTTGTTCCCCCGCGCTTTCGCTGCCACTGAGCAGAGCAAGTTGATCAATGCACTGATCGTTTACATTGTCATCGCCGTTGTCGGTGCTCTCGTCGGCTGGCTGGTAGGCTCTCTGCTGGGCTGGATTCCCGTGATCGGCTTCATCGTTGGCCTGATCCTGAAGATCGCCGGCACCATCGTAGATGTGTACGCCATCGGCGGTGTTGTGCTGACCCTGCTGGTCTACTTCAAGGTTTTGAAGTAAGACACTGTTGAAAACATCCATTCCCCCGGATGCGCAGTGCGCATCCGGGGGAATTTTTAATAAAAACTTAAGGTGTGCAGGGGGTGAAAAATGCCATTTTTTGTAGTATAATTGCTCAGGTCATTATAGAAAAAATGATTTGTGAGGTATTTTTATGTCATTCTGGCAATCTGTGCTTGCCTTTTTGGATACATCCATGGAAACACCACCATCTTTTGGCTGGTTCCATCTGATGTGGGTGGCAATTTCTTTCCTTGCACTGATCCCCCTGCTTCGCTTCCCCAAACACCAAAACCAGGACCATGTGCGCCGGGTGGTACTAACCACTGCGATCCTCGTCATCATCCTGGAAGTTTACAAGCAGATCAACTACAGTTTCTCCTATGAAGACGGCATTGCTTTTGATTATCAGTGGTACGCCTTCCCCTTCCAGTTCTGTTCTACGCCCATGTATGTGGGCCTGCTGGCCGGCCTGGTGAAAAAGGGAAAAGTCCATGACAGTCTGTGTGCCTACCTCGCCACCTATGCCATATTTGCCGGTACGGCAGTGATGATCTATCCCAATGATGCATTCGTAAGAACGATTGGTATCAACATTCAGACCATGATCTGCCACGGCTCCATGATCACCATCGGCATCTATCTGTACGCCACCGGCCATGTAAAGTTGGAGCACAAGACCATTTGCAAGGCTATGCCCGTTTTTGCGGTCACTGTTTCCATGGCGGCTGTGATGAACGAGATTGCCTATCGGGTGGGTCTGCTGGAAACCGAGACATTCAATATGTTTTTCATCAGCCCCTACTGCGACCCCAGTCTGCTGATCTATTCCGATGTACAGCGGGTCGTTCCCTTCCCCTGGAGTTTGGTGATCTACATTTTGGGCTTTACGGTAGCGGCTTATCTGATTCTGCTGATTGCCATGGGCATCGGCAAACTGGTGCAAAAAATGCGCCCCGGCATTCCTGTATAAATTTGTCTTTTTCGTGCCTGCTGAGCATTCAGCAGGCACTTTTTTATCCCTTATGAACCAAGTGTTTATCGATACCGCCTGGAAATTCTTTTTACATTGCTTTTTGCAGGGATTTGTGATAAAATTTATATTGTAAATTTTTGCGCAAACTATCCCACGAGGTGATCCTTTGGATATTAAAAAACTAACAAGCTCCTTTGCGCTGAACGGTACGCCCATTTCCTGGCGGGAGTTCGGCCACGGCCACATCAACAGCACTTTTAAGGTCACGACTGACACCGGTGCGGAGTACATTCTGCAAAAAATCAACAAATACGTTTTCCGTAACCCCGTTCGACTCATGTCCAACGTCATGGCTGTTACGGACTACCTGCGGCAACGGGTAGAAGACCCCCGGATGGCCATGCATTTCATTCAGACGAAAAGAGGCCATGCCTACTATCGGGACAGTGAGGGCGATTTCTGGAGGATGTACGATTTCATGCAAGGCTTCTGCCTGGACGCCCCGGAAAGCGACGAGGACTTTTATCAAAGCGGTATCGCTTTCGGTCGTTTCCAGGAACTTTTGTCAGATTTCCCAGCGGATACCCTGTACGAAACCATTCCGGACTTCCACAACACCATCGACCGCTACCGCCAGTTCAAGGCATCCCTTGCCGTTGACCCCTTGGGCCAGCTGGCCAATGTCCGGGAAGAGGTGGACTTCGTCCTGGCTCACGAAGAAATTGGCAGTACTCTGCAGAAAATGCGCCAAGCCGGGGAACTGCCTCTGCGTGTGACCCACAACGACACCAAACTGAACAACGTCCTGCTGGACCGCAAAACCCGAAAAGCCCTGTGTGTCCTGGATCTGGACACAGTCATGCCCGGCCTCAGCGCCCACGATTTCGGTGACTCCATCCGTTTCGGCGCAGCCACTGCCGCCGAGGATGAGCAGGACTTGAGTAAAATGTCCATGGATCTGCATATGTTTGAGGTGTCCCCCCGGGGCTTCCTGGAAGCCGCCACCGCGCTCACAGACAAAGAAGTGGAGATGCTCCCCATGGGCGCGCTGATCATGACGTTGGAAGTGGGTCTGCGTTTCCTGAAAGACTATATCGACGGCGACCTGTACTTCAAGACCGCTTACCCCGAACACAACCTGGTCCGGGCACGCACCCAGCTCAAACTGGTTGCGGATATGGAAGAAAAAATGAAAGATATGAACCGCATCGTGGCAAAGGTCCGCGCATCGGTCAGTAAATAACGGAGGTAATTATGGAATACTTAGGCGTAAAATTTGATTTAAAGAATGTCCCTGCGTTGGATCCCGGCTTCATTCCCTTTGGCGTTTGGATGGATGCTTACCTTCAGGGCGCAAAAATGCCCATTGCCATTGCTGTGGAACGGCAGGAAGGTCAGATCTCTGTCCGCAAGACTTTCATTCATGGCACTGCCGAAATGGCGGATGCGGACTATCGGTATGTGGAACGGTATGTGAAATTCCTGCTGTGGTCCATCGGCGGTTTCAAGGTCTATGTTTGCGGATGCAGCGATATTGCCAAGAAACTGCAAAATGCGTACAGCATTGATGGCGCACGGGCTTTTGACTATGATTTCTTCCAGAAACTCTATGAAAAGGAACTGGTCATCATCGACCTGCCTCTGGATGCCTGCCCTGCTGCTAATGAAGCTCCCCGTCCTTTGGGCGGCCACCTGGACGGCTGCCGCATCGGCTTTGATGCCGGCGGATCCGACCGAAAAGTTTCTGCTGTCATCGACGGCGAATGTGTGTATTCCGAGGAAGTGGTCTGGCATCCCAAGACCAATCCCGATCCCACCTACCAGTACGAAGGCATTCTGGATTCCTTCCGAACCGCAGCATCCAAGATGCCCCGGGTGGACGGCATCGGTGTTTCTTCCGCCGGTGTGTTCGTGGGCAACGCACCCATGATCTCCAGCATTTTCTACTGTGTGCCCCGGGATCGCTGGGAAGAAGTGAAAACTGTGTTCGACCGTGCCGCTGCCGAGATCGGTGATGTGCCAATCGTGGTGGCCAACGACGGTGACGTTTCCGCCCTGGCCGGTGCTATGGGCATGAACTGCGGCAACATCATGGGCCTGGCTATGGGCACCAGCGAAGCCGTCGGCTATGTTGACAAGGATAAGAACGTACTGGGCTGGATCTCCGAACTGGCTTTCGCCCCCGTGGATCTGAATGAAGATGCCATGCAGGACGAGTGGTCCACCGACTTCGGCGTGGGCTGTAAATACTTCTCCCAGGATGCTGTCATCAAACTTGCTCCCCGTGCAGGTATCGAACTGGACGCAAGCCTTACCCCTGCTGAAAAGTTGAAAGTGGTTCAGAAACTGATGGAAGCCGACGATTCTCGCGCCCAGGCCGTATTCAAGGACATCGGTACTTATCTTGCCCACACCGTGGTTCTGTATAATAAGTTCTATGACATTCAGCATCTGATGCTCCTGGGCCGTGTTATGTCCGGCAAGGGTGGCGATACCATCCTCGCTACATGCCAGGAAGTTCTGAAGAACGAATGGCCTGCCATGTACGAAAAGTGCGAGGTCATGCTCCCCGATGAAAACACCCGCCGTGTAGGCCAAAGCGCCGCTGCCGCCAGCCTGCCCGATATTCGGAAGTATAATTAATAACGTGTCATTGCGAACCAGCGCGCACGCTGGTGTGGCAACCCCCTGCAAGATTCCGGAAGTCTACGGGGATTGCCACGTCGCCCCTTTGGGGCTCCTCGCAATGACGTATTTTTAGGAGGACTCTTATGTTTTACAAAAACGCGCGCATTTTCTGCTCCGATTTTCAGTTCCGTATCGGTGCATTCGAAGTAAAGGACGGCCGTTTTGGCGCCGTTCTGCCTCAGGAAGTTCCGGAAGATGCCATCGACCTGGAAGGTGCAACCGTCATCCCCGGCCTCATTGATGCCCACATCCACGGCAGTATGCTTGCCGATGCCTCTGACGGCAATTACGAAGATCTGAAACGGGAGGCTAAGTTCCTTGCCGAAAACGGCATTACCGGCTTTGCTCCCACCACCATGACCCTGCCCTACGAGATCCTGGAAAAAGCTTTTCTCAACGCGAAAAAACTTTACGATGATGCTCCTGAGGGCTGTTCCCGGGTGCTGGGCATCCACATGGAAGGCCCTTACTTCTCCTATGCCAAGCGTGGCGCACAGAATGCTGACTACCTGAAAGAACCGGATTTCGACGGCTTCAAGAAGCTGTACGATGCCTGTGGCGGCCTGGTTGGCATCGTGGACATCGCGCCCGAACTGCCCGGTGCGGCAGAATTTGTGGAAAAGGCAAGCAAACTCTGCACCGTTTCCGTCGCTCACACCGATTCCGACTACGACCACGCCAAGGAGGCTTTCTCCATGGGTGCGACCCATCTGACCCACCTGTACAACGCCATGCCCGGCATCCATCACCGCAAGCCCGGCGTGATCCCTGCGGCTGTGGAGAACCCCAAGGTTCGGGCAGAGCTGATCTGCGACGGTCTGCATGTGCATCCTGCATCTGTCCGGCTGGCATTTTCCATGTTCGGTGCGCACCGGATGGTACTGATCTCCGATGCCCTGCGTTGCTGCGGCATGCCCGACGGCGAGTACGAACTGGGCGGTCAAATGGCACGCCTTTCCGGCGGCGTTGCCAAACTCTCTGATGGCACCATTGCCGGTGCGGCCACCGACCTCTATCAGGGCATGGTCAACGCCATCCTCTTCGGTATTCCCGAAGCCGATGCCGTCCGTGCCGCCACCTACAATCCTGCCTGCGCATTGGGCGTACAGGACAAAGTAGGCTCTATCGTCACCGGCCGCTATGCCGACTTTATCATCTGCCGCAGCGACTACACCGGCAAGCGTGTTTTCCTGGGTGGTAAGGAGCTGTAAACATTTTTTGAGGTAATTATGTTCAAAAGATATATTGGCGACCGGGCATTTTATCGCCGGGTAATGGGGGTTGCGATCCCCATCGTCATTCAAAGCGCCATCACCAGTTTTGTTGCTCTTTTGGATAACATCATGGTAGGTCAGGTGGGCACCATGCAGATGAGCGGCGTATCCATCGTCAATGGGTTGCTGTTCATTTTCAACTTGTGCATTTTCGGTGCCAATGCCGGTGCGGGCATCTTCACCGCCCAGTTCCACGGCAAAGGCGACGAACCCGGTGTGCGCCACACCTTCCGTTTTAAAGTGATGGTATCTGCCTTGCTGGTGGCTGTTTGGTGTGTGATCCTTACGCTGGCAGACGGTCCGTTGATCGGACTGTATCTACAGGGTGAGGGCGATCCTCTGGAAGCCACCGCCGTCCTAGGCTATGGTAAGGATTATCTGCAGATCATGCTTTGGGGCTTTTTGCCCTTTGCCCTGAGCAATGCCTACTGCGGCACGCTCCGGGAAACCGGACAGACAGTTGTACCCATGGTTGCCGGCATCACAGCGGTATTTGTCAATCTTTTCTTCAATTATATTTTCATTTTCGGACACTTTGGCGCTCCTGCCATGGGCGTTCAGGGCGCAGCACTGGCAACAGTAATCTCCCGTTTTGCGGAACTGGCCATCGTAGCCGGATGGACCCATTTTCACAGTCAAAAGTGCCCCTTTATCAAAGGCGCGTACCGGTCTATGTATGTTCCGGGCAAACTCCTGGGCACCATCATTCGCAAGGGCTCTCCCTTGCTGATCAACGAATGTCTGTTCGCTACCGGCGTTGCCATCGTCAATCAATGCTACTCCACCTGTGGCCTGGATGTCGTGCCTGCCATGAACATCAGCAGTACCATTTACAACCTGGCCTCCGTGTCCTATTTGGCCATGGGTAACAGCGTGGGCATCATTATGGGGCAAATGCTGGGAGCAGGCACGGACGAAGCCGGCATCCGGGATGCCAACGGCAAACTTTGTTTCCTTTCCATTGTAGCAGGTGCTGTATTTGGCGGCGTGTGTGCCGCATTTGCCGGGGTCTTCCCTTTGCTGTACAAGACCACCGCAGAGGTCCGCACTTTGGCATCCCAACTCATCGTGATCTCCTCGCTGATGGTTCCTTTCAACGCCTATGTCCACGCCGCCTATTTCACTTTGCGTTCCGGCGGTAAGACGGGAATTACATTTCTGTTTGACAGCGGTTTTATGTGGGGATTGCTGGTGCCTTTGGCATTCATCCTCAGCCGGTTTACGGATTTGCCCATCATTCCTTTGTATCTCATCTGCCAGGGCGCAGAAATTATCAAAAGTTTTGCGGGCTATTTTATGGTCCGCAGCGGCACCTGGATCCAAAATCTGGCGAAATAAAAAACGGAGGCAAATGCCTCCGTTTTTTATTCTTGCACTGTATGCTTCGGTTTCCTTTCCGGTTTAAACAGCATTGGTTCTGTCCAGGTGCTTTTGAATACGGCCCAGAATCATATCCAGCGCCACCATGTTTTTGCCACCCTCGGGAATCACCAAATTGGCATACTTTTTGCTGGGTTCTACATATTTTTCGTGCATGGGCTTGACGGTTGCCTGATACTGGGTAAGCACCGATTCCAAAGTTCTGCCGCGCTTGTTTACATCCCGCTTGATCCGGCGGCACAGGCGCACATCTGCGTCCGTGTCCACAAACAGGCGGATGTCCATTAGATTCCGCAAGGGCTCATTCTCAAAGATCAGAATTCCCTCCACGATGATCACAGGCTTTGGCTCTAAATGAATGGTCTCGTCGCTGCGGTTGTGCCGGGTAAAATCATACACCGGGCATTCAATGGCTTGTCCTGCACGCAGGCACTTCAGATGCTCCACCATCAGACTGGTTTCCATGGCATCGGGTTCGTCGTAGTTCAGTCCGCTGCGCTCTTCAAAGGTCAGTTCATCGTGACGCTTGTAGTAATTGTCATGGCTGAGGACTGTGACCATGCCCTCAAATTGAGCCATGATGTTGTTCATCAAAGTGGTTTTGCCGCTGCCGGTTCCCCCGGCAATGCCGATGACCAAAATATCCATATCTGCCTCCTGAAATTTTCATCAGTACTATCCCCCTTGCCTCTCCCTCTGGGAGAGCCAAGATCACAGAATCATAGGTACAAAGGTTGTCCCGGTTCAAATCCCTGGGGTTTGTATGTAACCGTACCGATAGGCTTGCCGTCGATGCCATATTTGGGATTGTAGCCAAATAGGTTTACATAACTTATTAAATCGTCCCGTTCCGCTTCCATTTCTCCCATTACCGCCAGGGTCGCCAATACATCGTCCACCGCCCGGTGGGAATTGACCACTTTGCCGGCCAGACCATAGGCTTCAATGGCGTTGCACAGCTTGTGGGGGTATGCCCTGCGGTCTTTGTAGACTGTCAGCAAGTCCAACTTGTCCTTGCCCTTGAGGATCATGGGATCGCCGTCCCGGAGCAGCATATAGTACAGAAAACTCAGGTCAAAATGGGCATTGTAAGCAAGCAACAAAGTGTTTCCTGCCAGCATTTCTCCAATATCCCGGCAGACCCGGGCTTTGGAAAGACCACGCTCCAAAATGTCCTGGGTGGTGATGCCCGTCAAATTTTGAATCACAGGGGGCACGCAGTTGCCCGGTGTCAAGGACACCAATTCATCGTACTCCCGGACCACCACCGGTTCTCCGTCACAGCACTCCACCACGATGGCTGCGAATTCAATGATCTCATCCCGGGAAAACTGCAGACCGGTGGTTTCCGTATCAAACAGCACCAAACGGTCATATTTTTCAAAAAGTGCGGCGAATTTTCCCATACTATTCTCCTTTTGCAAGCAACGATGCCCGGCGGAATTTGCTTTTTGTTTCTACCTGCAGGCCAAAACGCTCTGCCAGATGCTTTGCCCAGGCGGCAACGGCTGTTTCAGAGCCGGATTTGCATTCCACTTCCAATTCGCACAGGGAGATTTCCTTGCCGCCACCCATCAAAACGCCCGTATCCAAAGCGATTTCCACAGTGCATCCCGGCAATTCCACGGTTTTTGCCAATCGGGTAAACCGGGCACCACACACCGCCACCAGTTCTTCAAAAGCAATGGCTTCCTGCCCAGCGGCCGCAAACAGTTCCATGGCAGTTTCTTCGCACCAGGGGGCTTTCACATCCCATTCCCCCCGGCCAAAACCGGCTGTGGGGGTCTTCATGGTGCACACAGAAATGCTGTTTTCCATTCGGCGGCGCAATGTGCAATGTTTTGCAGATAATATTCCGTTTTCGGTGTCAAAATAGGTGGTTTCCATGAAAATTTCTTCCCAATCCTGCCACAACGCCCGGATTTCGTTCAAGGCTTTTGCAGTTGCTTTGAATTTCAATTCAAATTCCCGACCCATTGTGCACCTCTTTTCCTCATTTTTTGCATTATATCAATTTTTCGGGGAAAAGTAAAGCAGCATCCATTTTTATTTAGGAAGTGAGAAAATGCGACGGATTTTGTCCATATTTTTGTGTCTGAGCCTGCTCAGTTTTCCCTCTGCACGGGCGGAAGAAGCCAAATACGTGGCCCTGACCTTTGACGACGGCCCGTCCGGACGGTTTACCCGGCGGCTGCTCTCGGGTTTGGAGGAACGTCAGGTGAAGGCCACCTTTCTTTTGTGCGGCTACCGGCTGAAAATTTATCCGGAATTGGCGCAACAGATCCACGATACCGGCCATGAAATAGGCCTGCACGGCTACAGCCATAAGGATATGGCCACCCTCTCCCGGAAGGAACTGTTCCGGGAGATCCAGGACACCCGGGCGCTGCTTCCTGAGGGTTGCGAAGCAGTATTTCTGCGTCCGCCCGGAGGAAGCGGCACACCTCTTTTGGAGCAGGTGGCCGCCAAGGAAGAGCTTGCTTTACTTTTGTGGTCCGTTGATCCACGGGATTGGGCTGTTCACGATGCATCTGCGGTAGAAGCGGCGGTGATCAGTCAAGTGCAGGATGGCGATATTATTTTGCTCCACGATCTGTCCGACTCTTCTGTGGATGCAGCCCTTGCCATTATCGACCGATTGCATGAAGACGGATTTCAGTTCGTCACCGTCAGCCAGTTGGCTTCCTTACGGGGAATCGCGCCGCAACCGGGAAAAATCTATACCCGTTTCTCGGTGCAGTAGTATATCATCCGAAAATGGTATTTTTTTACCGATATTTATTTGACAAACAGATCCTTTGGTCCTATAATATATTTGTGGTTTTTTGGACCTTTCCCTGTTGATTACACTGTGAAAGAAGGATCAGTATTATGTTTCAAATCGTTCGCAAAAAGGAACTGAATTCCGCCGTCACTTTGATGGACATTCATGCTCCTTTCATCGCAAAAAAAGCCAAGGCTGGCCAGTTCATCATCTTCCGGATCGATGAGCAGGGTGAGCGTGTGCCCCTGACCATCGCCGGTTATGACCGGGAGAAGGGCACTGTCACCATCATCTTCCAGAAAGTCGGCTTTGCCACCAAGGCTCTGGGCAATCTGAATGAGGGTGACTACATCCGCGATTTCGTTGGCCCCCTGGGCAAGCCCACCCCTGTTGAGGGCAAGAAGAAAGTTTGTGTGGTCGGCGGCGGTGTCGGCTGCGCCATTGCCCTGCCCTCTGCTGCCGCTTTCAAGGAAGCCGGTGCAGAAGTTACCGTTATCATCGGTTTCCGCAGCAAGGATATCGTCATTTTGGAAGACGAATTCAAGGCTGTTGCCGATAACCTTATTATGATGACCGATGATGGCACTTACGGCCGCCACGGCCTGGTCACCCAGCCCCTGCAGGAAATGCTGGAAGCAGGCGAGACCTTTGACGAAGTGCTGGCAATCGGCCCTGTGCCTATGATGAAATTCGTCTGCAAGACCACCGAGCCTTTCGGTGTACATACCTCCGTGTCCCTGAACCCCATCATGGTGGACGGC
>JAZOLS010000103.1:0-6723 GCA_045653245.1 Faecousia sp.
TTCAAAACGCCGGCGACTACTTTCAGCAATGTGGATTTGCCTGCACCGTTGGAGCCCACAAAGCCGATAACCTCGCCCTTCTTGACGTTAAAACTCACGTCTGTCAGCGCCCAAAAGTCTTTGCGTTCGTGCTTTTTGCCGCGTCCGGCATCCACAAACCATTGCTTCAGAGAGAAGCCCTTTTCAATGCCCAGGTTGAAGCGCATGGAGACATTCTTAACTTCGATCATATTTTGAGTGGTATCCATGTTGCCCTCCTTATGCATAGTAGATGAATTTGTCCTGATTCTTTTTGAAGGTAAACACGCCGAGAATCAGGAAGCCCAAGCCGAACACCGCACAGTACAGCCAGGTATTGGCTTCCGGAACTGTGTGGTACAGCATGATCCGGCGGATGAAATACAGGAACCAGTACATGGGATTGAGTTTGAACAGGAACAGAAGATTGGGACTGTCGATGATAGCAATATCATACATGATGGGGGTCATGTAAGTCCACAGAGAAATGATGACACCGTAAATGTAGAACATATCCCGCAGGAAGACGGCCACCGTCGCCAGGATCATGCTGAAGCCCAGGGTGAACATGAGCAGACACAGATATACGTAGGGAAGCATAATGTGATGCCAGGTAACGCCCGTGCCGGTAAGAATCAGAATCAGATACAAAGGAATCTGACTGAGCAGGAAGTTGATGCCCACAAACAGACATTTGGAAACAGGGAAAATGTATTTGGGCATATAAACTTTGTTGATAAGGCTGAAGTTTGCCACCACACTGCTCATGGAAAGGTTGGATGCTTCGCTGAAATAGTTGAAAGCAACCAGGCCGCTCATCAGATAGGCCAGGTAATTAACGCCCGGTGTAGTGAACTTAAAGACATTGGTGAAAACCAAGGCCATAACTGCCATGGTGAGTACGGGGTACAAAAGACTCCACAAAACGCCCAATACACTGCGCTTGTATTTTACCTTAAAGTCTCGGGAAACCAGTTGTTGGAGCAGAAAACTGTATTTCGTCCAAACATATTTCACATTATTAAACAAAGCACTTTCCTCCAATGCATTATTCGTATTCGCGGATCAGATCGATGATGGCCTTTGCCTTTGCAGACCAGTCATTCTCTCTTGCTTCTTTGTCCAGCAAAGCGAGATATTCGCTGTTTTCACGCAACTGCGCTGCCTTTTCCAGTTGGGCCAGGAAATGATCGTGGTCCGTGCCGATCAGAACGCTTTCATATTTTCTGCACTCGTTCATGTCCGTGGTGACGATGGGCTTGTGCAGCGCCATGTACTCGAACACCTTTACCGGGCTGGTTGCCCGGGTGATGTCGTTGATTTTGAAGGGAATGGTCAGAATATCACACTTTTTGGCATAATTCTTCAAAATCCGGTAATCCCGCGGACCGAGGAAGTAGATGTTATCTTCGTCACCCAGATTCTCGTCGAAGGATTCGTCATATTTAATGCCGAAAAGCACAATGGAATACCGGTCCGTGGCGGCGATTTTCTTCAGAAGGTCGTAATCAAACCACTTGGCAAGGGCACCGTAGTAACAAACAATGGGTTTGCCCTTGGTGAGGATCTCAGCAAACTCCGGCTCAAAGGTATAATCCTCGTCAAAGTGCTTGAAAAAGGAATAGTCCACGCCGTTGGAAGAAAACGCAATGTTCTTTTCGCCCCGATGGGCAATGACATCCTGCAAAAGCATATCCGCCGTGACCACCACGAAAACATCCTCGTGGGACATGGCAAATTCGTACTTGTCCACAATGTTCTTGGGGATCTCCTTGGTGCCTGCCAGTTCCGGGGAAATGTCGTCGATGTACTCGTAAATGAAGCGGAAACCCTTGGAAATATAGTCCTCGATTTGTTTTACGGAAAGTTTCCAGTCTGTAGAATATAGTTGCACATACTTGGGCTTCTGGATTTTGGCCAGTTCCTGCATCAGAATACGATTCAGCAGAATGTTGTTATAGTTGACCAAAAAGATCCGGTCACTTAATTTTTTGACCGTTTTGACCTTGTCAGTCATAGTAGTTACTTCATAGAGAACCAGGCACCGATTTTTGGCTAGATTATTTGCAATATGCTGAGGACGCTGAAACAGGGGGACTTGATAGCCGAAACTACTGCGCCAAAGCACAATGCGGTCATAATCCTCATTTCGGAGGATCTCGGCGATCATACGGTGGTATTTGCCGCGGTTGAAAAAAACAGCGAAACTGATCTTGTTCAGGTAATTGGCTACCACATAGGCATATAACTTCTTGTAAAATCCACCAAAGCCGTATTTTTTATATACATTTACAAGTTTGGACATTTTATCTTTCATATTGCACTCTCAATAAAAATTATTTCAACTTTCTCAAGCGGAAAAGGAATCGGATATTACTTTGGTAAAAGCGCTTGAGTCTGGAAGGCTCACTTAAAATTCTGTACAGCCATTCCAGGTTCAGCCGGATAAACAGTTTCGGTGCACGGGGCTTGATTTTGCTGAGTACATCAAAACTTCCGCCTACACCGACAAAGATGCCCTTGCTGAAATCGTTCAGATGCCGGTAGATCAATTCTTCCTGTTGCGGTACGCCCAGGGCTACCAGTACGAGATCCGGTTCTGCCTGCCGGATCTGCTGGAAAACAGCATCCTTGTCTGCTATGTAGCCGTCACAGACACCGACGAGCTCAAGACCGCTGTACTCTTCCGCAATCACGTTACACAGCGCGTCCAAAACGTGCTTTTGTGCACCGAACAGGAATACCTTTTTGCCGTAAAAACTGCACCGGGAGAGCAAAAATTCTGCCAGCTCCACACCGGGAATTCGCTCTGCCACCGGGATGCCCAAGGTATGCGCGCCTTTGACGATACTGATGCCGTCAGCGATCAGGGTCGTATCCGCATCCAAAAGAAGACGGCGGATGTCCTGACGCTGATTGCCCTGCATAAAAATCTCGGCGTTTGCGGTTACAACAAACATTTTGGTGTCCGACACAAGGTGTTGCTCGGTAAGAGCATAAAACTCAGCGCAGTTCTTTTGATATAGTTTTTCAAAAAAAGATTTCACTGCAGCCCATTACTCCGTTTCGTTTTCGTGATAAAAGGCACTATAACGCCAATTCTATCAAGCATACTTATTATATACGATTCCGGGAATAAATCAACAGCAAAAGCGAAAAAAACGCCTTGGTGGAGGAAATTGTCGGAATTGGAAACGGATATATCGGATATATGTGTATGTATCGGTAATTATTAAGTGTTGAAATACGCTGCGAAAAATGATACACTATAAAATAACATACAGATGCGGTGATTCGCGCAAAGCGTTTTAAGCGCTTTAGAGTGTAAAGAAAAAGAGAACGAGGAAACGATCATGCAGAGAAAGAGAACGATGAATGGCGTTAAAAGCCTGCTACGTTTTGCTGAGGGCCTTTTGGAAATCATAATTCTGACCGTGCTCTACTATTTTGTTTTCCGCAACGGTTATGATGAACGTCTGTTCCCGGAATATGCCCGTTACGGAAAATATGTGCTTTGCGGCATTTATGCATTGCTGACAATGGTGCTGTTTTTTGGTATGGACGGTTATAAATTCGGCTATCTCAGAAATGGCGATGTGCTGGTGTCCCAGATTATTTCGCTGGTGATTTCCAATTTTATTACCTATTGGCAGTTGTGTCTGATTGCCAATGGCGTAATTACGCCCACGCCTATGCTGATGCTCACATTGGCCGGGGTCGCAGTGTCTTTGGTCTGTACTTTCTTTTATTCTTTTGTTTACCATCGGCTGTATGTTCCGAAAGAGATGGTCATGATCATTGGACGGGATGCGGCGGTGGAACTGAAGTTTAAAATGGAGACCCGGCCGGATAAGTACCATATTGCCAAACTGATTTCTGCAGAGGATGATTTGGCAAGTATTTACCAACAGATCGTAAACTATGATGCGGTGATCATCAATGATGTGCCCGCAACTGTCCGTAATGATATTTTGAAGTTCTGTTATCGGAATCAAATCCGCACATATCTGGCACCGAAAGTCACAGACATTGTGGTCCGCGGAGCAGAAAGCATCAACCTGTTTGACACACCACTTCTGTTGGTCAAGGGCACAGGTCTGACCTCTGTGCAGAGACTGATCAAACGCATCATGGACCTTGTGCTTTGCTCCCTGGTTGCGATTGTGACTGCGCCCATCATGTTGGTGATTGCGTTGGCGATCAAGTTGGAAGATGGCGGGTCGGTATTCTACAAGCAGGCGAGAATGTCGCTGGATGGCAAAGTTTTTGATATTCTGAAGTTCCGCAGTATGATCGTGGATGCGGAAAAGGATGGAAAGTCCATTCCTGCTACCGGGCATGACCCCCGCATCACAAAGGTGGGACGTGTTATCCGTGCCACGCGCATGGACGAACTGCCGCAACTGTTTAACATCCTGAAGGGCGACATGAGTATTGTCGGTCCTCGTCCGGAACGGCTGGAACATGTGGTACAATACACCAATCAGATTCCGGAATTTGATTTCCGTGCCAAGGTAAAGGGTGGACTGACCGGTTATGCTCAGATCTACGGCAAATACAATACTTCCCCGTATGACAAACTGCGCCTGGATATGATGTATATTGAGAACTATTCTTTGATGTTGGACATCAAACTGATCCTGCTGACTTTGCGGATCATGTTCAGCAAGGAGAGCACGGAGGGCTTTGAACAGGCCGCCATTCTGGAACAGCAATCCCAAGAGGCTTTGGAGCAAATGAAAAAAGAAGCGGAAGAGCAGAAAACGACCTGCGGATAACCTGCTGTACGCTATAAAATACCGCCCCGGCTGGGGCGGTATTGTTATGTGATAATGTCACGGAAGCAGGCACATAAACTTGGTATGCTGTAGAAAACCCAAAAGGAGGTATGTATTATGACTATGTCCGGATGCCAGGGGAAACCCAGGACCCCGACCATTATTGAAAAGGTGTGTCCCCAGTGCGGCCACGAAATCGAAATGTTCTCCATTGATACCCAAATGCCCTGCGAACACTGCGGCTTTGTGGCGTATAACGATACCTTGAGTTGTGTGCAATGGTGCAAACATGCTAAGGAATGTGTGGGTGAAGAAATGTACAATGCTATGATGGAGATCGTGAAAAACCAAAAGAGGGAGCGGCGTGCATGAAAAGAAGAATTATTGAAATCGATGAAGAAAAATGCAACGGCTGCGGCCTGTGTGCCAATGCCTGCCACGAACGTGCCATTGGAATCGTGGATGGAAAGGCAAAACTTTTGCGGGATGACTACTGTGATGGGCTAGGGGACTGCCTGCCAACCTGTCCAACGGGGGCGATCTCCTTTGTAGAGCGGGAAGCGGCCGCCTATGATGAGGCGGCCGTGAAAGAGAATTTGGCGAAAATACAGGAAACAGCACCGCCTGTGCAATTTGTCCGTACATCCCAACTGCGCAATTTCCCGGTGCAGATCAAACTTGCCCCCCTGCACGCACCCTATTATGATGGGGCGAAATTACTGATCGCCGCAGATTGTACCGCCTATGCCTACGCATCGTTCCATGAGGATTTTATCCGGGGGAAAGTCACTTTGGTGGGTTGCCCGAAACTGGATGGGATCGATTACAGCATGAAACTGACCCATATTATTCGGGAGAACGACATTCAAAGCGTGACCATCGTCCGCATGGAAGTGCCCTGCTGTGGCGGATTGGAATTTGCGGCGAAAAAGGCCCTGCAGGAAAGCGGAAAGTTCATCCCCTGGCAGGTAGTGACCATCGGCGCGGATGGATCAATCAAAGAATAAAAAGATGGCACCTTCAGGTGCCATCTTTTGCTATCTTTGCCAGTAGTCGGTAGGAAATGCTTTCGCCATTTTTTCGTGCAACGGAAAAGGATGCGGCGAGTCCAAAGAGAAATAAACCGCCAAGAAAGACCCAACCTTCTCCGCCATTGTTGGAAAGGCTGAAATTTACCTCTTTGAAAGCGGACAGAAGATCATTTGTGCGCTTTGATAAGTTGAGAATCATTCCGCAATAGAGATAAAGAGGAATGCAGGTGGCGGCAAAGGGGTCTACATACCATTTCAGCAGACTGAATCGCATCCAAATTGCGATAAAAAGGGGCGTTGCCAAAAAACAAAAGAAAAGTGTGACCGTTACAATCGCTCCCAGGCTTGGGCTGCCATCCGGCCGCATCATCAAGGAAGCGAAATATAGCAATAAAGTGTAGAAAAGAGGGATGCTTACATAGTATATCAGTTGGAAGAGCCATGTCTTTTTCTTCATGGGAATACCTCCTTACTTGGCCTATATTTACAGCTTCATTTCATCCAGAACGCCCAGATCCCAGCACAGACGGGACAGGACATATTTATCCCGAATATCCTTTGTCATACGGAAAGTTGTGGGCACCAACGCTTCGTCAATACCGATTTCCGCGGCTGTTTTGGGCGCGCCCAAGGTATCCAGGACTTTTCCCAATTCCGTTGCGGAAAGCAATTCTTCGTCCATGATCTGCAAAATCTCATCCCAATGAGCAAGGATGATCTCCAGGCGCTGGGCGTGCTTGATAAGATCGTATTTGCCCTCTTTCTCTTCGAGACGAATCATGGATTCGGCGCCTTTCCCAAGAAATGCGCGCAATTGATCGAAGTGGGTCTGCAGGTCGAACTTTTTCGCATAAGTCAGCGCCTTTTCCCGGTTGGGTACGATGTTTTTTAGTTGC